>SBHD01000158.1 GCA_006226345.1 Bacteroidota bacterium | reverse complement strand
CCTGGATGCGGGCCGTCCGGTCATCCTGGCCGGCAGCCACATCAGCAGTTGGGAATGGCCCTGCCTGACCATACCCGAACCGGTCCGGGGACAGGTAGTGACGGCGTATAAACCTCTTTCGAACCGCCGTATTGATCAGTACTACAACAAACGGCGGACCCGCGGCGGCGCGGAGATGGTGAGCATGGACGATACGTACAAGGCACTCCGCCGGTACCAAGAGCAGCCTGCTATGTTTATCCTGGTGGGAGACCAGTCGCCTTCCAGCCGCAAGAGCGCCCAATGGTTGCCGTTCCTCAACCGGGACACGGCCTTTATGCCGGGTATCGAGTTTTTTGCCCGCCGGTTCAAATACCCGGTCCTGTACTTCCATTCTCAACGAGTGCGGCGCGGATATTACGAACTGACCTACCAGGAGGTCTGGCTCAACCCGGAACAGGCCAATGAAACCGATATTACCCGTGCTTATGCCGCCCATATCGAGCAGATCATTCGCGAACAGCCGGAAAACTGGTTGTGGAGTCACAAACGCTGGAAAATGAGCCGTTAGCCATTTGGAGCACCGCTGAAACATTGTTGTTTTTACTAATACAGGACTTTTCTTTTCTTTGCCTGTTCCGCCCAATTTTTTAATCAGTTCCAAAACCGTTTCTAAAATTACCGTTTATGAGATCCCTTGGATTGTTCTTCCTCCTCCTTTTCCCGGTTATCCTGCCTGCTCAAAAGAAAGCCCTGGAGCTAGACGATGTTCAACGCTGGAAAAAGATATCCGATACCCGGATCACACCCGACGGGAACTGGGTAGCCTATCTGCTTGCGCCCACTACGGAAGGCGATAATGTCTTGTGTCTGTGGAATGCCAAAACCCGGCAGACTATCCGGTTTGAGCGGGCGGTGTCTCCGAATTTTACATACGATTCCCGGTACCTGGTCTTCCAGGTGAAGCCGCACCTGGATACACTCAAGGCGCAGCGCCGCCGGAAAGTCAAAAAAGATGACCTGCCCAAAGACTCCCTGGCCATCTATAGCCTGACAACGGGCCAGATGGAAACGATACCGGATGTGCAGTCCTATGCACTCCCAGAAAAATGGGCCGGTTGGATGGCCTATCAACTGGAACCGGTAAAACCACCGAAAGAAAAAAAAGCGGCACCCGACAGTACCCGTGCGGAAAAACCGGCTGAGCAGGAAAAGGATAAGAAGAAGGTCAAAAAGGAGGATGCGAAGGAAAATGGCTCCAGACTCGTCCTGCGGCAACTCGGCAGCGAAGCTACCGATACCATATACTTCGTCCGGGAATACCGGTTTGCCAAACGCGGTGACAATATGCTGGCTTATTCCACTGGTCGCGACTCTTCCTTTCCGGCGGGCGTGTACCGTTTTACCTGCGCCGACCGGCAGTTAAAGCCGCTGTTTCAGTTTGAAAAGGGCAAGTTTGCCCAGCTGGCCCTCGACGATTGGGGCCGGCAGACGGCATTTCTGGCTGATACCGATACGTCCAAAGCCCGGATCCGCCCCTGGCAGTTGTGTTACTGGACGGATTCGCTTGACCAGGCGATCGTATTGGCCGACACCGGCAGTGTATTCCTTTCGGATGAACGGACCGGCTGGAATATCAGCGAGCATGCCCGGCCGGTCTTTAGCGAGGATGGAGAAAAGCTGTACTTCGGCATCGCTCCCCAGCTGCCCTTGCCCGATACCAGTTTGTTGTCGGAGGAGATCGTAAACGTAGAAGTCTGGGCCTGGAACAGCAACCGCCTGTATACGGAACTGGAAAACAGTCTGTCAACAGATAAAAAACGCAGCTACCCGGTCGTGTACCATATAGATGGGAACAAATTCGTGCCGCTCGGTGATCCGGATCTTCCAGACTGGCGCTTTCAGGAGCAGCGCGAAGCGGGGCTTGCACTGGCCTATACAGATGAGCCGTACGGACTCTACCGGCAGTGGGAAAGTTATCCGCGCCGCGATGTGTATGCTGTTGATCTGAAGACCGGTATCCGCCAGAAGATCGCTGAAAACCTGCCTTGTAGCCCCAGCCTGTCTCCGGATGCGCATTTTATCCTTTGGTGGAGCTACCCGGATACGGCCTGGTTTGCCTGGAGTGCCGGGCCGAACAAAACGCGCCAGCTGACCTTCAATCAGGCCAGTTGTTTTTTCAACACCGAACACAATACCCCGTCCGATCCGCCCGCCTATGGGATGGCCGGCTGGCTGAACGGTGATGCCACACTGTTGATATACGACCGATACGATATCTGGCAGATCGATCCAACCGGGAAGACCGAACCCCGGCGACTGACACAGGGCCGGGAAGATCATGTCCGGTATCGCTATATCCGGCTTGATCCGGAAGAGCGGGCCATTGCCCCGGATGCCCGTTTGTTGCTGCACCATTTTAATGAAGATACCCGTGATGAAGGGTATGCCTGGCTCGATCTGGGCTCCGGGATCGTTTCGCCCTGGCTCGATGGCGCATACAGTTATACCCGCAGGCCATTGAAGGCGGAAAAGGCGAACAAACTGGTATACGACCGCCAAAACTACCAGACCTTCCCTGATCTGTACTACAATACGATACCTGACCGCACCAAACGGATGCCGCCACCGGAGGTTCGTATTTCTGATGCCAATCCGCAAACGGCGGA
>SBHD01000250.1 GCA_006226345.1 Bacteroidota bacterium | reverse complement strand
TCCTTCCGGAAGGATCATGGTATAAATACTACCTCTCCCGGAGCAATGCCCGTTGGAAATGCCCCGACTCGTTCACCTTCGGCAGTATAAACAACCACTTCGCCTGCTGAGTTGAAATCTTTTGCATCTGCACAGTAGAGGTAGCCTGTTTTAGGGTCGCAGGCCAAGCCGTATGCCGGCTGATCCAGCCAGGCTGTCAACCCACTGTATTGTAGTGTGTAAACCTTTCCACCGGCAGTGAAATACATGGTGCGTCCATCGGGTGCTACACACAGGTCGTTGCCATAGGGCGGGATAGTCAGACTGATATTGCCGGCAGGGTCCAAGGTGCCGGTCCAGCCCTGTGGATCAGGATCCAGGTAGGAGCCCTGGCAGAGTGTAAAAGTAGCGGGGGTTTGAGTGGTTGAACTGAATCCGGCAACTGCCGCGCTACCCGGATTTTTACCAGGTACGGAAAGCCGTTCCTGTTCGGCAGTATTATCTGCATTCAGTATGGATACAGTTGTATCAGTTCCAAAACCGCCGGAATTCGGAATCAGGACCAGCCCATCGAGTTGCCGGATCATTTTTTCCGGACCTTTTCCTGTGGGAATGGATTGGACGATCTGCAGGGTATTGAGATCGACTTTTACCACGCTGCCGGTCAGGCCGTCCGCTCCCCATTGGCTGATCAGGCCGAAGTCATTATCAAGCGGAAATAAATACCGGGGTAGCGCCAGTCCGGATATAGTATCCAGGAACTCAAAAGTAGTGGCGTTTACGACATACACTTTATTGGCGCCATTGACCACAATATACCCTTTACCATTGTGGAGCGTAAGGGATTGGACAAATTCACCCAGAACGGCACCAGCATTGGCCTTGCTGAATACATCCTGAACCGTTTCGCCGGTTTCGGGATTGTGCCAGGTAATGCTACCAGCTCCGCCAAAAGGACCTTCATTAACGATAAATAGACCGGAGGTGTAATGTCCGGCACCAGCCGGGGCCGGATCTTTCTGGCAGGAATAAAGGAGCAGGAAAAGAAATACAAGAAGTAGAAAAGGAAGTTTGACTTTCATTTTAAGGAAGATAAAGGGTGAAAAATGAAAGGCAAACGGGGAAAAGGCAGGCTACAACTGGGCATGCCCGGCTGCTGCCAACCGGCTTTCGCCCGAAGCCTGGTTTGAATGTGGTTGTTAGCAGGTCTTCTGGCTTGTTTCCTGTCTGCGCGCCTTCCCATCCGGGATAGGGATAGTGGCTGAAATGGCAGACGTTGAAAGTCGCATGGTTCGGTAGCCTGGTTGGTCAGGTTGATGAAACAGGCGCTTTCTGAAACTTACAGCAGCGGGGACTGCCCCGGATTTACACCGGTGTTCCCTATTCAGTATCCGGGCGACTTCCTTGGAAACTATTATTTTGAAAGTCGGAATGCCGGCACCTATTCCGCCGGAGAACCGGACGGAACTAAAAACCGGGCACGAAGATACAGGTAAGATTGAATTGCGAAAGTTAATGTCCCACCGGAACGTCATTGTTGAGTATTCTGCCGATCTGGTCCAGATGCCTGCGTTGGTGCAGGACCAGAAATTCCAGCAGATTCCCCAGGGTATATTTACCGATCCGGGAATGCGCTTTAGGCACAGTTGCCCGGTTCAGGTCTACATCCTGAGCCGCCTGGAGCGTCCTTAGCAACTGTTCATTCTGGATCAGGAAAGTTTTGATGATGGAGCGATCCACGGCCTGTTGGCCAAAGTTGTACCGCTTGTAACTTTTATAGGGTTTTCCGTTCTCCGGATTACCCCGCCTAATGAGCCTGCGACCGCGTGCGGTATATTCAACCGATGGCCCGGGTGACCAGCGACGCGCTTTTGCACGATGGATAGCACGGTGAATACCGGGAAGGTAATCTTCGGCATATTGATGCAGGTGCGCCAGGATCTCCAGGGGGGTCCAACTATCAGGGTTGGTTCGCTGTTGTAACCGGTCGATACTTTGCTGCGAATAATTGGAGCGGATCTCATCCAGCGTGCTCCGGAGCTGTGATTCCAGATGCAGAAGCAGGTCTTTTTGTGTCATGTAAGGTGCTCTGGAGCGTTTAAATGAGGAGTGTGATGATCCTTTGTTGCTCCATTGCGGCGCAAAAATAGCGGAATCCCTAAAATCCAACAGAATTACGCGAACTTTGCAGTGTTAAAACCGGGACAATGTCAGGGAAAATACCCGGTTGGTGCTATTTTATGAAAACCAAGACGATTCGGAAGGATAAGATCAATATTGTTACCCTGGGATGCTCCAAAAACCTGGTGGATAGCGAAAACCTCATTACGCAATTGCGTGGCAACGATTATGAGGTGACGCATGAACAGGAAAATGCCGGGGCCAATATTGTCGTGATCAATACCTGCGGGTTTATCGACCTGGCAAAACAGGAAAGTGTGGATGCCATTATCGAACACGCAACGCTTAAAAAGGCTGGTAAGATCGACAAACTGTTTGTGACCGGTTGTCTCTCTCAGCGGTATAAGGATGATCTGGAGCAGGAAATTCCCGAGGTGGATGCCTATTTCGGAACACTGGAAATGCCGGCATTGCTGGCGCGCCTAGACGCGGACTATAAATACGAACTGCTCGGTGAACGTCAGATCACCACGCTCCCGCATTACGCCTACCTGAAAATATCAGAGGGGTGTAACCGTACCTGTTCCTTTTGCGCAATCCCGTTGATGCGGGGCGGGCATGTCAGCCGGCCGGTGGAGGAGTTGGTGCTGGAAGCCCGGAACCTGGCGCGGCGGGGCGTAAAGGAACTCATGCTGATCGCCCAGGAACTGACGTATTACGGCCTTGACCTGTATAAAAAACGGGAGCTGCCGCGACTGTTGCACGCGCTTGCCGATGTAGAAGGCATAGAATGGATCCGGTTGCATTACGCTTACCCTAGTAAGTTTCCATTGGAAATATTGGATGTCATGGCAGAGCGGCCGGAGATCTGTAACTATCTGGACATGCCCCTGCAACATGCCAGTGACCCGGTGCTTGCAGCCATGCGCCGGCAGATCACACGGGATGAAACCAGGCAGTTACTGGATCAGATCAGGGCTAAGGTACCTGGTATTGCCCTCCGTACTACGTTTCTGGTTGGGCACCCGGGCGAAACAGATGCAGATTTTCAGACGCTGGTTGATTTTGTGGAGGAACAGCAGTTTGAACGGGTTGGGGTTTTTCAGTACTCGCATGAAGAAAACACACGGGCATATGAAGTGGAGGATGATGTGCCGGCAGCGGTCAAGGAAGAGCGGGCACAGCAATTGATGGATGTCCAGCAGGATATTTCATTCGCTAAAAATGAAGCGAAGGTCGGAAAGGTATTCAAGACACTTTTTGACCGTAAGGAAGGCGCCTATTTTATCGGCAGGACGGAAGCGGACTCCCCTGAGGTGGATAATGAAGTGCTGGTTGATGCTGCATCCAATTATGTACGGATCGGCGATTTTGCCCCGGTCCGGATCACTTCTGCTGAGGCATTTGACCTGTTTGGAAAAGTTGAAGTAACGGATCCCTGAACTATTAATACAGTCCCCAGGTAGCCCGAACCAACAGGATGGCCAGTAAAAGGCCGATCAGGATAGCCAGGATGGTCAATACACTGGTGTCGGCAGTTGCAACCTTGGGCTCTTCAGTATCAATAGCAGCCTCGGCGAGGATGACCCTTGCCCGCGAAGCATCTACAGGCCGGACATGCAAACGCACCAGTAGTTGCAGGTGCGGAAGTACAGATTGTGACGTACTGTTAGCGATGAAGCAAGGTATCCCTTCGGCGCGCAGCCGTGCTGCCGCAACATCCGCTTCCATAGCCGAGTAAAACTTTGCTACCACCTCACCGGAATCTTCCTCAAAATACGGGCTGTCGTCAAAATCAAAATTATCCAGGATATTGTCGTTCTGCATACGTGCTAATATACTGTTTGTCTACAAAACCACACCTGATAGTTTTTGTTGTGTCTCATGAGTGTCAGGTCTGTTTAGTTCCCCAATCTGCCGTTATTGGCACTATGGACAAATTTTTCTCGTTTTCCGTTGGAGTCCTGATATTTTAGCGACTCTTTCAACCGATTCATGTTTAACCGATTCACTTTTATCAAATCCTTGTTTACTATGAAAATACCCGTCGCAATTAGCCTGGTTTGCACCCTGATCCTCGGACTCGCCTGGTCAGGCTGTAAAAAAGAGGAGAAAAAAGATTACCTGGCAGATGCAGACTGTTCCCAGATCGATATTGGTGCTAATACCTACACATTTGCCGTAAAGGCAGTTCTGGACGGTAGTTGTGCCACTGTGGGTTGTCATGATGCCACTACACAGGAAAATGGTATTAACTTCTCCACTTATGCCGGAGCTAAGGCCGCATTTGAAACGAAGGCTGTGCTGTGTGCCATCAACCATGGAGATGAGTGTGAGCCAATGCCGAAAGGTGGTGTCAAGTTGCCGGCAGTTTCTTTGAACATCCTGATGTGTTGGGCGAAGAACGGATATCCGGAATAAGCCTGCAGTTTGTCCGGATGGTATCAGTTCCCGGTTCCGGGCTGGCTGATGCTGACGGTTTAAATACTACGTACATACACAGGAGTTGCTCTGTTACAGAGCAACTCCTGTATTGTTTTCGTCTGGAACCAATGTACCGTTGTTCAGAATCTTCGTAATTATGCCTGCAAATAATCAAAATATGCAAAAATCTATACTCATTATTGGACTGTTGTGTTTGTTGACACCAGCCTTTGCACAGAAAGAAAAAGAGAAGTGGGATGTTTCGAGTCCGGAAGGGATCTCCTATAAAGAGGTCAGTTTTACACTCGAGGAAGGCTCCTGGATGAACCTGGACCTGAGCCCGGACGGTCAAACGCTGGCTTTTGATCTGTTGGGAGATATTTACACCATGCCGGTATCGGGCGGTACCGCTACCTGTATTCGGGCAGGTATTCCATGGGAGGTGCAACCCCGGTTTTCTCCAGATGGGAAACAGTTGTTGTTTACGAGTGATGCCGGTGGCGGTGATAATATCTGGGTCATGAATGTCGATGGCTCAGATGCCCGTCAGGTCACGCAGGAAGATTTTCGGCTATTGAATAATCCCTGCTGGATGCCCGATGGCCAATACTTTATTGCGCGTAAACATTTCACGAGTACCCGCTCGCTTGGTGCTGGCGAAATGTGGATGTATCATATTTCCGGTGGTTCAGGTGTGCAGTTGACCAAACGCAAAAACGATCAGCAGGACGTCAACGAACCTGTCGTCAGCCCAGATGGCCGGTATGTGTATTATAGTGAGGACATGTACCCCGGTGGCTTTTTTCAATATAACAAAGACCCGTTGAAACAGATCTTCGTGATCAGCCGGTATGACCGTGAAAAAGGAGAAACCGAGCGGGTAACGGGCGGTTCAGGTGGCGCCTGCCGTCCGCAGATCAGCCGGAACGGGGAGTGGCTGGCGTTTGTCCGGCGGGTGGATACCAAATCTGTGTTGTTCATCCGGAACCTGGCTACCGGCAGGGAATACCAGATATATGATCAGCTGGACAAAGACCAGCAGGAAGCCTGGACGATCTTTGGATGCTATCCGGGTTTTGCATGGGCGTCCGACCGGATGTCGCGTGCAGGCCAGATGTCGGAGATCTTTATTTGGGCCGGGGGAAAGATCCAACGCGTGACCTGGCATTGGGCAAACCTGTCGCCAACAGATCAGCATACTTCCGCTGACCTGCCCCAGGTTGCGGTTCATGAGGTGCCATTCCAGTGTAGCGTAGCGACCAAAGTGGCGGAGACCCTGCAGTTTCAAAACAAGGTGTATGAGCCGGAATTTACAGCCCGGGCCATCCGGCAGGCAACAACAAGCCCGGATGGCAAAATCCTTGTCTTCAATGCCGCTGGCAAATTGTATAAAAAGATACTGCCCGACGGAAACCCCGAACTGCTGGTGCGATCCGGTTATACCGCTTCAGGTGTCTTGAAAGACCAGCTGGAGTTTGAGCCGGCGTTTTCGCCCGACGGACGCATGTTGGTATATGTTTCGTGGAATGATGTTGAAAAAGGCCGGCTCTGGCTGCTGGATGTTGCTACGGGCAATACCAAACCCCTGAATACTCTTCCCGGTATATACCGTACCCCCGCATTCTCTCCCGGTGGCCTGCAATTGGTATTTGAGTTGCAAAACGGGAATGACGAACATGGTCCTGTACGTACCGACCCCAAACCCGGTATTTATACCCTGGAATTGGAATCGGCCCTGAAAGATGGCAAGCCTGTAAATGGCTCCTTTGTTACCAACTCGGGTAATAACCCACAGTTCAGTGCTGATGGTAAACGTATTTTTATCAGTACGGGCGGTTACTTGTTTGGCGGGTTGAAGAAAGCCCTGGTTTCTGTTGACCTGCAAGGCCAGGAGAAACGGGAGTTGTTCAACAGTAAGTATGTCAATCAATGGGTGCCGTCGCCAGATGGGAAATGGCTGGCCTTCACCGAATTGCACAAGGGATATGTGTGTGCCATGCCAGGCCCCGGACAATCGGTTGAACTTGCCGGCAGTACCAAGGCCTTCCCGGTCAGTCAGGTGGCCAAAGATGCCGGATATAACCTGCACTGGAGCCAGGATAGTAAAAAACTGTTTTATACACTCGGAGACGAATACTTTACACTGGACCTCACAGACCGCTTCTCCTTCCTCCCCGGCGCACCGGACAGTTTGCCGCCACTTCCGGAATCCGGACTGAAGATCGGGCTCACCCTGCAAAGCGATGTTCCGGAAGGTAGTGTCGTGTTTGATAATGCCCGGATACTGACCATGGAAGGTGACAAGGTGTTCGAGAATGGTGTGGTGGTAGTGGACCAAAACAGGATCGCTTTTGTCGGTACCCGAACGGAATTCCGGCACCGGTTTAATCGACAATCGTTCAAAGGCGTCTGGATCGACTGCAAGGGCAAAACGATCATGCCCGGAATAGTGGATGTGCACAGCCATTCAGGCAACTTTCGCTACGGTCTGAATCCACAAAAGCAGTGGGAGTATTATGCGAACCTGGCCTTTGGAGTGACGACCATGCATGACCCGTCGGTCAATTCGGAAATGGCTTTTTCCAATGCAGAAATGATCCGTGCCGGCAGGATGTTAGGTCCGCGTTTATACAGCACCGGAACGATCCTTTATGGAGCCGATGGTGATTTTAAAGCGCCGATCAATAGTTTGGATGATGCCCGTAGTACGCTGCGCCGGACTAAAGCCTGGGGCGCTTTTTCTGTCAAGAGCTACAACCAGCCGCGGCGCAACCAGCGGCAGCAGGTTATTGCGGCTGCCCGGGAACTGCAAATGGAGGTTATGCCGGAAGGTGGTTCGTTCTTCTATCACAACCTGACGCAAGTAGTGGATGGGCATACCGGGGTGGAACACAACCTGCCGGTTGCGCCGGTTTATAACGATGTGCTTAAACTATGGGGGGCCACCCGGGCACACAATACTCCCACACTTATTGTGTGTTATGGCGCCGTCAATGGCGAGTATTACTGGTACCAGAAGGATGAAGTCTGGAAACATCCCCGGCTTCTGACTTTTACACCCCGACATGTGCTCGATCAGCGTTCGCGGCACCGGGAGATGATCCCGATGGAAGAATATGAAAATGGCCATATTCTGGTGAGCCGGCAGTTGAAAAAAATGCAGGATGCCGGGATCAATATTAACCTTGGTTCGCATGGGCAGTTACAGGGCCTTGGCGCGCACTGGGAACTTTGGATGCTGGCGCAGGGCGGAATGTCCAACCTGCAGGCACTTAAATGTGCTACAATCAATGGCGCCAAATATCTGGGCATGGATGCAGAGATCGGTTCGCTGGCGCCGGGTAAACTGGCTGACCTGCTGGTGTTGGATAAAAATCCGCTGGAAGACATCCGTAATTCGGAAATGATCCGGTACGTGATGGTTAACGGCAGATTATATGATGCTGAAACCCTCAATGAGACCGGTAACTACAACCGGGAAAGGGAGCCGTTCTGGTTTCAGCTGCCAGGAAGCCAGATCAATGGTGCCGGGATGAGCCATACCTGCCAGGAGGCTAAATGTGTATGCGGGCATTAAGCAGGTGCGGTTGTCGTATGAGAAATTTATAACCTGGCGCAACAACTTTCTTCACCACAGAGACGCTAAGACGCGGAGCTCCGTTCTTTGCGTCTTAGCGTCTCCGCGGTACAAGAAAAAATTCAGATCATGACTACGATATACCATAACTCCCGTTGCGGGAAAAGCAGAACCGCATTAAAAGCATTGGAGGAAGCCGGCATTGATGTCGAGGTAGTGGAGTACCTGAAAGCACCGCCGACTGCAGATAAGATCCGGACTTTGCTCCGTAAGTTAAATATCAAACCATTGGAATTGATCCGAACCAAAGAAGCCGTCTTTCGGGAGCATTTTGCCGGAAAACCGCTTTCTGATGAGGAGTATATTCAGGCAATGGTAGATTACCCGATTTTGATCGAGCGCCCTGTTGTGATCATTGGCGACACGGCCTGGATCGCGCGTGATGCAGAAACGCTGGAGGCCATAGCTAAACGACTTGGGGGCTGAAGCCGGGGCGGAGCATATGTTTCACCAGTAGTTCTACTGGTAAATGATCTTTCCGGAAAACTGTTGACCACTAATTTGTACCTGATACCAGTACACACCCTTTCCCCGAAATGCGGTTGCCGTAACGTGCTCTACCTTGTCAGTACGAATAGTTTGTTGCAGAATGCGCCTGCCTGTGTTGTCATATATCAGTAACCGGCCGTTTCCTTCCTGTTCAAGGTTCGTGTTCAACCAAAAGCCAGCCCCTCCAAACGGATTGGGGAATAGCTGAACGCCTGCGGGGAGTGTAGCCACCGGCTGTCGCCATTCCAGTTCCGGGCGCAATACAGTACCATTATTCCTAAATGCAGCGGCAGGGGTTGGGCCAGACCCGAGATGAAGACCGGACCGGAGCGTTCCGGCATTTTTGGTTTGAAAATACACCCGGAACAGTGGAGTATTCTGTTGAACCGGCGCGGGTGTTTTGGGTTCCATGCGTTCAAAACTGGCTGTAAAACAAGGTTGTGCCTGAGGTTGCAGGCCAAAATTATCTGCGCTTATGCCTGGGGCCAGGGGCTCTATGCGGATCAGTTCCAGTTGAACCGGATCATATTGAACCGAGAACTGCGCAGCCACCCATTCAACTGACGGGGCAGAAAACACGGCTTCCACTATCTCGTTTGCCTTGAAAACCTGGTTCTCCACGGCCATTATCCAGGGAGCTTTCCCGCGGTCTGATGCTGGTTCCTGCAGATCGAGAATTGCATTGCCATTCACATCCCCCATCTTTAAACCAATAAAGTTGGCTGAAACGGGAAATCCTGCCTGGCCGATGTTTACACTTTCTGGAAATACCTGGAGAAACGGGTTTTCCGGGTCAGGAAAGACATAGTCTTCCGGAATAAACCGCCAGGAGTTGGAGTTTAAAAATGATGTATCGATCCCCAGGATCAGTTTCCGGAGTGTAACAATATCAAAGGTGGTTATGGATCTGGAATTATTGGCGTCGGCGGCGATCCGCTTGTACGGAGACCCAAGTGCTTCTATTCCAAGGATGTGCCGGTTTATCAGGACCAGGTCAAAGGTGCTGACACCATTGATCGGGTTGTCGTTACGTATTGGAGTCAGATCGTTGTTCAGGCAGGCAGCATTGGAGAGGATTTCATAAGCGCCCGATATGCCGGTCAACTGTACCGGGTCTGAACAAACCCGAACTTTGGATATCCCGTTCCCGTCTTCGGTCCGGATCATTCCGTTCACAGCGACTGTCGCGTCCGGTGCCAGCGCAAACACTGAATCTACCGGGAAGGTCCAAAGGCCTCTGGCGTAAGTAGCTGCCAGGAGCTCCCGGCGGACAGGATTGAGTTCAAGATCGAAAACAGGTACGAAGGGCAGGCTCGTACCCAGGCGAAACCAGTTACTACCACTGTTGATGGTATAATATACACCGGCATCCGTGGCTGCAAACAATACGCTGTCTGCATGGTCTTCCAGGACATACAGATCATTTACCGGAAGGTTCGGAAGATCTCCGCTTATGTCGACCCAGGTATTGCCATTGTCGTCTGTACGATGGACATGCGGAATATTCTCATTATCGCGGAATCCGGAGTGTGCAGTGAATATCCGCGACGACAGGGTAGGGGACCCGATCACAGCTGTCACATACCGGTCAGGCAGCCCGGATGAAATATTAAACCAGGTTCCATTGGGCTCACGGCGCCAAACATTACCATCGGAGGTGCCTGCCAGCAGTTTTTCAGCCAGGACCGGCGACTCGCTCAGGCTGGAAATGGTGTGAAACCGTTCTCCATAAATATTTCCGTCGGTGAGGTCGTCGGAAACAGGGCCCCAGCCACTTCCATTAGAGGAAAAATAAACGCGGTAGGTGCCGGCATAAAGCCGGTCGGTATAGTACCGGCTGATGAAGTACGGCATATCCCAGTTGCACCGATCTGGTGTGCCGAGACAAGCCTGACCAAATTGCCAGCTGTTCCCTCCGTCCGTAGTTTTGTGGATTGTCCCGTTTTGCGTTTCTACCCAAAAGGTCTGTGGATCATTAGGGTGGAAAGCACACCTGAATCCGTCAGCGGGGAATACAGAAGACCATCCGTTGTAGATATTGCCGTTTCCCTTCCGGATACCGTTGTCCTGTGCCCCGGCATAATAGATATCCGGTTCATGCGGGTTATAGGACGTGTGGTAGAATTGAGTGGTTGGCAGGTTGTTGCTTTTATTCCATTGCATCTGGCCGGGAATATTGCGATACACGCCTCCATCGCAGCCCAGGTACCGTTTGCCGGAGTCGGCGAAAACCAATTCATGACAATCCGCATGTGAATTGGCAGCAACCTGCCACTGGGTACTACCCGGCTCCTTTCGCCAAAGTACAATGGCGAGGAAATACACATCATCATCGTTTGTCGGGTCTACCCGGACCTTGCCAAAATACCAGCCGAAATTTCCGCAGGCGTCTTCCAGAGCCAGAATATTCATGGAGGTCCAGGTGGCCCCGCCATCCTCTGTTTTATACAGCCCTCCGGGTGTCGACAGGGAATCGATGTAAACCGCGTATAATTTATCCGGATTTTGCTGGGAAATAGCCAGTCCGGTACGTCCCATAATGCCTGTTGGAAGCCCGCCCTGGAGTTGTATCCAGTTTTGCCCGCCATCCGTACTTTTATAGACCTTGGCATTGGGCCCATAGATCGTGGACTCCTTGTTGTTCCGTATCCGGTCCCAGAAAGAAGCGTACAGAATCTGGGGATTCATGGGGTTGATTACCAGATCACTTGCACCTGCCTGATCACTGACAAACAAGACTTTTTCCCAGTTATTGCCCCCATTCGTACTTTTATAAATGCCGCGGTGTGAATCCCGAATGTATGGATTGCCCATAGCGGCGGCATAGACAATGCTGGAATTATCCGGATCTACTACAATTTTGGAAATAATACCAGACTGGCTCAGGCCGAGATAATCCCAGGTCTCTCCACCATCGGTACTTTTATACACGCCATTGCCATTGAATACTATACCCGGCACGTTGGGGTCACCGGTGCCGGCATATACGATCGCCGGGTTGCCGGAGTCGTAAGTAATATCCCCGATGGCAAGGTCCATATTGTTATCCATTACCGGGCTCCAGGTCATTCCGCCATCCTGTGTTTTGAAGATGCCGCCAGTGGAGAATCCGGCAAGGACGATATTATCGTCGTTGGGATGAATGGCCATGGCATTCACCCGGCCGGCAACATTGCCGGGCCCCTGCAAGGTCCAGTCCGGCATGCCGGTACCTTCCGGGAGGTCTGCCTGTTTCTGGCTCTTCATAAACGCCGTACGCAGCGAAGCGATCGTTTGCCGCCATCCCCGCCAATCAAAATACGGATCTGGAAAGGAGCGCTGCAGGGAAAATTGATCGTATGGTTCGGACTTTTGTTGAAGTGGATCTGCATATTCCTGATCGGAAATGGAGTTGCAGGCAGATACCAGAAAAAATAGAAATACGGAGGAGTAGGTAACGAAACGCGTCATGGGAATCGGTTTTCAGTTATCCTGCAAAAATAGCGCCTCTTTGAGAGACCTGTCGGTTTTTCGCGCTTTGGCAAGCATCTCGTATACCAAATCGAGGGGTTCTGCTACATTTACGGCCGTAAAACCATTCCGGTATGCTTTTCCTGCTGCTATCCATTCTTTGCTCTACGTTGATCGGCTTCCTTTTTAAATGGTTTGACCGGCATGGATTACAGTTGTTTCAGGTCATTATGTTCAACTATTTCATCTGTGTTGTTTGCGGCGTATTGCAAAGCGGTACCCTGCCGTATGCGCCTGAGCAACATGGAATTCGTTGGATGCCATATGCCCTGATACTGGGGCTGGTATTTGTGATTGGATTCAATGCGGCGGCACTTACCGTCCGTTATTTCGGGATAACGGTGAGCCAGATCATGCAAAAAATGTCCATTCTGCTGACTGTTCCGTTTGCTATTCTGGTTTATGCCGAATCTTCCGGTTTGTGGAAATTAATGGGGATCACATTCGCTATGTGTTCTATCATCCTGATCAACTGGCCGGCAAAAACAGAAAAAAAGAATAAATCGGATCGAATGGGATTGTGGTGGATACCTTTGCTTGCCTGGATATTGTCGGGCGTGATCGAGATTGTTTTTGTTTTGGTGAACCATTCGAAGATGGTTGCCAGTGGCGATCCGATCTTTATAACAACCGGTTTTTTTACGGCTGGTTTGCTTGGATTGGTTATTGCCTTGATCGGCTGGATCACGGGGCGAATGCAGTTCAACTGGAGCAACCTGGCCGGAGGAATTATACTGGGGGTGCCCAATTATGGCAGTATGTATTTTCTATTACAGGCCTTGGACGGTGGACTGGAAGCCTCACTGGTATTTCCGTTGAACAACGTAGCGATCATTCTATTGTCAACCCTGGGAGCAATTTGGTTGTTTCACGAACGGATTTCGAGGATTAACTGGTGGGGGGTGATCTTCTCCATCGTGTCGATACTGCTCATTTCGCGCTAAACAATTACTGGCTACATGGCACAAAAGGACAGCGGACAACAGGAAAACCTGGCATTTCACCCGAACAACATCATGTTGTTCCTGCTGTTATTTGGCCTGTGCTTCCTTTTTCTGGCACTTACGATCAGCTATACCTATATCCGGATCACGATGGATGTTCCGCCGGTCCAGGTGCCCGGGTTGTTTCTGTTCAATACTTTGATCCTGCTGGGGAGCAGTTACACCATGATCCAGGCGAAAAAAAGTTACCAGACAGACGATACTTCCGGTTATCAGCAATACCTCCGGTTTACGATCATATTGTCGGTGTTGTTCATGTTGATGCAGGTAGTAGCCTGGGCATGGTTGTTTAAGATAAACCATGCTGGATTGAACGCTTCCACTACGACGGCATTTTTATACGTTCTGTCCTTTGCCCATATGCTCCATGTGATTGCCGGCCTGCCTTTCCTTATCATCTTTTACAGGGCTGCCCGGAAGCGGATGGTAGACCCTGTGACGGTGCTGGTATATTTTTCAGATCCCGAGAAACGCCTGAAACTGCGCTTGCTGACGATTTACTGGCATTTTCTTGATATACTTTGGATCTACCTGGTATTGTTCCTTGGTATTAATTATTTGATCTGAAATTTTGCAAAAGCCTAACTCCAATAGCCTCAAAACCCGCTCCTGCATTCAGGAAGCGGGTTTCGATTTACCATAAATGTTTCATTGTGACCAGATCTCTGCTATCGCAGGATCTG
>SBHD01000004.1 GCA_006226345.1 Bacteroidota bacterium | reverse complement strand
TATTCCTTTTTTTGATTTAATTTTCAAAGCGCCTGCAGGTGCCGTATTTCCGGGTGGAATAAGGCATACAAGCAATATTATAAATGGGTGTACCCCAAATTCTTCAAAACAGCACCGATACCGGCACTTCAAAATGCCTGCAAAAATAGAATTTCTCCGGTAACGCAAAAATCAGGAAATGGTTTTTGTTACCATTCCCTATTTTTTACAATATCCTTCAGCGGGTTTTTCCTGCAGGCTTCCTGCAGAAAACTTCTGTTTTGCTTCTTAAGCCAAAACGGGCTGTTTTTGTGCCTTTTTGCGGTCGTGATCCTTCAGGTAGACCTTTCGCAACCGTATGCTCTTGGGCGTCACTTCTACATATTCGTCCGACTGGATGTATTCCAGTGCTTCCTCCAGCGAAAAACGTCTAGGCGGTGCAATAGCCGTTTTGTCGTCGGATCCGGATGCACGCATATTGGTTAGCTTCTTTGATTTGGTCACGTTGATGACCAAGTCACCCGGACGGTTGTTTTCACCGATCACCTGACCTTCGTATACTTCTTCGCCCGGTTCAATGAAGAAAACACCGCGGTCCTGGAGGTTATCCAGCGAGTACGCTATGGCTGTTCCGGTTTCCATTACAATCAGTGAACCATTCTGGCGGCCTGGTAATTCACCCTTCCAGGGTTCGTAAGCAATAAACCGGTGCGTCATAATGGCTTCACCCTGCGTAGCGGTCAGAATATTGGAGCGAAGTCCGATGATGCCCCGGGAAGGGATCTCAAAACGCAACAGGAAACGGTCGTTGCGCGGTTCCATGCTTTTCATCACACCTTTGCGGCGCGTCACCATTTCTATGCATTTTCCGCTAACACTTTCCGGCACATCGATCGTCAGTTCTTCCACGGGCTCGTGGCGTACACCGTTGATCTCCTGCACGATCACACGGGGCTGCCCGATCTGGACTTCATAGCCTTCCCGTCGCATGGTTTCGATCAGAATGCTGAGGTGCAGGACGCCCCGTCCGTATACCATAAAGGAATCGGCACTGTCCGTGGGTTCCATGCGCATAGCGAGGTTTCTCTCCAGCTCGCGCAACAACCGGTCCCGTACGTGGCGGCTTGTCACAAATTTGCCTTCCTGTCCGAAAAATGGAGAATCATTGATCGTAAACAGCATGCTCATTGTTGGCTCGTCGACCGCGATGGGTCCCAATCCTTCCGGTTTCTCATTATCGGCAATGGTATCGCCGATGTCAAAGCCTTCGAGGCCCACTACTGCACAGATATCACCTGCCTCAATCTCCTGCGCTTCCATCTTCCCCAATCCATCGAAAACAAATACCTGTTTGATCCGGTGTTTCTGTATGGTTCCGTCTTTTTTTACCAGGGAAACGGCCTGGTTGACGGCAAGCCGGCCGCGGTTCAGGCGACCTACGGCAATTCGTCCGACATAATTGGAGTAGTCCAGCGATGTGATAAGCATCTGGGGCGTACCTTCCGAAACATGGGGCTCTGGAATGTATTTGATAATATCGTCGAGCAGGGCAGTGATGTCGGTGGAGGGGCTTTTCCAGTCGTGGCTCATCCAGCCTTGTTTGGCAGACCCAAAGAGCACCGGAAAGTCCAGCTGGTCTTCCGTAGCATCCAGCGCACACATCAGGTCAAAGACCTGTTCGTGCGCCCAATCAGGATTGCAGTTTGGCTTGTCCACTTTATTGATCACAACAATTGCCTTTTTCCCGAGTTCGAGTGCTTTTTGCAGTACAAACCGGGTTTGGGGCATAGGACCTTCAAAGGCGTCAACCAGCAGCAGTACGCCGTCGGCCATATTCAGCACCCGTTCAACTTCTCCGCCAAAGTCTGCGTGGCCAGGCGTATCAATCACATTGATCTTGACGCCTTTATAATGCAAGGCAACGTTTTTGGCCAGGATGGTGATGCCGCGCTCCCGTTCCAGGTCGTTGTTGTCCAGGATCAGTTCTCCCGTTACCTCGTGGTCTTTGAAGACTTTGGCAGCGTGGATCATTTTGTCGACGAGTGTTGTTTTGCCGTGGTCGACGTGGGCAATAATGGCAATATTCCGTATATTCTTCATTCAGTAAAAAATAAGCCGCAAATGTACAGTCTTGCTTCGGAGAAAAAAAGAGGGGTTTGAATTGAAATTTGTTAATGAATCGCGAAACAAAGACAAAGATTTTGCTGGAATGAGGCTGCGGGGGGTAAAACGAAATTTTATTTTAAACCGGTTTTGGCGTCTGTGCCAGAGTATTCGCCAGTCCTTTCTGTTCGCTCCCGGATCAGTTCAGGCATACAGGCAGCTGCATGTATGGCATGTGTACAGACGCGGGTGGTTGGAAAAGTAACATCTGGAATCGCCCCGGGGAGGACTTCCCGATGGCAACTGATAAACAGGCGTTTATAACACCATGCCTGCAAATGTCGGATATGCGACAAAAGTTTTATATCTAAATCAATGACTTCTCTGCTGTTGTTTCGTCTGAAACAATACAGGCACGGCAAGGATTGGAGGAATCGGCGGATCAGTCTTCCCAAGGATACTTTTTCGGACGCTTCCGCGCTGACACATTGCCTTTCAGGTAAAGGATGTGTCGCTTGTTGGGGATGGAATTGTCGTACACGATAAGGGCCGGCTGCACGATGCCCAGTTTGTCGCTGCTGTCAAACTCAAACCGAATAACAGCAGTTTCGCCCGGCATGATCGGGTGATCGGGTGCGCGGAGTATGGTGCAGTCACAAGTAGTTTTGGTATGGTGGATCAGATAAGGTGTAGTGCCGTTATTGGTTACCTGAAAGGAATCGATAAGTAATGTACCGGCTGTAATATTCCCGAAAAGGAAAGTGTCTTTATTCCAGGAGGTGGTGGTCAGTGTTTCGCGGAGCGTGGTCTTCTTGAAGGATTCAATAAACTGGATGGTTTTGAACTGATCTTTGCGGGAAACGCGCTCGTAAGCATGCTGGATCTCGTTATCGATGTCTGCACCCAGGAACCGGAGATAATCGAGGAGTTGGAGCTTCTGGTTTTGTGTCAGACTTTTCAAGCTGGGCCGGATATCGCCCCCGTTGGTTTGGGCGGCTAGAAGCAATGGAAAAATGCAGAAAATAGCGAGGATAATTCGGGTGGTCATGTGCAATTTTATCGGGTACATATGGCAAATCCTGCAAAGATATAATACTGCAAATAAGATGAATTTACCTGATATGGTGTACTGAATATGTAAATGAGTTCCAAATGTTGTCAAATTAAGCTTTATTGGCACATTTTTGGGCGTACAGTTTTTATATTTTTAATACCTTGGCCCTAGCCATCTTCTTTTAATTCTTTCATTCTCCCCTGCCATTCGGCGTTTTAGGATTGGTGCAAGTTGTTTTCCTCCTCCGGACTACAGCTACGAAGAGGCTGACACAATCTTCTTATCCGTATTTCCTGTCCCGGTTTCCGCCATTCGTACATGCGCGACACCCAACTGTGTTGGTCTTGTCGTGCGGTCGGACGGTTATTCCACTGCCCTCCCGAGGACAACTTGATTAAGAACCTGATCGTCAGTTTTTTATAAAATAGTGTAGTGTATGCACTTGCCAATTACGAATAACATAAACCAAAACTCCTAACCAGGTCGATCTTATGCTAAGCGGAAGTTCTATACGTATTAATTCCCGGCAAACATCTTTTTCTAAATCCCGATGGGGATGGGTCGTTGCTCTGACTATTTTTTCGTTTGCCCTTTTCCAATCTCAACGCCTCCAGGCACAAACCTGTGTATTTGATACACTGATCATCGCATCTGATGATCCGTTTGGGTTGCACTGCCCGCCGGGTACGGACACTATTATTATCCGGGATACGCTGAAGATTGATATCAATTACGAACCGATCATTGGCGGTGTCCCCTTTGAAGGCATTCTGCTGGTCGACGGCGGAGTGATCTTCTGGACGTCCAACGTGTGGTTCAAACTTGGATATGCAGCCAAGGTCATTCTGATCAACGGCGGTATCTTCAAGCCGCTTTCGAGTAATGCTCCGGACTGTAATGGGTTCAGAGCATTGTATTTTGATACGAAGAAAACGGTGGACTGCAATGGCTCTACAGCACCGCATGCTTTCTCCGATGTCAATAATGCCGGATGTGTGACGGAATTAGGTATTTGTTGTAATGCCTATATCGTGGAAACGGACAGTTCGGGGAATTACAATGACAAGGTACTTTGCCAACCGGGCGATACCGCCCACCTGTCGGTACTGGCCAGCGGAAACCTCGATTATGACTTCTTCTGGACACCCAACATAGGTCCTGAAGCCGGACCATATCCGGTTGCACCTGTTAACAATACGGCTTACACGGTGCAGATGACAGCGATATTCGATCCATACGGACCGGACCCGGCTTATCTGTTGACCTGTAGTGGATCGGTGACGATCCGGATCAACAAGGCCATGTCGGTGGTGCCCACTGCCTCCAAAGTCCCCTGTGCCAATGTGCCGACGGGAAGTATTACACTGGCAGTCAGCGGCGGTACCCCGGGATACACTTATTTATGGTCGACCGGCGCTACTACCAAAGATGTAGATAACCTGCCGGCAGGTACTTATACCGTAACGGTTAACGATACAAAGGGATGTGACAAGATCGTGGAGGCCACAATCATGGTAGAGGATAATACACCGCCGACGCTAAGTTGTCCGGCCAATGCAACCGATATTGCCGACCCCGGATTGTGTACAACCCTGGTGGACGGTATTGATGCTGTATTTAGTGATAACTGCCCTACCGTAGGAGTTACCTACGAACTGGCAGGTGCGACCACCGGTACTGGTGACGGTCAACTTTCAAATGCGGTACCTTTCTCCAGTGGTGTTACCACCGTTACCTATACAGTGGACGACGGCGCCAATGCCGTTTCCTGTACGTTTACCGTCACGGTAAATGACACCCAGTACCCAACTGCTTCCAATCCGGCAATGATGTCCGGAATAACATGTCTGGCAGCAGTACCTGCGCCGGACCCGTCGGTGGTAACAGACGCTGCTGATAACTGCGGGCCTCCTGCCATTACCCATGTTGGTGATGTTATCGACAGTGGTAGCGGTTGCCCTGGTGATCCGCTTATCCTGCTTCGGTCATACCAGGTATCAGATGTTGCAGGGAACAGCATTACGGTTACACAAACGATCAGTATAGTCGACAATGTGCCTCCTGCGTTCACCTTTGTGCCGGGTAATCTGGCTGTGAGTTGTGATGCAATTCCGGTTGTTGGCACACCGACCGCTTCCGATAATTGCAGTGCCACCGTTTCGATCACCTATAATGGAGAGGTCCGAATTGATGGTGCCTGCATGGACAGTTACACACTCCGGCGGCAATGGACGGCAACGGACAACTGTGGAAATACAACAACGGCCATTCAGGAAATTGCCGTTCATGATACCAATCCGCCGGCGTTTACCTTTGTGCCGGCAAATGTAACAGTGAGCTGTGATGCAATCCCTGGCGTCGGAAATCCGACGGCTACGGACAATTGTGATTTGGGAGTCAGCATTGTGTACAATGGCGAAACCCGTACAGATGGTGCCTGTCCGGATTCCTATTCGCTCCACCGTCGGTGGACCGCTACGGATAATTGCGGAAACACGGCCACTGCTGAACAGGTGATCATGGTAGATGATTACACCGCTCCGACGTTTACTTCGGTGCCTGCCAATGTTACTGTAAATTGTGATGCGGTCCCAGCAGTAGGCATGCCGGCAGCCACAGACAATTGCGATGGCATTGTTGCTATTGTTTATGATGGTGAAAGCCGTACAGATGGCGCCTGTCTTTATAACTATACACTCCGTCGGCAATGGACGGCAACGGATAACTGTGGTAATACGACAACTGCCCAGCAGTTTATCACTGTTCAGGATATCACTCCTCCGGTGTTCACTTCCGTGCCGGCAAATACCACGGTTGATTGTTCTGCCATTCCTCCGGTCGGCAATCCTGTAGCCATAGATAATTGTGCAGCAAATACCACGGTCAGTTTTATTGATGAGGTCCGAACGAACGGCTCCTGCCCGGATTCCTACACGCTGACACGTCGCTGGATGGCAACGGATGCCTGTGGTAATACGGCCATGGCGACCCAGACAGTTTCCGTTGAAGATAAGGTAGCGCCTGCATTCAACTTTGTGCCAGCTAATATTACCCTTTCCTGTGATGCTATTCCTCCGGTGGGTACGCCGGTTGCCACGGATAATTGTGCTGCCAGTGTAACCATCAACTATGACGGAGAAATCCGTGTGGATGGCGCCTGCACGGACAGCTATGTATTGATCCGTCGCTGGACTGCAACAGATAATTGCGGAAACACCGCAACGGCGGAGCAGGAATTGACGATTCAGGATACTTCCAACCCTGTCTTTATCAGTGTGCCGGCCAATGTTACGGTAAGTTGTGCAGCAATCCCGGCCGTCGGCAATCCGGCGGCAAATGATAATTGTGACGTCAGCGTCTCCATCACTTATGATGGTGAAACGCGTGTAGACGGTGCCTGTGCCGATAGTTACACCCTGGTGCGGCAATGGACGGCAACCGACAATTGTGGCAATACTTCTTCTGCCACGCAGTCTGTTTTCGTCCAGGACCAGGTTCCGCCGGTATTTACCTTCATCCCGCCGGATGCAACTGTGGATTGCGAAGCCATCCCCTCTTTGGGAACACCGACCGCATCGGATGATTGTGATGGTGATGTGGAAATCATTTTCGATGGCGTATCACAAAATAGTGGCAGTTGTGCCAGCGGTGGCACGGTTACGCGGCGCTGGATCGCCATGGATAACTGTGGTAATACTGCGGTGGCCGAGCAAATGCTGACCGTACAGGATACGACTAAACCGGTTTTTGTATTAGTGCCTGCCGGGGTGACGGTAAGCTGCGAGGCAATTCCGGCGGTAGGAACTCCGGAAGCTACTGATAATTGCACCGATAATGTTGAGATAAATTATAATGGTGAAACGCGGGTCGACGGTGCCTGCGCGGATAGTTATTCCCTGCTGCGTACCTGGACGGCCACCGATTTGTGTGGCAACACGGTGACGGCTACACAGCTGATCGAGGTGGAGGATCTGGATGCGCCTGTGTTTACTTTCGTGCCGGCGCCTGTGACAGTTTCCTGCGATGCCGTTCCTGCGGTAGGCGCCCCGCTGGTCACGGATAACTGTGATACAGATGTTACCGTCACCTATGATGGTGAAGTGCGTACTGATGGCGACTGCCCGTACACCTATTCTCTGGTACGTACCTGGACGGCTGCGGATAATTGCGGCAATTCGGTTTCTGCAACTCAGCTGATTGAAGTACAGGATACAGAGGACCCGGTATTCACCTTTGTGCCTGCCGATGTGACAGTAAATTGTGAAGATGTTCCGGCATTGGAAACTCCCACAGCCACGGATAACTGCACAGCATCGGTTACGGTTACTTTTGATGGGGAAACCCGGACAGACGGTTCTTGCCCGGACACCTACGTGTTGACCCGTCAATGGACGATTTCAGATGATTGTGGCAATGCGGTTACAGCGCAGCAAACCATTTCTGTTGAGGATGTGACCAAGCCAGAATTCACGTTCGTGCCTGCTGATTTGACCGTGGGATGCGATGCGGTACCTATCCTTCAGAATCCATCCGCAACGGATAATTGTACAGCGATCGTACAGTTGGTTTTCAATGGCGAAACCCGTATCGACGGCCCGTGTTTGGATACGTATACATTGACCCGTCAATGGACGATTTCAGATAATTGCGGAAACAGCGACACTGCCGAACAGATCATTACAGTTCGGGATACGGTTAACCCGGTGTTCACGGCTGTTCCGCCAAACCTTACTGTGGATTGTGACAATATTCCGATCCTGTTGACCCCGGTAGCCTCGGATAACTGTGCAAGCCCTGTTATGATCTCTTATGATGGTGAAACCCGTATCGATGGCGCTTGTACAGATACCTATACCCTGGTCCGGCGCTGGACGGCTACCGACAATTGTGGCAATACAGATACTACAGAGCAAATTATTGAGGTGCAGGATTATGCCCGGCCCGTATTCACCTTTGTTCCGCCTAATGTCACGGTCGATTGTGCGGCAGTGCCGGCAGTTGGAACCCCAACGGCCAGTGATAATTGTGCCACTGTGGTTTCGATCAGTTATGATGGTGAAACCCGCGTAGATGGTGCCTGCCCGGATACTTATACCCTGATCCGGCGCTGGACGGCGAGTGATAATTGTGGTAATACAGAACAGGCAGAACAGGTGATCACGGTGGAGGATAAGATCAGCCCGGTATTCACTTCTGTGCCTGCTGATATGCTGGTGGATTGTGATGCAGTTCCGGCAGTTGGTGTGCCTACCGCTACGGATAATTGCACTACTGATGTGCTGATCGAATATGTCGGTGAGTCTCGTACGGACGGTGCTTGTCCGGATAGCTATTCGTTGCTCCGGCGTTGGGTTGCCACTGATAACTGTGGCAATACTACGGTTGCCGAGCAGATGATCACGGTACAGGATACCACCAAGCCGGTCTTTACATTTGTTCCGTCTGATCTGCTGGCAGACTGTCAGGATGTTCCGGCTGCAGGTACTCCAACAGCCACAGATAATTGTACGGCTTCAGTAGTGATTACCTATGATGGCGAGCAACGTTTGGATGGTGCTTGTCCGGATGCTTACACGCTGGTGCGCCGTTGGACAGCCACGGATAATTGTGGAAATACGGCAATGGCAGAGCAGGTCATTATGGTACAGGATACGACGAAGCCGGTATTTACCTTTGTTCCGTCCAGTATGACTGTTGATTGTGATGCTGTGCCTGCAGTTGGTGTACCCACCGCTACGGATAATTGCACCTCAATAGTTGATATAACCTATGACGGTGAAACCCGAACAAATGGATCGTGCCCGGATAACTATACGCTGAACCGGAGGTGGACTGCTACAGACGCCTGTGGCAATTCTGTAACGGCGGAGCAGATCCTGACTGTTCAGGATGTTACGCCTCCTGAATATATGTTTGTACCACCGGATCTGACCGTAAACTGCGAGTCGATCCCCAATATGGCCACACCAATTGCTTCTGATAATTGTGATCAGGATGTCAGCATTTCGGTGAGCAGTGAATTGCTGACCAATGGCAACTGCACCAGTGGCGGCGTGCTGATCCGTACATGGACGGCATTGGATAATTGCGGTAATTCCGCCATGGCCACGCAGGCGCTGACTGTACAGGATACAACAAAGCCCGTCTTTACATTTGTTCCGGCAGATCTTACGGTCAACTGCGAGGATGTACCGAGCGTCGGAGCCCCCACGGCAACCGATAATTGTACATCAAATGTGGTGATCACGTTTGAAGGAGAAGATCGCTTTGACGGCGATTGCCCGGATACTTATACGCTTCGGCGCCGGTGGTCGGCGGCTGACATCTGTGGTAATGTGCAAACGACAGCACAGGTAATTACCGTCCAGGATGTGACAGCACCGCTCTTCACCAATGTTCCGGATCACGTTACGGTCAGTTGTGAGGCTATACCAACAGTGGGAACTCCGGTGGCAACAGATAATTGTGATTCCGATATCACTATTACTTACGACGGGGAAATACGGACCGATGGCGCCTGTCCCGATACCTATGTTTTGTTGCGTCAGTGGACCGCTGCAGACAACTGTGGCAATACGGTCAGTACTACACAATTGATCACCGTCCAGGATCTGGATCCCCCGGTATTCACCTTTGTGCCGGCTGCTGTAACCAGCAGTTGTGCTGCCGTGCCACCGGTGGGTAATCCAATCGCTACAGACAACTGCGATACCAATATCGAGATCACATATGATGGAGAAACCCGTATTGATGGCCCGTGCCCGGATGCATATACCCTTCGGCGCCAGTGGACAGCCACTGATAACTGTGGCAATGCGGTATCAGCAGAACAGATTATCACAGTCCAGGATATCACACCACCGGCGTTCACCTTCGTGCCTGCCGATGGAACGGTCAGCTGTGATGCTGTTCCGGCGGTAGAGTCCCCGACCGCAACAGATAATTGTGCTGCGGCAGTTACCATTATTTATGGTGGCGAATTCCGGACCGATGGCGATTGCCCGGACAACTACACCCTTACCCGTCGGTGGACGGCAACAGATAACTGTGGTAATTTCACTACCACGGAGCAGGTTCTGACCGTTCAGGATATTACGGTTCCGGAATTCCTGTTCGCCCCGGCAGACACGGTTGTTGGTTGTGATGTGGTACCGGCACCGGCAGTACCCACTGCTACGGATAATTGTGACGGGCTCGTTTCCATAACCTATGAAGGAGAGACTATTATCAGCAGTACCAGCCCCAGCACCTATGTACTGGAGCGCCGCTGGATAGCTGAGGATAATTGCGGCAATACGGCAGAAGCGGTTCAGCAATTGTCGGTGCGGGACACCGTTTCGCCGGTAATTACCTGTCCGCCAAATGTAGAGGTCAATTCTGAAAACATGCTGTGTTCGGCTGTCGCGACATTCGAGGCTCCCTTTACATCCGATAACTGCACGGTAGCACCGGTGGTGACCGGGACGGCAAGCTCCGGCGATGTTTTCCCGATTGGTACAACCATTGTGGTGCTGACCTCCACAGATGAGAGCGGTAATACTGCCACGTGTAGTTTTGATGTAGTGGTTGCTGATACAACAGCGCCGATATTGGTAAACTGCCCGACTGACATGGAGGTGATGGCTCCTGGAGACGGCTGTGAAGCCCTGGTCGACTGGACTCCCCCTACTGTGACGGATTTGTGTGATGCTTATCCGATCATCCCGGAAGTAAATATTCAGCCGGGCACTTCCTTCCATACCGGTCTGACCACGGTCATTTATTCAGCACAGGATACATCAGGTAACAAGGCGACTTGCAGCTTTGTAGTTACGGTCAAGGAAAATGTTCCACCCATGTTAATGGACTGCCCGACTGATATTTATCTGCAGACGGATACCTGTAACGCCTTGGCAAACTGGGTACCGCCTGTAGCAACAGATAACTGTGAACTGGATACCCTGATATCCAACTATCAACCGGGAGCTGTCTTCCCGGAGACGATAACCACCGTTACCTACACGGCAGTTGATGTTTGGGGGAATTCGACCACGTGCAGCTTTAATGTAACTGTAGAAGACATTGTGGCCCCGGAATTTTCCGGCTGTCCGGATGATATTGTGGTGAATTCCGGCAATGACTGTGAGATCGCTGTAGACTGGATCATGCCTACTGCGACGGATAACTGCAATGCTGATCCTACCGTGACGGCAGTTCCGATGCCGGGCGACCAGTACCCTGTAGGCTATACAAATGTACTTGTGCTGGTTGAAGACCCGAGTGGAAATACCGACACCTGTACCTTTAAAGTAACGGTGATCGGTCCGCCGTTGGGATTTGATAATACACCGGACAACCAATCCTTTGTCGGATGTTCGGCAATTGCTACCTGGACGCCGCCGGTACCCACCGGAGTCTGTGCACCGATTACAGTTGAGTCTAATTATATGCCGGGTGATACCTTCCCGGTAGGTGTGACGGAGGTTATGTATACCGTTACCGATACTTTAGGTTATACGGCAACCACCACCTTTACGATATCTGTAACGGAGAGTATTCCACCGGTATTTGACTGTCCGGCTTCTCCGGTTGTGGTGGACATCAGCGGGGCTGTGCTTACGGATGCCGGACAATTTATCATGGGTACGGACACGGTTTCGACCTGTGATGGTGTGGAATTGATGTTTGACTTCCCGGCGGCTAGTGACAATTGTGGTACGCCGTCGATCGAGCAGCTGGCCGGCCCGGGTTCCGGTGCATTCTTTGAGATAGGCTCCCATCTTTTGGAATTTGAAACAACAGATGACGCCGGAAATACAGATCGCTGTGCCGTTGAAGTAATAGTGAAAGAACTGGACCCCTTGAACCCGGAGATCAGTGACAAGATCGGTTGCGAAGGGGATGATATCACGTTGTCAACCATCGTTATCCCGGGTGCTACCTATATCTGGGATGGACCGTTCCCGCCCTATCCAAACTCGAACAATCTGTTGATTGAAGACCTGAGTCCGGCACTTACGGGTTATTATACCGTTCAGGCGCGTGTGAATGGTTGTCTGACGCCATTGGATTCAGCGCTGGTCCGGCAGGCAATCCTTCCGGATGCTATTGATGACCTGGATTTTGAGGTAGAGACCGGAGCACTGCTGGATTCCATTGACGTGACCCTGAACGACATTTTTGAGCAGGACGATTACCAGGTGACCTTGTTGAGTCCGTTACTGGGGCTTACACAAACGGGCAATGGGCTGTTTTCCTACCAGGCAGGTCTGGATAATGGTTACGTCAGCTTTATTTACCAGTTGTGTTCGGCCGCTTGTCCGGATCTCTGTGATGAAGCCGTGGTGACCATTAACGTCCGGGAGACGTTCTGTACCTATATACCGAACGTGATCACACCTAATAATGATGGGATCAACGATTATCTGGAAATCCCGTGCCTGGGATCCGACCTGTATCCGAATAACTCGTTGGTGATCTATAACCAGTGGGGAGATAAGATCTATGAGGCATCACCGTATGATAATAGTCCTGATAAAGCCTGGAGAGGCACTCTGGACGGAAAGGACGGAAAAAATGTTCCGGACGGCACTTATTTCTATTTCTTCAAACCCGAACCCAACAAAAAGGCGCTGAGCGGCTTTATTGAGGTCTTCCGTTAAACTGTTAACCAATTCGCCATATGTCCAAATTGTATTTTATTCTGCTTGTTGTCCTCCTTCCGTTGGGCCTTTCTGCCCAGCAGGAGCACCAGTACACCCAGTATATGTACAACAAGCTGTCGTATAATCCGGCTTATGCCGGTATCCGGGGTGTCCCGACGATGACCGCAATGTACCGAAACCAGTGGTTTAAAATGGATGGTGCACCCCGGTCAGCGCTCATCAGTATGCATGCCCCGGTATTCACCCAGCGCGTGGGTGTTGGTGGCGTTCTCTCCCACCATAGTATTGGTCTGCATCGCGACGTTCAGCTGACGGCTACTTACTCCTATAATGTGTTGGTTACCGATAATTTTTCCATGCGGGTAGGCGTATCCGGTAATCTACGGGTACTGAGTTTAAATTTTTCCGAAGCCAATCCGCTGACTTCTTATGATCCATCCCTGGCCGATAAGCGTATGAATGATGCCTTCGCCAATTTTGGCGCCGGGATTTACGGTACCTTCCAGGAGCGGCTGTACTTTGGTTTCTCTGTTCCCCGGATCGTGCAAAACAGTATCGGATTAAACACGGACCCGGATATTATGACAGCGCGGGAGTCCCGGCATTTTTACGGGACTACCGGTGGAATCATTCCATTGGGTAAAAACCTGAACTTTCTACCGGCAGTTTTAGTCAAATACGTAAAAAATGCTCCTATTGACGTGGATGTCACTCTGAACATAGAGGTCAAGGAAAAAGTGACCACAGGTGTGGCCTATCGTGCTGGTGGAGATGGACAGGGTGAATCCCTGGACTTGCTGGCCTACTGGCAGGTTAATCCGCGTTGGGGGCTCGGTGCTGCATATGACCTGACACTGACCAACCTGCGTTCCTATACAGGTGGATCATTTGAACTGCTGGTATATGCCGACCTGGTCAAACGCAAGAAAGGGATGACCAATCCGCGATTTTTCATGTAAGGCTGTTTTGTGCAGTGCATAAAGGAAAGGCCGTTCTGTATACTTGCAGAACGGCCTTTCCTTTATGAAGGGTACAAATGAAATTTACCCCTTCCATTGTATCCAGTCATTGAATATCGTTTTC
>SBHD01000197.1 GCA_006226345.1 Bacteroidota bacterium | reverse complement strand
GCCGCGATGCTGACCGTATGGACCGTCACGCTATCGGTGACCTGACAAACCGGCGACAGGGAAATATCATCCAGTGCGAAGTCATTGTTGGCTCCTGTAACTACCAGGTCTTCGATACAGATCGTCGCGCTACTGTTGGCGCCACTGTTCCAGACCGTTGAAAACTGATGCCAGGTGCAGGATGGGCCGGGCACCGACAATGTCCCTACCGGTGTTCCGTTGATCGTAAACTCCAACAGGGCGAACGGACTGGCATTGGTGAAGGACACTGCCCAGGCAGTCAGAGCATAATCCGTGTTGGGCGTTACCGTAACGGTCTGGCACCAGACCAGCAGGTCCGGGTTGTCTGCGCCGTCAATCACCATATAATTGCCGGAGCCGGAAGTGTGGTCGCCGCAGTTGGGAAAGATCGAAGGCGTGGTGGTTACTTCATATGATCCCCAGGGCGGACCTGTAAAACCGGGATTGTAATTGTAGTCGGAACTGAATCCGAAATTACCGCCTTCAAAATCGCCGTTGACGATCAGGTTACTGCCAAGGTCAACCGCCTGAGCCGTCAGGGCGTAGGTGGTCGTTTGGCTGACTGTTACCGTCGGACTCAGGGTCGTAAAGCCGCTCATGCCTGCCAACGGAGACCAGGTGAAATCGACATAGTCGCCATCGATCGTGGCATTCAGTTGAGTGGAAGCCGGAGGAGAGCATAACCAGACATCTTCGCCGGCATTAACGGTGATCGGGCACTGGGCCGATATACGAACAGAATAGGCCAGCACCAGGCTGACAATTAAAAACGGGTAAACCTTTCGCATGTATCTGAGCAATTTACGGGTAGTCCGGCTTGGGCTGGGTTGGTGCAAAGTTACCCAAATGCAGGCGAAAGGTTGGTGTACTTCCGTGTTGTACTTGCAGAGAAACCGGACTACCTGGTACCCGGCCCGGTTTTTCTGATGTACTGCAAAAGGGCGTCGTACGCGTATACCAGCAAATTGCTTGCTCCGAAAGTCAGCACCGTCAGTAACAGGTATTTTACCATTGCCGGGAGCGGAACCGGTACCAGGACCAAGGCAAGTGCCCCCAGTACGATCACGTGGATAATATACACGGAATACGAGTTGCGGCTCAGGAAATCCAGTACCCGGTTGGTCTTGTTCAGGCTGAACCGGAAACTGTGCAGCAGCACGTACAATAAACTCAGCATGGAGAGTAGTGCCGTACAGTAGTACACGGTTCGGTCCACAAAATCGGAGATAAAAAAGTAGTCGCGGCCGGGTGTGATGAGGTTGAAGAACAGGTTTAGTGCAATGGCCGTAAAGATGCCCAGTGCAATCGTCAGTACTACATTGGCAATGATGTACATACGCTTGTTCTTTTCAGCTGTAAAAGCGTCCTGTTCCTGGCACAAGGCTCCCAGCAGGAACACCAGGAAGTACGGCAGGAACCGCTCCCGCTGAAATTCCAGGAAACCGGAGTGGTACCAACCGGTCAGGCCTGCTTCTGAGATGATCATGCTGTACACCACGGCCAGGATGAAGGTCAGGACTACCCCAGTCCTGATGGAAAGGTGCATCGGAAAAATGCGCAGTTTGTACAATGCCAGGTAAACCAGCTGAAACACGAACAGGACCGGCAGGAACCACAGCCAGTTCTGGTTGGGGTTGTTGGCCAAAAAGGCCGGGTCGGCTCCCGTGCGCTGGAACAGGTGGAAGTAGGTATACCATGCCTCCTGCGGCAGGCCTCTGGAATACAGGAAAATAGCCTTGTATGCCGGGATCAGCGTAAAAACCCCAATCAACCAGGGCAAGAGGATCCGCCGGAATTTGGATTTCAGAAAATCCACGGTATTTTTACTTTTTACCGATAACGGGATGAAGTACCCGGCAACGAAGAAGATCGTGTACATCACGAATAGGTCGAGATACATGCGGATCAGCCCGATAGAGCCGTTTTTTACCGGATCGCTTACGATCCAGCTGTTTTGCAGGATGGGCTCATATACGATGCCGGCATGTACGACAACAACGAGAAAAATAGCCAGGGTTCGGAGGTGATCGAGAAAATAAATGCGCGTTTTCATGATTTTCGTTTTACATCAATTCGTTGATGCAAAGGTCCGGTTGGTACGAAGGTGGAACTAATCAAAAAAACGCCATTGTGTGGCAAATTTGGAGCAGGGATATAAACTATGATGCGGGGATGTAAATTTTGATGCAAACCTTAGCGATAGTGGTAGGCCAACTTTAAATCGTCCTACCACTAAGTGCCACTAAAGACCACCCAACCCTGTCAGAGCCTTTTTCTGACAAAACACCAATTAATGCCTGACCCGCCTAACACCGAAAACGAATTTCTGCGGCAACTTACCAAAGTGGTCGGAGCCAATCTGCCGGACGAACAGTTCGGCGTTTCCGAACTGGCACAGGCAGTAGGCATGAGCCGCTCCAACCTGCTCCGGAAAGTCAAAAAGATGACCGGACTGTCCGTAAGCCAGTTTGTCCGGCAGGAGCGTCTGATGCAGGCCATGGAATTATTGAAGCAACCCGGTCTGACAGTGTCAGAGGTGGCCTTTCAGGTCGGGTTCAGCAGCACCTCCTATTTCATCAAATGCTTTCGCGAGCACTATGGTTATCCGCCGGGCGCTGCCGGAGAGAAGGGGTATGATGAAAGCGAGGCCCGGCCATCCGGACAAACACACCGCCTGGTGGCCATTATGTTTACCGACATCCAGGGCTATACGGCGCTTATGCAGCAGGATGAAGAAAAGGCCCTGCAGTACCGGAGCCGGCACCGGGAAGTATTCAACGCGATCACCGAAAAATACCACGGTAAGATCCTGCAATACTACGGCGATGGTACGCTGAGCATCTTTCAAAGTGCGATCGATGCCGTGCATTGTGGGATCGAACTCCAGCAGGCTTTTCAACTGCAACCCAAGCTTCCGGTGCGGGTGGGCGTACACAGTGGCGACATCATCATCACGGAGGAGGATATCATTGGCGACGGCGTCAATGTCGCTTCCAGGGTCGAATCGCTTGCCGCTGCAGGGAGTGTCTTTATTTCGGAAAAAGTATACGACGAAGTTAAAAACCAGCCGGGCATCCGAACGGTCTCCATGGGCTCCTTTGCCTTCAAAAACGTACTCAAACCTCTGGAAGTCTTTGCCATTTCCAATTCCGGGCTGGTGGTGCCCGAACGGGGCCAACTTACCGGCAAACTGCAGCAGCCGGCCGGTAGCACCGGGGACAGGCGGCCCGGCAAAAACCGCGCGCTGCTACGCTGGCTCCTGCCGGTAATGCTGCTCCTCGTCGCCGGCTATCTGTTGGTGCGAACAGGTGTGTTCAATACATTGTCGTTAAAGCCGGTTTCGGCTGGCCGGGAAGGGGGCGAAAAATCCATTGCCGTCCTGCCTTTTATCAACGACAGTAATGATTCCTCCAATGTGTACATTATAAATGGCCTGATGGAATCCATCCTCGACCATTTGCAAAGACTAGACGGCCTGCGGGTGATCAGCCGAACCTCGGTAGAACGCTACCGGAATACCGGGAAAACCATCCCCGAAATTGCTGAAGAACTGGATGTCCGGTATTTCGTGGAAGGCAGCGGGCAAAAGATCGGCGATCAGCTGGTCCTGAGCATCCAGCTGATCGAGGCATCCAGCGACCGGCACCTGTGGTCAGAGCAGTTTAACCGGGAAACCTCAGACATTTTCGGGCTGCAGCGGGAAGTTGCCAAAAAGATCGCCGACAAAATTCAGGTCATTATCACCCCCGAAACGGCTGCCCAACTTGAGAAAGTGCCGACTGATAACCTGGAAGCCTATGAGGCTTTTTTGAAAGGACGGGAATGTTTTAACCACGGGCTGGAAGACCGCACCAGTTTCAGCCGGGCTATCCCGTATTACGAACAGGCCATCGCGCTCGATCCTGAATTTGCCCGTGCTTATGCCGGACTGGCAATTGCCTATTATCTGCTGGACTACGATCAGGCCGAAAAGCACTATGCCGACCAGATTAACCGGTACGCCGACAAGGCCATGTTATACGACCCCCGCTCGCCTCAATGCCTGGTGGCCAAAGCCTTGTTTTACCTGTACACCGGCGCCTACACATCCGCGCTTCCGCATCTCGAAAAAGCACTGGAATACAGTCCGAACTCGCCGTTGGTCATCAATATCCTCGCCGATTTTTACACCCGTTTTGTGCCCAATACCGAAAAGTACCTGGAGTATGCCCTGCGCGGGATCCGCATCGATATCGCTTCACACGACTCTACGACCGCCAGTTTTATTTACCTGCATGTGAGCAATGCGTTGATACAGTCCGGGTTTCAGGCCGAATCCGAGCGGTTTATCAATCGTTCGCTGGCCTATGACCCGAACAACCTGTATTCCGCTTATGTCAAGGCTTTTATCCTGTACACCAAACACCGCGATCTTGCTACTACCAGGGCCCAACTACTGGAAGCCTACCAGCGCGACACCACACGGCTGGATATCCTGCAGGAACTCGGGAAGATCAGCTACTTCATGCGGGACTATCCGGCGGCCTACCGGTATTACAAACGTTTTGCGGATGCCCGGACTACCCTTGGCCTGGACATTTACCCGGAAGAAAATGCAAAGATCGCGGCGGTGATGCGGCAAATGGGTAAACCGGCCGAAGCAGAGCGATACATACAGGCATTCCAAATCTATACTGAAAATGATCAATCGATCTACCAGCCGCTTAACCGGGCCATGCTTGCTGCATATGAAGGAGATCCGGAACGGGCCGTTGAACAGGTCCGGCAGTTTTCCAAAGCGGAAAACTACCATTACTGGACCGTGCTGTTCCTGGAGTTGGACCCGTTGATGGATAGCGTTAAAAAGTTGCCGGGTTTTCAAAAATCCATGCGGGTGATCGAAAAAAAGTTTCGGGAGCGGCAAGATGCGCTGCGGGAGCGGTTGAAGGATCTGCTTTGAAGTGTCGGCTCTTGCAGACAGGTATCGTATCTCCTTTCGGTTCCGCTTTTGCAACCTCTTTCCTTGATCAGCCTTCTAATGTAAAACTTCCGGTCCGTATCAGGAGTTGTGAAATCAGGGTACGGAAAAGAAATCCCGGGAAAGCAGCGTTACCTTGTTAGCATTACCCACATTATAACAGCAATGTCACTAAAAAACCGTTATACCGGCAACCGCCGTATCCGAAAGGCCTACTGGACGGCCCTGGTTGTTATGTTGAGCTATGGCCGGCTGATGCTCGCCGGCAAGCTGTTCGGCGCCCGCTATTACGAAAAACACATACTGGCCCTGCACCTGCGCAACGCCGAACGGGTAAAAAAAGCAATCCTGGAGCTCAACGGCCTGTTCATCAAGATCGGCCAGATGCTGTCTATCCTCAGCAATTTCCTGCCCGAAGCTTTTCAAAAGCCGTTGGAAGAACTCCAGGACCGCATTCCGCCCCGGCCATACAGCCAGGTCCAGGAACGTATCCGGCGGGAATTCGGCAAGCTGCCGCGCGAACTTTTTGCCCGGTTCGATGAAGAGCCCCTGGCGGCTGCCTCCATCGGGCAGGCGCACCGGGCGCAGTTGCCCGACGGGACGGAGGTAGTGGTCAAGGTTCAGCACGCCGATATCGAAGCCATCGCACAGATCGATCTGGATATCATCAGGCGTCTGACCCGCCTGATCGCGTTTTTCTTTGATATCAAGGGCATGGACCACCTGTACAGCCAGGTGCGAAAAATGATCGAAGAGGAGCTGGATTTCAGCCGGGAGGCAAAATCCATGGAGCAGATTGCGGACAATCTCCGGGAAGAGGAAGAGCGGCTGATCATCCCGGCCGTACACCCAGCGTTTTCCACGGCGCGGGTGCTGACCACCACCTGGCATGAGGGCGTGAAGATCTCCAACCTAGGACAGATCGATGCCTGGCAGGTGGACCGGCGGGACATTGCCGCCCGGTTGCTGCATGCCTACTGCCATATGTTGTTCAAGGACGGGTTTTACCATGCCGATCCGCATCCGGGCAATATCCTGGTTCAGGCGAACGGCACCCTGGTGCTGCTCGATTTCGGTGCTACCGGCAGGCTGAGCAGTGCGATGCGGGAGGGTATCCCGCAACTGATCGAAGCGGCGATCAAAAATGATACGGCCGGCATGATCGATGCCTGCCGGACGATGGGCTTTATCGCAGAAGGCCGCGAGGCCGAGCAAATGGCGGAAAAAATGATCACAGCCCTGCGAAATTTCGTGCAAAACGAGGTGCAGTTCGAAGGCCTGAACTTCAAGGATATTGAAGTAAAACCCTTTGACAACAGCCTGTTTCACCTGATCCAGGAAATTGGGATCAGCGGAATTTCCGGGACGGTGCAGGTGCCCAAAGAGTATGTGTTGCTCAACCGCATGCTGACGCTCCTGCTGGGGCTTTGCAATACGCTCGACCCCATGTTCAATCCGCTCGATGTAGTACGGCCGTATGCACAGGACTTTGTGCTGGGGCAGCGAGGCGACCTGCTCACATTTGTCCGCAACCTCCTTCAAAACACCATTACCAGTACCCTGGCCCTGCCGGAAGAGCTCCGCCAGACCCTACAGAAAACCCGGCGCGGCCACCTGGAAATGCTCAATCCGGATGTACGTGACGGAGCGCGGTTGTTGTACCTGGCGATACAGCAGGTGTTATTTGCCCTGCTCGCATTGGGCCTTGGTGGTTGCGGTTGGTGGCTTTCCCGTTCGGGTGACGCACCTACTGCCCGGTTGATTTACGGCAGTGCACTGGTGTTTTTGTTTTTGTGGTTACGCGCCTGGCGGCGTGGCGGCCGGCTGTGGCGGCGGATGGAGTAGGGGCCGATTAATTTGAAAAGTCTAATTTGAAAAGAAAAATTGGAAAAGTGTGGTTGCCCTCCTTTTTCTCCTCAGAACGGAAAAAACACCGGGATAAGCAGGCTGGCCAGTATCCAGAACAGGATGTTCAGGGGCGCCCCGATCCGGAAAAAGTCACGGAAGGTGTAGTTCCCAGCAGCATACACCATGGTATTGGTCTGGTACCCGATCGGAGTGAAGAAACTCGCGGATGCGGCGAAGGCAATAGCCATCAGGAAGGGTTTGGCAGATACATCGAGCGACTGCGCTACGGAAACTACGATCGGCGCCAGCAAGACCACAGTGGCACCGTTCGACATTACGCCGGTGAGCAGGGTGGCGACCAGATACAGGGCGCTCAATACGGCCATTGGTCCATACGGTTTGCCCCAGAACAGGATGTGATCGGCCAGCAACCGGGCGGTGCCGGTCTTTTCAAGTGCCAGCCCCAGGCTGAGGGAGCCGGCCAGCAGGATGATCACTTTCCAGCTGATACTGCGGTAAGCCTCTTCCGGCGTCACGATATTGCATAGGACCAAGGCCAGGCAGCCCAGCAGCGCAGCCGTAATAATGGGCATGATGTTCAGCGCTGCAAGCACCATGACCGTTACGACCACACCGCCAGCAAACAGGGCATGCTTTTGCGAAAAAGGCGAATGATCGGTATGGTTGATAATGAACAGGTCGGGAAAATTACGGTGCATGGCGCCGGACTGGTCGCGCGGGGAGGCCAGCAGCAGGCAGTCGCCGGCAGTGAGTTTCCATTTGCCCAGGGTAACGTTGGTGGCTCCTTTCCGGCTCCGGACACCCAGAAATGTGGCACCAAAGCGCTCCTGGAAATCTATGTCCTGTAGTTTGATCCCTGCCAGATCAGAATTAGACAACACGACCACCTCGTGCAGGAGTAGCTCGCTGCCGGGGTCGACGGATAACTCTTTGTTTAGCAGGGGGTGCACCACCACATTTTTCCGGGTTTTCAGTTTGCGGATCTGCTCCAGGTTGCCGGTAACACGGAGGGTGTCATAGGGTTCGAGTAAAAAATCGTCCGGGGGGGAGAAGATCCGCTTCCCTTTGCGGGTAACCTGAAAGATCTCGAGTTCCAGCTCTGTTTTCAACGGCGCTTGCTGGATCGTTTTACCGATCGACCGGGCGCCCGGCTGCAGGACGACATTGGTGATGTAGTCGCCCAGGTGATACTTTTCAGCATGTGGCTTGGCATGGGCCGGCAGCAGGTGCAGGCCGATTGCCAGCAGGTACAGGAGCCCGGCAAGGAGAAATACCAGTCCGAGGCCTGTCATCTCAAACATAGAGAACGCACCCATGCCGATAGATTCGGCATAGTCGCTGACCAGGATATTGGTAGAGGTGCCTATGAGGGTGCAAATACCGCCGAACATGGAGGCGAACGACAAGGGAATGAGCAGTTTTTCCGGGCTGACCCGTACGGATCTGGCGCATCCGATCACCACCGGGATGAACAGTGCCACCACCGGCGTATTGTTGATAAAGGCAGACAAAAAAGAAACGGCCAGCAGGATTGCCACGATCCCCAGCCAGAAACTGCGCCGGAACAGCCCTTCCAGATAGGTACTTATCGGATTGAGCGCACCGCTCTTTTCAATCCCGGCACTCAGTACGAACATGGCGGCTACTGTGGCTACGGCCGTATTACTGAGCCCGGAAAGGCCTTCCTGGGGACTCAAAATGCCGGTCAGCACCAGTGTGCCGATGATCAGCACGGCGGTCACGTCGATCGACAGCAGTTCGGTCGCAAACAGGATGACCGCACCCGCCAAAATAATAAGGGTGATCAGAATTTCGTGATTCATATATAGTCGGCCCAACCAGCCTTTCGCCCGATAAAATACGCTAAAATATTTATGCAGGGTCATTTTCCGGTTGTACGGATTGTGCCGGTCACAATGGACTGTTCCGGAAAGCAGGTGCCGGACCGCTGAACGTGGTAGATAAGTGCAGGGGAATTTTAGTGCCGGAAATTCGCCACGGAACCGTAGATTTGGAACACGATGTAATTCAAAAACAACCGGTATGAACAAGATCAGGGAACAAAACACTACCTTTTCGGAGGAGGAAAAGCCGGAACGGTTTCTGGGCCGGTTCATCTTTACCCGGCGCACCGTCACGTATGGGCACAAAACCCTCCAGCTCAGCAATGTGGTCAAGATAGAAGTAAAGGGTTTTCAGGAGGTAAGGAAAGCCACGTTCCGGGTTTCAGACGAAAGCCGCAATACGGCCATCAGAGCAGCGCTGGCAGGCCTGATGGTATTGGGAGTGGGATATTATCTGTGGGATCCGCTGCAACTTATCGGACTGCTGCTGGTCCTGGCTGGTGGCGGAGTGACCTGGTACTATTATCACGAGCGCAGTCAGAAGCAGGACGAAGTGTATAATTATTATGGCTTGTTTTTTGAATGTACCTCTGGAAAAACGGAGGTACTGTGGTCGGGGAACAAGGACTTTACCTTTGAATTGTTCGACCGCATCACCAGTTCGATGAATGATGACCGGGTAGCCAGTTTTGTCGCCAATTTTACCGAATATAAATTTGAGAACAGCGGCGACGTATTTGCCCATAACTCGGACTCGACCATCACCAACCGAAGTAATATCAACACCTGAGTATGGCCGATAATTTTCAGCATAATAAAAACAGCGTGATCATCAACCGCAGTACGGTCAATTCCGGCAAAGCCGGTTCGCCTCAGCAACACGGCCAATCGAAAGACGGGCTGCCGGACTGGGGCATGATCAAGCAGCTTATCGGCAACAACCGGCTGGATGCAGCATTCGAGGCTATGGAGCCATGGCTGCAGGCAACAGGTGATACCCGGCTGGAGAATGATTTTTACCAGTTAAAAAGCCAGTTTCAGGAGATCGGAAGCCTCAAGGTACAAACGACCCAGGCTGCATCCGGTGTCCGTACGCAACAGGCGCAGCTGGTACGGAATATGTTGGAACTTGTCGATGCATTGAAACAGGCATCCGGGCAATAAAAAGAAACACCCGGAAGTTGCATTACAATGGGCGCCCGAAGTTGATTGCATGCCCAAAACCCTTTTACTTTGCGTAATAAATGTATATCCGAACCCAATTCCGGCGAATAATCCGCTTCCCGCGGAAAATGTTGTGGGCGCTCTTTATGGAGGGTGTGGAGACCAAACAAATGGTCCATACCTATGCCCGGCATCATGCGGGCCGGCTGTTGCTGATCTCCAAACAGAAGCAGCCGACGGAGGAGGAACTCCAGAAGGCCCGGGAACAACTGCGCGATATTCCGCGCTTTCTGCCTTTTTTTGTCGTGATCGTTGTGCCGGCTCCCGGTGTGACGGAAGGGTATGCTTTTCTGGCTGTTACCTTGGAGCGTTGGTTGGGGGACCGGATCAGCCTGCTGCCCAGCCAGTTTCGGAGTGTATTTCAAAAAGAAAAGACACAACCGGAGCCTCTGGAAGATACAGGTCCGGAAAAGGACCCGCCCCACGACTTTGGGCCGTAGGGCGGGCTCGGTATTCAAGATAAATTAGAAGGTTTATTCTACTCAGCCGCAGGATGCGTGATCAGCGCTTTAATGAGGCTGCCAAAGGCAATACTGACCAGTATAATGCCAAGTAGCGGTCCGGCTACCGGAATCCACATTAACAAGCGCAGGATCAGCAGGAGGCCAATGCCAACCATTATGCGCTGGCCGGTACTCCAGGATAGTCCGCGGGACTGTTCCCACACATTAGCACCTACGGCTGCGGTCAGTGCCGGTGCAAACAACAAACTGAAAATGTAGAAAAACAGGACAAATAAGCCGATCGGAATACCGATAAGGGTAATAAACAGAAGGATCGCCGCTACCGGGACCCCGATAAAATACAGGATACCTGTGCCGAACCGGTTGATCCATTGATCGGGAAGACCTGCGCCGCTGCGGCGGAAGAAGCTGTGGAAGAGCCAGAGCAGCAGGGCGACCAGGACGGCACCGGCGAAAAACCGGTATACCGAAAAGACCCCAAAGCCTTTGGAAAACCACTTGTTGTCATATTTCTCCATATCCTGCTTCAGGCTGGTATCGTAGACCGCACTGGCATCACCCCGGAGGTGTCCGGTGAAATCCAGTTCGCCGTCGACCTGCCAGTACCGTACGTCCTGGGCAAATTGTGCATTGGAGCGCAGTACGATCTCCTTTGCTGCCAGTTTGGCCGGGCCCCTGATGTCTCCGTCGAGAGTCACTTCACCGCCACGGATTTCCACGTCTTTTTCTGCAATGCCGTCGAAGGATACTTCACCGCCGGCCATGATGATCGACCCCTTCACGGTACCGCTGATCCGCACTTCACCACCGGCAATTACCAGATCGCCGTATACTACGACGTCCGGTCCGATTTCCAGGGTGCCGCAACCGACGATCACGTCGCCCAGTACATTGCCGAATATTTTAACCTCGCCACCGCCACAGCGGATGTCATCGCCAATGACGCCGTCAACGCGGACCCGCCCGCCACCGACGATGAGGTCTTCGCGGATCGTATCGAGGATCTGGATTTCACCGGCGCCAACCGTTACGTCGCCGTTAACGATAGCGTCAATGGTGACCGTTCCGGCGCCGATATAGGCATTGCCCTCTATGGGCTCGGTTATGCGAACGGTTTCTCCGGTCAGGATAGTGGCAGCAAAAATGGAGGAAACAGACAATAACACCATAAGCAAGGTGCTTGTCCAGATTTGTATTGTTTTCATGGTAAATAATATGATTTAGTCCGTTTGGTCCAAATTTAGGACCACCCGGACGGGAATAGAAATTCCTTACACGAAAGCGCCCGAATATTCGTCCTACGACTCGAAGTCGTAGGACGAATGTGCCTCCGGCTACCCGCCGCGCTTCTTCTGATCCGGTTTTTTAGGCTGCGTTTTGGGAGCCTGCGGTTTGGCAGGCTGTCTCCGGGGTGCAGGTGTCGTTTTGGTTTTAGGTGCCGGAGCCGGTTGAGTTCGGGTTGGCGTTTTTCTGGGGGCTTCCCACTTATCCCGGTGGTAGTCTTTAGCCCGGTCAATGACCGGCGGGTTTGCCGGTTGGCGGGCCGGCCGTTGCGGGCGTGGCGTGGTTTCCGGCTGTTTGGGCTGTTCTTTTTTCGGCGTTACCCGTGGCGGCTGATTGGGTTGGGTTTTAGGCTGTTCGGGTTTGTCCGTTCGCGGTTGGCGGGCCGGCGCAGGTTCGGTGCGGAGAGGCTCTTTAGCCGGTGCCCAGTCCGAACGCTGCCGGTCTGTTTCCATGCGTTCCTGCCGGATCTCCGTTTGCGCCTGTGTGCGGGAACGGACGAGGTCGGGGTATTTACGCTGGTTGCGGTTGAGGTACTCCTCCTGGGTCATGGCCCGGGTAGGATTTTTGGTATTGTACTTTTGCCGGCCTTCTTCGAAGGTGGCAAATTCGCGCAGCCGCCGGGACGTTTGATTCCGGTCGCGCAGCCATTCATCCGACACTAGATTTCTGTTTTGATCCCGCCAGTTCTGAACACCGGCAGTGATGGTGGTTCCGGAGTTGCGGTGCCCGTAGTAGTGGTTGACCATACGGGTAGACAGGTGATTGTACACCCGGTGGTGATGCGGATGATAGAAATACCAGTGCATGAAGTGGTACGACGGGAAATGTATGATCACCACGGAATTGTAATAGGGATAATAGCCCCAATACCACCAGTAGGGGTATGGCCGCCAGTATGGCTGGGGAGCCCACCAGGGATAGCCGAACCAGTAAGGGTAGCTGTAGTAATAGTAGCGTTCCACCACCGTAGAGGAAACAGGAGCATCTTCGGCGTACAGGTCGTCCTGTACGATGCCATATACTTCATCGGTATAGCCGTATTCATCGGCATATTCACGTGCCGCAGCCTGAAGTTCTTCCTGAGCTTGCGGGTCGTTCTCGATCGTTTTTTTCCATTCTTCCAGTTCTTGGGCCTGCGAGCGGGCGACAGCCAGATTCAACGAGTCGACCTTTTGGATGACCCATGCGGGGTCTTCCTTGTAAATATCGCCGACCAATACGGTAAAGCGCAGGTCTTCATTGAGAATATCGACCACTTCCGGAAGCAGGAGCAAATCGCGGAACGCTTCCTGGGCCGGTGCCGGATAGCCGGCAATTAGTGCGGTAAAGGCGTTTTGCGTGGTGGTATTCAGGGTATTGATCCTGGAAATGGTGCGCATGTGGCGTTCCACCACTACCAGCGTTTCCGACCGCTTGTTATCGGGTAATACCTCCAGGTCCTTCCGCAGGGCCTGGCGATCGTTCTGATGTGCTTCCAGGTCTTCGGTCAGGCCCGGGAAACGTGTGAGGTCGTAAAAGATCTCCTGGGTATTACGGGGATAGTCTTCAATCAGCGTGCGGAAAGCAGCACTGGTCTTTTCCCGGATATTTTGCATTTTGATCAATACTTCCGGGTATTTGGCTGCTTCCAGGATGGAGAGCCGGGTATCTTCAGGATACAGGGCCAGGGCTTCGACAGACTGTTTGTTTTCCTGTGCCAGGTCGCGCAAAAGCGCTTTGTCGGCCTGTGCAAACAGCTGTCCTGCCACCATCAGCACGATGGTACAGAGCGTCATACATTTTTGCGTAAACATTGTTTGAGTTTTTAATGGTTATATCATGCACCATTTATGCGTGCATGAATCAGTTTTTGTTGAGGCAAAGTTTAATCTGTAGTTGCCGGAAATGCCAGAATAGCGGTCAGGGCGGGTAGTGAGTGTGGTCAGCCCGGCAACTGAGGCAGCAGCAAAAGAACGGGCCGGAATTGCCCGTGTCAGGTTAAATTCCCAATGAAAGCGTTGTGAAAAAAGCAGGGCATTCCCTTTCGTATTTTTTGCGCCTCGCAATCCGTTTTTCCCACAGTTTGTTTTAAATTTGCCACACCTGCCGTTTATTCAATATCCAACGCTTCTGCATATGCCACAATTCGCCCACCTGCATTGTCATACCCAGTATTCCCTGCTCGACGGCGCTGCTGCCATTCCTGCACTGTATAAGAAAGCAGC
>SBHD01000164.1 GCA_006226345.1 Bacteroidota bacterium | reverse complement strand
GGCGGTTGCCGGGAGGCACTTGGGCTGGACCCTGAAAAACGGTATGTCCTTTTCCTCGGTAATACCGAAGACACCAATAAAAACTATGCACTGGTGAAAGCAGCCGTGGAATTGTTGAACCGCCCCGATGTGGAACTGCTCAACGTATTTGGCGTGCCGCACGATACGGTCGTTCAGTACCTCAATTCGGTAGATGTGTTCACTCTGTGTTCGTTTGGCGAAGGATCGCCCAACGTCGTCAAGGAAGCCATGACCTGCAACTGCCCGATGGTCGTGACACCCGCCGGTGATGCCGCCTGGGTAGTTTCCGATACGCCAGGGTGTTATGTATCCACTTATGATCCGGCGGATTTCGCCCGGCAACTCGACGCTGCGCTGGAGTTTGCTGCCACGACCAGGCGCACCCGGGGACGCGCCCGGATTCAGGAACTCGGACTGGACTCTGAAGCCGTAGCGGACAAGATCATCAATGTTTACCGAAAGGTACTGGGGTACCAGGTGCAGGAAGCTATGCCTTAAATACAAAACGTACAAGACCTTACTCGAACACGATATATGTGCGGAATATCCGGAATAATACAACTCGACGGCAAGCCTGTGGAAACACAGGCCCTGGCGGCCATGATGAAGGCCATGAAACACCGTGGCCCGGACGACGAAGGGCAATTTGCTGAAAACGGGATGGGGCTCGGCTTCGTACGCCTGAGTATCCTCGACCTGAGCCCCGCCGGTCATCAGCCAATGCTCTCAGCTGACGAGCGCTACGTACTGATCTTCAACGGCGAAATATTCAATTATCTTGAACTTCGGGAAGAGCTGATCCAAAAAGGGCACACCTTCCATACTCAGGGAGACTCCGAAGTACTGCTCGCCGCTTTTGTTGAGTGGGGTGAGCAAATGTTACACCGCCTGAACGGCATGTGGGCCTTTGTTATTTACGACCGCAAGGAAAAAATAGTATTTGGCGCACGCGACCGTTTCGGGGTCAAACCCTTTTACTATTGCCTGGACCAAAACCGGATCCTTTTTGGCTCTGAAATTCCGTCCATCCTGGCCGTACTGGGCCGGAAGCCCACACCGGATGAAACCGTTATTTTCAATTACCTGGCCTTCAACCGGACGGATCAGGGAGCAGACACGTTTTTCCGGGAAGTAAAAAAACTGAACCACGGGCATTATTTCAAGGTACGTATCGCACCGGAACAAAATGCCGGTGCAACCTCAGCCTTTAAACCGCAACGCTGGTACAACCTGCGCGAGAGCCTCCGGGAGCCCTTTAAAGACCCGGAGGAATACCGGGCGATGTTCAACTCTGCCGTTCAGCTCCGGCTGCGCAGCGATGTCCCGGTAGGTGTTTGCCTGAGTGGCGGCCTGGACTCCTCCAGCATTGTGTCGGTCCTGTTGCGGGATTTTGACAAAAAGGACCTGAATACGTTTTCAGCCGTATATGGCAGCGGGCGCACCGGCGATGAATCGTCGTTTATCAACCTGTACCAGGATCAGCTGACCAATATGTATAAGGTCCAACCTGATGAGCACAGCCTCATGCAGGATATTGAAGACTTCATAGTTGCCCAGTTTGAACCGGTGCCCAGCACTTCGACCTATGCCCAGTACAAGGTAATGGAACTCGCCCGTCAGCACGTTACGGTTACCCTGGACGGACAGGGAGCAGACGAAGAACTGGCCGGCTATCATTATTTTTTCGGATTTCATTTCAAAAATCTGTTGCGCAAGGGACGTTTGGACACCCTGGCATCCGAAATGGCGCAGTATTACGGCAAACACCGTTCGCTGTACGGGATCAAGAGTTTTGTTTTTTTCCTCCTTCCTGCGTTTTTACGCACCCGGTTGCGGGTAATGGAAAAGGGCTACCTGCACGGCGACTTTTTCCAGGCAAATGCCGGCGGCGCCGACACGATTGCCGGTGATCTGTACGGATCGCCGACCTTGCAGGATGCGCTGCTGAATCATTTTGAATACAAACTGGAACACCTGCTGAAATGGGAAGACCGAAACTCTATGTGGTTTTCACTGGAGGCAAGAGTGCCATTCCTCGACTACCGCCTGGTCGAGCATACGCTGGCGTTGCCAGATGAAATGATCATCCGGAACGGCATGACCAAACACATCCTCCGGGAAGCCATGAAAGGCACCCTGCCGGAACAGATCCGGATGCGCAGGGATAAGATCGGCTTTGAAACACCACAGGATGAATGGTTTCGCACCCCACAATTTCAGCAATACATCAAAGACATTATTTACGCCGACTCTTTTATAAACCGGGGTATCCTGGATATCAAAAATGTCCACCAGATGTACCAACAGCATCTGGACCGCCAGGGCAGCTACGCCCGGGAGATCTGGAAATGGATACACCTGGAAAAATGGTATAACCGATTTATTGATTAGATATGAGAGCATTGATTAAAAAACTGTTTACCTGGTCCGTCCGGCGTGCCGGACTGCCCTTTTTGGTACGAGAACTGGTACAGCGGAATAAGGTAACTATTCTGGTTTTGCATGATATGGCACCGGAGGTCGCGCAGCCGGCCTTTGCCTATCTGGACCGGCACTACAATATTATCAGTCTGAACGATTACCTGGAGGCCAGACTGGAAAACCAACCCGGGCGGATACCACCCAAGGCGCTGATCATCACTTTTGATGATGGCCAC
>SBHD01000112.1 GCA_006226345.1 Bacteroidota bacterium | reverse complement strand
TTCCGTACCTGGTTCAGTACGCAACTCAAAATGAGTCTTGTCTTCAGAACCAAGTACTTACATTCCGGCTCACCAGAAAAGTTTAAATCACTTCATTGTTTAAATAATCAAGCAGTTTTGCCGCATGCAGCAGCAACACATGATAGTACATTGATACCGAAGGCCGTCCATGGGTCTGCCTGAGCCGGCAGCCGTTATCATTCCCCTTTAAACTCCGGTTTACGTTTTTCCAGGAATGCCGCTACTCCTTCCTTGTAGTCGTACGTCTCACCGGCCAGGGTTTGTAGTTGATCCTCAATGCCCAGCTGTCCCGAAAAATCATTGGTGAACGTGCGGTTCAACGCACGTTTGGTAAGCCCCAAACCTTTGGTAGGCATTTTGGCCAGCCGGGCCGCCAGTGCAAAACTGTCCTCCGCAAATGTGGCATCCGGAAACACCTTCCAGATCATGCCCATCGCTGCTGCTTCGGTGGCGGTTATCTTGTCTGACAGCATCATAAGAGCGGTGGCGCGCTGCAAGCCAACCAAGCGTGGCAGCGTCCAGGTGCCACCGCTGTCCGGGATCAATCCGATCTTGGAAAAGGCCTGGGTAAAGGAGGCCGATTCCGAAGCTACAGTAATATCACAGGCCAGGGCGATATTGGCGCCGGCACCTGCAGCTACTCCATTAACTGCGCACACGACCGGTTTTTCCAATGCCCGGATCGAAGAAACGATCGGGTTGTAGCCGGTGGATATGATCTCATTCAGCGAGGGCCCTTCCGGATCCACCACTTCCTGCAGGTCCTCTCCCGCACAGAACGCCTTCCCGGTCCCGGTCAGGTATACCGCCCGGACCTCCTGGTCCCCGTTGCATATCCGGAGCGCATCCAGCAATTCCTGCCGCATGGCATGGTGCATGGAGTTGAACACCTGGGACCGGTTCAGCGTGATCCGGGCGACATTTTGTTCGATTGAAAAGAGAATATGTTCAGGCATGTGAAGTAGTTCAGGTTATATGGTTGTGATGTTCAGGTCGGTGCAATTACGAGACGTAAAGGCAAATGACGCATCTTTGCCTGCTTCGCTCCGCAAAACCCAGGCAAAGATACACCCGCCGGAGAAAAGCGGCACTACCGTTGTTCCGCCTGCTCCTTTATTCCCCGCACCAACTTGTCCAGTTCGGCTTCGGTCGTATACACGTTGGGAGTCACCCGGACCCCATCCACATTTTCCCACTTGATGGAAGTGGTATGGATCTTCCAGTCTTTGAACAGGTTGTTGGAGATATCTCCACCATTCTTCCCTTCGATCCCGAAATTACCGATAGCACAGCCCCAGTCCGGGTGCATAGAAGTATAAAACCGGATACCGGGCAGGTCTTTCACCTGTTCCATCCAGTAGTTTTTCAGGTAGTGCAGGCGCTTTTGTTTACGTGCCGGCCCGATGAGGTTGTGCAGGTCCAGTGAATAGCCTATGGCCATTTCCACGGGGAAGTTCCGGGTACCCAGGCTTTCAAACTTGCGGATATTATCACCGTCCGGTTTGTCATTAGACAGCAGTGCCCAAATATTCGGGATCTTTTCCTTTCTGATCCAAAGCAGGCCGTTACCAAACGGCGCACAAAGCCACTTGTGCAGGCTGGTGCCAAAATAATCAGCGCCAAGGTCAGGGATCTTGTAGTTGAGAGCGGCGAAGGAATGTGCACCGTCCACCACCACTTCGATACCGCGGGCATGGGCGGCATCGGCAATCCGGCGAACCGGCAGGATCTGGCCGGTCCAGTTGATCACATGGGTCAGGTGCACGACCCGTGTTTTACTTGTAAATTTGGACACGTATGCCTGTGTCAGGGCCTCTGCATCCTCCGATGGCAGGTCGAGGTCCGTATACACCAGTTTTATCCCATCACGCTTTTCCCGTTGCTTCCAGGCATTGAGCATATTCGGGTAGTCGAATTTACATACAACCACCTCATCGCCGGGTTCCAGGTTCAGGCCAAAGATCACGGTATTCAATGCTTCGGTGGCATTCCGGTTGATCGCGATCTCCTCCGGGTCGGCGCCTGCCAGTGCCGCCAGGTTGTGGCGAAGCGGTTCCCGGTCCTGGTCCAGGATACGCCACATGTAATAGGATGGCGCCTCATTACACATCCGGTTGTAATAATCCAATGCATCCATGGTAGCCCGTGGAGAAGGGCAAACCCCGCCATTGTTCAGGTTGATCAGGGTGGGGCTGCAAGCGTAGGCCATGCGTACCTGGCGCCAGAAGTCGTCCTCAGAATCCGGATCTGTCACCAGGCCGTTAGTTGGTGTAAACGGCGGCATCTCCTTGAAAAAGGCGGCTTGTGCATGTTGGTGCAGCGCCATGCTCCCAAGCAGGGCCGCGGTTTGGCGGATAAAACTGCGTCGATTTGTCATTTTCGTTCGTTTTCCTCAAAGAAAAACCGATTTGGGCACATGACAGCAGTTTTGACTTAAAATTCTGTTAAGCCCATATGTCCGATGTATCTTTTTGTCTGTTCAGGCGTATAAATGACATCTGTGAACAAATCCATATTTTACTATGACTAAGAAGTTGGTATTATCTGCTCTGGTTTTCTTTCTGGCTACTCTGGTAGCAGTTGCACAATCTGACCCGCAAAAGCGTACACAAAGCAAGACTGCGCCTGCTGAAAAAGCGCAGAAAGTAGAAAAGGCCAAATCCAAAGACAAAGCCACCAGGATCGAACATGCCGAAGAGCGCTCCAATGGAGCAGCATTCAGCGGAAAAGGGAAAGGCGGTGAAAAGAACATGGTAGACAAAGAGAAAAAGGACAAGGCTAAGAACAAAAACAAGAGTGCCAACAAGAACAAAAACAAGAGTGCCAACAAATCTAAAAGTCAGAAAAAGGGACGGTCCGGGGATAAAAGGTATGAGGGCCCGGATCAGGACGATGATACCGGTGTAGAAGTAGAAAAACAGGAAAAGGCTAAAGCCGGTAAAGAGGAAGCCCCCCGCAGCAAAGCACCTCAAACACGTCAGGGCCGCAAACCCGGCGATCGCCCGGCACCGGGTACCGAGGTTAAAAAAGATCAGAAATCACGCGGCTGATACAACCATCCAGAATAACAGTAATGCCCGGCATTCGAATGATTCGAATGCCGGGCATTTACTTATCGATAAACTAGTGCCGTCAGACTAGCTTTCCATCGTATACACCTGGTCACTGGTGCGGTGTTTGCCCAAGGCCCTACTCTACCAGTTCCATTTCGATCTGCCGCTTCTGCAGGTCCACACCTGTGATCCGTATCCGGACCTTGTCACCCATTTTGATCACATTCTTATACCGGCGTCCTTTGGCACTCAGCCCACCCTCTTCCAGGATATAGGTATCGTCCAGATACCGGAAGTCCACCAGGCCTTCCGCAAGGGAGTCGGGCAGTTCGACAAAAAAGCCCCGCTCGATCATACCGCTTACATAGCCTTCAAAGGTCTCTCCCAGGTGGCGGCGCATTAATTCGGCCTGTTTGTATTTGATACTTTCCCGTTCGGCATCGGCTGCCTTTTTTTCCTGGCTGCTGACGTGCTTACACTGCTCTTCCAGTTTGGATTTGTCCATCCGGTAGGTCCGTCCGTCCAGGTTGCGTTCCAACAGCCGGTGTGCCAGCACGTCGGCATAACGCCGTATCGGTGAGGTAAAATGGGAATAGTGAGAGAAGCCCAGTCCATAGTGCCCGATATTCGAAGTGGAATATACCGCCTTGGCCATCGTCCGGATTGCTAGCGGTTCCAGTAGTTTAAGGCGTTCATCTTTACGGGCCGCCTTCATCAGGTGGTTGTAGGACTGAGCGATCTGTTTGGGTGTACTGACTTTCATCGGATGCCCCATTTCGCGCGCAAACCGCGCCAGTTCCTGCACTTTTTCCATGTCAGGCAGATCGTGCACCCGGTATACGAATGGGATCTCCCGTTCGCTGGCTGCTTTCCGGTCAATGAACAATGCTACTTCCTTGTTCGCCAGCAGCATGAAATCCTCGATCAACAGATTGGTCTCGATCCGGTCTTTTACATAGGCTTCAATTGGTGTACCGTCTTCAGCCAGCCGAAACCGGACCTCGTCGGATTCAAATCCGATAGCCCCTTCCTTCTCGCGCGCCTTTCGCATAGTGCGGGCAATACGGGCCATCGAACGAACCGCCCAGTCCAGGTCGCGGAAATTCCGCAGTTGCTGCAATCCCTCCCCAGGTTGGTCATCCAGGATAGATTGCGCTTCTTCATAGGTAAATCGCTTGTCCGAGTGGATCACCGTTTTACCAAACCACCGTGACACCACACTATCGCGGGAGTTGAACTCAAAAACCGCAGAAAAGGTCAGCCGGTCTTCGTAAGGCACCAGCGAGCACAGGTGATTGGACAGTTTTTCCGGCAACATCGGATTCACCCGGTCTACCAGGTAAACCGAGGTACTGCGCCGGAAAGCCTCCCGGTCGAGCGGGGTATCCGGCTTCAGATAATGGGTTACATCCGCAATATGGATACCGACTTCCAGGTTACCGTTCTCCAGTTTGCGGATACTGAGTGCATCATCGAAGTCTTTCGCATCTTCCGGGTCGATCGTGAAGGTCAGGACATCCCGGAAGTCCCGGCGGCGCTCAATCTCCTGGGACGGGACCGTCATTGGGATTCGATCCGCTTCTGCCAGAGCTTCCTCCGAGTGGATCAGTTCGAACCCGGCATTGATCAGGATCTTCTTCATCTCAAAGTCATTGCCACCAACAGCACCCAGGGTCTGCGTCACCTGTCCGATGGGCACGCGGCCTTTACCATCCTGCCAATCCGTCACACGCGCAACCACCTTTTCACCATCTTTGGCATCACCACACGCCTCCAGCGGGATATAAATATCTACCGGCATATTCGGGTTGTCCGGTAATAGCATGGCATACTTCCGGCTTTTTCGCAACGTGCCGATGAAAAATTCATTCGCGCGTTTCAACACTTTCAACACCTCTCCTTCAGGCCGACGGTCGGCAGATTTTCCCCGCCGTGGTTTCTGCGGAAACAGCAACACGCTTACTTGGTCACCGTTTAAGGCACCATTCACATAGCGCGGGGCCACAAAAACATCGGCATCCAGTTGATCGGTCACAATATAGGCGGCACCAGTACGGGTCATATCCACCCGGCCTTCCACCGTTTTCTGTTGACGTGCAGTAGGTTGAAACCGCTGCGCTTTGGTCTTCATGGGTTTTTCACGCGCAGTTTTGGCCGGTTTGTCTGCGACATCCTCCTCCACGGTAAGGTGATCCAGCGCAACGCCGAACTTATTTTGCTTGAATTCGCGGACCGAACCAGCCTGCGTCAGCTGATGCAGTGCGTGTTCAATAGAGTCTTTATTGTTATCGATATGGAGTATTCCGGCCAACTGGCGGGGGGCAAACTGTTTTTTGGGTTGGGTGAGCAAAAACTTAAGGAGCTCAATCTGTAAATTCTTGGCGGTCAGTTTCTGACCGGATTTTTTCTTCTTCTTAGTCATAAAGTATTAAGGTTTTATACGGGGAAGACAAAGCTGGATTGCATTGCTGGAACAAAGGGAACGGCTTGCAAGATAATATGCTTTGCCTGAAGTAAACGCGATCATTTTCAGGGATATACTTCCGGGAACGTCCGATCCTGACGGGTCGGCGAAGTCTGATATTGCAACAAAAGCGACAGGGAGACTGGCAGGGGTTCCGACGCTGCGGAATGCAGCAGGGAAAGGATACAAGGTTTCAGATCGGATTAAATAATGTACGGTTTTTCGATTAAACATAATTCATTCCGGAACACCTGCATACTGTTTTCACGGGTCCGGATTAACACTAAAACGCAGGCTGGGGTAAAAAAGTTGCAGCAACGTACATTTGCGAATCTTTAACCATTTTGGCCACAACTGCCCGCCCTTGTTTTCCGTTCTTGTACAAAAACCATCTTTATAATGACGAAATACGCGTTTCTGCTTACTATTTTATCGTTCTGTACACTTGGACTGCTTGCTCAGAAGCCGGCACCACCGGAAAAGTCGGACCCGGAAGCCCGGAAAATCCTGGACCGCGTACGTAAAAAATACGAGGGGTTCAAAACAATTGAAGCAGCGTTCACCCTGACTATTTCCATTCCTGATCAACCTGCCACTTCAGAGAAAGGCACCGTAGGCCAGGAGGGTGATATGTTCCGGCTGGACATGGACCAGCAGGTAATTGCCAGTAACGGAAAAGTTACCTGGGTTTACCTGAAACAAAATAACGAGATACAGATTACGGATGCCGAACCGGAAGATGGCGGCGGGTTTCTTACACCGAAAGACCTGCTCAGCCGGTACCAGAAAGGCGATTTCCTGTATGCCCTGATCGACAAGGTGGCCCGCAAAGGTGTAGTACTGACACAGATCGAGTTCAAGCCCAAGTCAAAATCATCGGAATACTCCAAGATCCGGATCAACATCAACGAGAAGGCAGGCACCATCGACAGTATTGAGGCATTCGCCAAAGATGCTTCGCGGTACACCTTCAACATCACCCGGCTCACAACAGATAAAAAATTCCCCGCCGGCCATTTTCAGCTTAATGCAAAGGACTTTCCCGGGGCTCACGTTGAAGACTTGCGGCTATAACCACCGAACCCTGCCGCATGACCCGGCAGGCAGGATTTAAGTACGGAAGGCACAAAGACAAAACAGATACGACGTCTTTGTGCCTTCTCTTTGAATACCAAAGGTTACTTCCGGATAGCTTCGACCGGGTCCATGCCGCTGGCCTGGATGGCCGGTATCAAACCGGACAACACGCCGACAATTACTGAGGTCACCACCCCGATCAATGTATTGGAAAGAGACAGGTGAATATCAAAGTCAATAGCCTGAGAAATGGCTTCCGTAACTCCCCAGATAAATAACAATCCGAACATCCCGCCAACAATACAAAGCACGACCGCTTCGAACAGGATCTCCAGCAGGATGAACCAGCGTTTAGCGCCCAGGGCCATCTTGATTCCGATAATATTGGTACGCTCCTTAACGGAAACAAACATAATATTGGCTACGGAGAACATCCCGACGATCAGGGCAAATATCCCGATCACAAATCCGGCCAGGTTGATCACACTGAACAGATTATCAAAAAGTCCGCTGAGGATGGAAAGTGTATTCAGGGCAAAGTTATTTTCCTCCCTTGGCTTCAACCGCCGGATAGTCCGGATCACACCTGTGATCTCATCTTTCATATCCTCCAGGTCGATACCGGGTTTTGCTTGTACAAGCAGGCTGGTTCGCTCCCATTGGCCACGGGTACGCACATTAAACCCACGTCGGGCCAGGGTATAACTCACCAGAATCCCGTTGTCAAAGTTGAACGGTTTAAGCAGATCATTACCGGATGCTTTCAGTACACCCAGCACCCGCATTTTGCGACCGCCCACATTGATGATCCGGTTGGTTGGATCGATGCCTTCACCGAAGAGCCCTTCTGCCACTTCCGCTCCCATGATACATACATCGCTACCGGTCTGGTATTCAGTTGGTGTGAAATACCGGCCCTCCCCCTGAAATTCCAGGTGAAAAAGGTCGCGGCAATCTTCCGTAATGCCCAGGAAGAACACATTCTCCGCACTGGATGATTTCCATTTGATCGTTTTGGAACCCAGGTACTGCCAGAAGCCCAGTTTGGAAGCATTTTTCAGCCGCCTTTCCAGTTCTGTATATTCGACGTAGGAAAAGTTGGGACGGCGCATCCATTTCCAAAAATTGGCCCCGGGGTCTTCCGCCCAGGAAAATTTTTCGATATAGATCACATCGTTCCCCAGTTTGGCCATGCTCCCCCGGATATTATCCTCCAGGGAGTTAACAGCACTCTTCACACCGATAATACAGAAGATACCGATCGTCACCCCAAGCAGGGACAGGAACGAACGGAGTTTATTGGCCATCAGTTGTTGCCAGGCTTGTGCGGCGCCTTCAAAAAGGATGCGGAAAAACTGGCGCATATGTGGTTGGTTAAGTCGTCAGGAATCTGCACTATTCCGGCCATACACCGGAACGCACTACGAAATTCGGTAACCCGAAGCGTATTCCGCAAAGGTTTCGATCAATTCATAATATTTGTCTATAAACCGAACCGGAAACACCCCTGCATGAGCCGGAGAAACCGATCCGTCGGTTCCTATTCCGCCATGAAGTGCAACTGCACCAGCACAGACACACCGATGAGAATCAATACCAGGCCAGCCACCCGGACAATCTTGCCCGGAAGTCCGGGCCGGAGCACCTGACCAACCTTCCGGGCCAGCAACACTTTAGCCATATCGGTAGAAAATACCATGAATATAGTCGTTGCCAGGAACCAGATCGTGTACCCCTCAATATGGTCTGGCGCCTCGGCCCGAACGGCAGTAGCCAATCCAAGCCAGAACAGCCAGTTAGACGGGTTAGCCATATTAAGGGCAAACCCTTTGGCGAAAGAAAAACGGCGCCGGGCAGCCAACCCGCCTAAAAACCGGCCTGAAGCCTCCAAATTTCTGGGAACTACCGCAGAAATGCCAAAACTAATGATCAGTAAAGCACCTACCGTGCCCATGGCCGACTGGAACAAGGGTTGTCTGGCCAGGGCCAGCAACTGCCCTGAGGACCACCACCCCCCGACTGCCAGCAGCGCATCACTGAAAAAAGCTCCAGCTGCCAGCGAAAGCCCATTGGCCAGTCCACGTTGCAAGGTCACCTGCAAACTCATAAAAAACAAGGGGCCCAGCAACATCCCATAGGCCAGTCCGGCCAATGCACCTTTGATAATCGCTTCTGTCACTTCCCGGATGTGTTCAATACCCGGAGCAGATAACTCTCCCAGTTTTTCTGCACTTCGCCTTTCAATACCCGAGGTATCTTGGCCTGACCGTTAAACTTACCTTGTTCTTCCAGCCAACGGTAAAACACTTCGTGCGGAAGTATTTCCACCCGGATCTCTTTCAGAGCATACTGTCGTTCGATCCGGTAATCGTCATTGACCAGCATAAGTTGCCGGTCCAGATTTTTAGCAAACGCTTCGGCATCTACCCGCGGATTATCCGTGCTGACATACCACTGGTGCGCCCAGTGCGACCCTTCCCGGACGGCCGAAACGGCGAACTCTTTCACCCCGGCGCCAAATTCCAGATCTGTTTGCCGGATAGCGGCATTCATATTGTCCACCGACAGATGCTCTCCCACTACACTCAGGTAGTGTTTGATCCGTCCCGTTACCTTAAACATCGCCTGACGCACATCAGAAAACCTGATCGTATCCCCCAGGATATAGCGCCAGGCGCCAGCGTCTGAGCTCAATAGTATAGCGTAGTCCTGGTCGGGCACCACCTCTTCCAGGCTGTAAGCTTTAGCATTGGGATATAATTGACCATTTTCGTCAAAGTGCTCTTCGTTGAAGGGGATGAATTCGTAAAAGATACCCGCATCGGTCATCAGACGCATCTCCCTGGAGTGCGGACTGGGTTGATAACCGAAAAAGCCTTCTGAAGCCATATAACTGTCTACATACTGGACCGGGCTTCCCAATAATTGTTCAAAAGTATGGCGATAGGGTTCAAAGAATATCCCTCCATGCACCAGTAACGAAAAGTTAGGCCATATCTCATGAATATGGTTGAGGCTATATCGTTCCAGTATCCGTTCAAAGATCATCTGCACCCAGGCAACATTTCCGACAATAAAGCCAATATCCCATTTGTGGGCCTCTTCGGCGATACGCTCGATCCGGTCCTGCCACTCCGGCAGGCTTGTTACATCCCGGCCCGGGCGGTAGTATTTTTTTAACCAAAGCGGACGATTCAATCCAATAATCCCGGAAACATCACCTATAAAATGGTTGTCTTCGGGTGTCAGATTAGTACAACTGCCGACCATCAACATCTGCTTGGTAAACACATCAGCAGGCAGGTTAAAATATACCATATCACAAAACAGCCTGCGCGATATTTTTTTCATCGAGCGGATAAGATCCGGCGTCACCGGGATATACTTGGTCGTGGCATTGGAAGTTCCACTGCTCAGTGCAAACCAGGGCGTCAGGCCGGGCCAACATACATCAGCCTCATCCTTCCTGGCCCTCGACCACCAACGATCGTACATCTGGTCATAATCGTGGATCGGCACAGTTGCCTGAAATGCCCGGACCGGATCTGCCTGTTCGAGCATGCGCTGAAACTGGTATTCCTGGCCAAAGGATGTCTGACTGGCCCTGGTCAGGAGTCGGATAAGGGTTCTTCGCTGTTGTGCAACCGTAGACCGCCAGGGATCGGGGCTGGTAGCCCCCAGTCTGATACCGGTTTTGATAAATTGACCCAACAAATACATAGTCGTAGGAAATTGGTAAAAGGATCTCCATTATTTACCTGCCATTCTACATAGTGCGAATGACCTGGCAACAAGTGAGTTTCCGGAACAAATGCCGATTTTTTACAAGATATTGAACCACTTTCTGTTTGGAAGCGACCCGGAAGTATGGGGCAAACACCCTCTTCCAAATTCACTCCGGCTGTGGATTTGCGTTAAAATAAACGGCAAAAGTAGTACGCTATTCGAAATCCTCCATCCTTTTTTCATCCGGGCACAACGAACTGCCCGCAAGCTTACGTTTAACAAAGTATTCTAAATATTGCATAAGTCCCATAAAATGGTGAATATTTATATCCTGCCGCCCCCTCGCAGACCCAACTGTTTTAAACGATCAGGGTGTCTACTTTTTTAGAACGATTGATCCAAAAACACACAAGTGGATCGTTTCTATTCCGGTAACAGCGTACATATTCCATACCGGATATCCTGACCAAACAACATAAGCTATGCAAAAACGACTTTTCATCCTCACGGTTTTACTCCTGGCCCTCCTGGCCGGATGTACGGAAAAATCCGGCATTTTAACCTTTAGCCTGGATACACCATTCACTATCGAACAGGGCGCTACTGCCACTTGGGCAGAGGATGCTGCCATTCAGATCCGGTTCGATGGAGTCACTTCCGACAGCCGGTGTCCGGTGGATGCCGAATGTGTATGGGCCGGAAGAGCAGAGATAGAAGTTACCTTCATCCAGCCTGGCGATACGCAAACCAACCGCCTGATCCTTGGCGACCCCACTGGCACAGACTACACGTCAGAAGCGCTGTTCGGTAGTTTTAAAGTAAAATTGCTGGAAGTCAAGCCAGAACCAAGGGCAAACCATCCCATTCCACAGGGGGATTACGTGGTTAAACTACAGGTGCTTAAAGAGTAAGTTACTGCACTAATCCGGTATTAAATGAAGACGCGCCGTCCTGTGTCTTCACAGAAAACGGCGCGTCTTTAGTTATGGTCTGGCGGACAAAGAAGTGTATTTATTTCAGCAACATCTTGCCCGAGCCGAGTAATTGTCCTTCATTGGTCCGTACCTGAATTAAATACAATCCGGAAGCGAGCGTGCCCCGCTCAAAGAGCCACTGGCTGCCCTGAACCATTTCAGCACGAACTTTGCGGCCGGTAGCATCACGTAATTCAACCTGCCAACTATTCAGGCTTTCCAGACCGTTTAATTGAAGTATTGCCTGCCGGGCAACCGGATTAGGCATCACCTGCAGCTCAAGGCCATCGCGGAAAGGCTGCCAGGCACTTACCGTGACAAAATCCCGGCCTACCCGATGTACCGTGGTGTTGGTGACTACTGCTTCATTAAAATCAAAATAAATACTTGCCTGGTTGAAGATATCCGTTTGCAACGGCACATCCGGCATTTGTGCAACCCGGAAGGTCACAAAACCCTGTGATGCTTCCTGGTTATCGCTGCTATCCGGCAGCAGAATATTCTCAAATGTAAATTTGATATCACGATCGCCATAATAGGCAAATGTGTACGGATGGCTGCTGGCACCGGGCCGTACCGAAGCCGGGTCGAGCCAGGAGGACAACTGGTCACGGACAACTACGGTAAACGCAGTGTCTGTACCGGTATTCTGGAACCGGATCATATATTCGATCTCAGTGCCGGGCTCGATAAAATGTGCTGCAGCATAACCAACCGGGAAGCCCTGTTTATCATTCGGGTCATAGGAGCCTACATTTTCAGTACAGTCGATATCAACCCAGGGGTCGTTGTCATCAGCAGGAAACTGATTGATAAAGCCCGTACTGAACGGTGTATTGTTCGAACAGCCCTCCAATGCCGCGCTTGGCATGGAGTTGCCCGGATGAAAGGCTTCCTGCGCAACTTCTACCCGCCATGTGGAACCATTGGCCGGCACCTTCACGTGGTAGACTTCTCCCGGCGCCAGGAAGACAGACGGCGGAGGCGCCTGCATCAGCATTACGGCATCCTCAATGATCACATACTCCAGTGCCTCGGCCATGGAACCACTACCTGCATTTTCAATGGCAAAATCCAGCGAATCCGGCCCGCAATCAACGTTCACCTGCAGACTGGCGCCTGACCATTGCGGATCAACGGGCGCACAGGTGCCGGTCGGATAAATAACAGCCTCCGTACAGTGGGTTTGCCCCAGCGTCGCGTCGCAACTGACATGCACTTTGACCCAGAAGTTTCCACAGGTATTAAACGGCACATCTCCCAGATCGAAGCGATAGAGGTTGTTACCCAGGTCCGTATATGGAATCTGTGCTTCTGTGACGGACAGAAACGAATCGAACAGGATCTCCGCATATGCACCACTTGCGTCCTCTGTACCCTGGTTACAATACTTCACCCAATATTGTCCGTTAAAACAACGGCGCAGAAAGGGCGCGCCAAGGTCTACAGTCATGGCCGGGCAAACGGCCTCGGGTTGGAGGAAGAAATCCTGATCAATCGTTTGATTCGGATTTATGGAAATCGAATAGGTGGCCTGACACGGATCCCACAATCCGTTGGGTGGAACCACCGTCACATCGTATGTACCAGCCAACAACTGGATATGGTAAAAACCGGTGGCATCAGTCTCCGTGTAGAATTCATTGCCAATGGCATCTTCCAAATGAAGGATGATATGGTTGAGGCCTTCATCGGCAGGGCCGGCAGTACAGTTAACATCCCAATCGGCATATACATACCCCTGCAAATGGGCGCATTCATCGCCGTTCTCCTCGATAACATAGGAAGCGGTTTGGGAACATCCGTTGGCATCTACTACTGTCACCGTGTAATCACCCGCCGGCGGGTCCCAAAGAAAGGGGTGCGTTAAACCATTATTCCAAATATAAACGTACGGAGCAGAGCCACCGGTTACCCCAACCCACATGCCGGTGGAGTCGTCACAATACGGGCTGTTAAAATAGTTGATCTCCAGTTCCAATGGCTCCGGGACAACAACTGAAATACACGAGGTGGCACTACACCCACTCTGGTTGTTTGTGATCGTAACACAATACGTCGTTACACCCGCCTGCATTACTTCAATTGATGGAGTGGTCTCGCCGGAACTCCAAGCATAATCAAAGGGGCCCGGAATACCCGCGCTCAGTACGACAGGATCGACCGAAGGATCACAGGTCGTGACGCTCATACTAATAGTAGCCACCGGTATGGACCCGTCCTGTTCGACGACAATAGTATCGCCGCCCCAGCATCCGGTTGCCGAGTCGAGTACAAAAAGTGCATATACGCCAGGTTCGGAAATGGTCGGGTTCAGGATGGTCGGATCGGAAACCGGTCCGGACCAGTCCAGTATATAATCACCATTCGGCGGAGTGATCGTTGCCTGCAGCTGAACGGTTGGGTTCTGGCAGGTCAGGGTTGCAGGCGGAGCGATCTCAACAACCGGCGGCGTACCGTTACATTGGGCACCTGCCCGCTGGACCCATAACAGGCCAAGCAGAAGCAGTAAAAAGCAGATTTTCTTTGTGTACATAGGATATAGCGTTTGGGAATGTGATGGCAAAAGAAGTCTGTTTCTCGTCATGTGTGTCGACAATTACATGCGTAAATACTTTTTGACACTACAAAAGTTGGATATTCCACCGGAAACAAAAAAGACAATTGAAG
>SBHD01000387.1 GCA_006226345.1 Bacteroidota bacterium | reverse complement strand
TTTATAGAATATCTTTAATCGGTGTAGTTTTTCATCGAGCTTCCGGATACTTCCCAGAATAATTTTCTGGTCGCCTACCAACGGCACCAGAATAAAATCTCCCGTGTTGTCAATATGAATCTGCTGGATGAACGTAGATAGTAACGGGTCGTCCAGCACTATTTGAGTGAGGTGAAGCAGATCCTTCAGCGAGTTCCGTTTTTTCTCCTGAAAGTCGGCCGTATATGGAGCGATATTACCAGTGGCCACCATGACCCGTGCCGTATAGATCCGGGAGATCGGGATCCGGGCGCCGGTACGGTCCATATAATAGTTTCCACCGTCGTTGTCCAGTACCCGAAGGATTGGCTCCCGTTGCCGGATACGGATGTGGAGCGTATTACTCTGCCCGACATAGGCTTCCGCATCTTCCACAAACGGATCTTCTTCCAGTACCCGTTCGATCCGCTCCACCTCCAGGTCTGCCAGTTCGGTCCCCTCCAGGGTATTACCAAAGGCCATTAACAGATTTTGCCGAACCTGACTTTCATCCAGCAGGCTCTGTCCGCTTTCCAGCGGGATGATCTGCACCACGGTATTGTCGGCAAAGCTATTGAGCTTGCGGCTCACCGACGACAGCAACACAAGCGCTGTGATCAGCAGGAACAAAATCCAGATGATCCGGTCATAACGCAACCGCGTCATCGTGAACTGGGACAAAATGGCTTGCATAATTCGCTCAATTATTCAGTTTAGTTATTTTGGCTACCCTGCCTGCGGATATCCGGCAGTCAGCGCCTTTTTTATTGGTTCGATCCATTTATCAATATCGCCTGCACCGAGAGTCAATAACACCTCCGGCTTTTCACGGCTTAATTCCGGCACCAAATCCTCTCCCTTAACCACTTTTCTATCTTTTAAATTCATTTTCTGTAAAATAAATTCAGCAGTTATACCCGGGATCGGCAGTTCGCGCGCAGGATAGATGGGCAATAGAATACACATATCCAACTGATCCAGTGCCGAAGCGAACTCCGATGCAAAATCACGCGTACGCGTATATAGATGCGGTTGAAAAACACCGGTTATTTTTTTATCCGGAAACAACATCCTGGCAGCGGCGATAACGGCGTTCAGTTCCGTGGGATGGTGCGCATAATCGTCCACATACACACAATCCGGTTGCCGGACGATAAACTCGAACCGGCGCTTCACTCCGCTAAACCGGGATAATATTTCCGGCATGGTTGGCACGAACGCACCTGCACAGTGCACCGCCGCCCAAGCTGCCGTAGCATTTTCAATATTATGTCTGCCCGGATATGGCAGGTGCAGGTTTTCCCAGTTAAAAATGCCGGACTTGATGCCAAAGACCATCTGGCCATCCTCAACCCGGATATTATGCGCTTCATAATCGCCCGCATCAATGCCAAACGTAAGTACCTGCCGGCCGCTCGCCCGTAATTCTTCCGCCACATCATCCAGGGGCAGTCCGTGCCGGTAAATAAGTTTTCCGCCGGGCTTGATCTGCCTGACAAACTGTTTGTAGGTTTCCACCACAGCCTCCGACGAACCATAGATATCCAGGTGGTCCGGGTCGAGCGAGTTCAGAACAGCGATCTCAGGATGTAATTGCAGAAAAGAGCGGTCATACTCATCTGCTTCGGCAACCACCCAATCGCTCTGGCCTTCAATAAAATTGGAACCCAGGTTGACGGATATCCCACCCAGAAAAGCCGTAGCATCTATACCACAACTCCGGATCAGGTAAGCGACCATGGTACTAGTCGTCGTTTTTCCGTGCGTGCCGGCCACTGCAATACAGCGTTTTGATTTACTGATCAGGCCAAGCACCTCCGCCCGTTTTTTGATCGGATAATTATGCTCCCGGAAATATTGCAATTCACTGTGGCTGTCCGGCACTGCCGGGGTCCAGACCACCAGGTCTACTTTTTCCGGAATGTGCTGTACGTTATCCTCATAATGCACCGATATCCCCTCCGCTGTCAGGGCGCGTGTCAATGCAGTTTCTGCACGGTCATATCCATACACTTTCACCCCGTGCCCGTTGAAATACCGGGCCAGAGCCGACATGCCGATCCCGCCAATGCCGATAAAATAGATGGTATGGATATCGTTCAGATTCATATATGCTGGTTGTTTTACAGCGGTCTCTATTGCTTTCGTCCTAATTCTATGGTTTCCTGTTGCCCGCCCCGGTTCATTTCAAACTTCAGGAGGGCACTGTCCAGCTGCAGGATCTTTACCATGATTTCTTTTTTCCCTTCTGCTGTCGTATACAGTTTATCCTTATCCGTACGCCAGACCCCCTGCTCCTGCTGGTCACCAAAGGCCGCAGCATAAGCCCCGTCGGCAGTAAAAGAGAATGTCACTTTTGAGGCGTCCAGCCCGGAAGGCTTATTAAAGATCAACCACTCCCTACCCTGCCAGTCACCGATCAGGTCCGGATTTTTATCGTTCGCCCGTTCACACGCCACAAGGGCAAAAAGCAGGAGGAACATCAATACCAATCCGATGCTATATTTTGTCTTGTTCATGCTTAGTTGTTTTCATTATTTTCTGCCAGACCTATCACAGTTCCGGCAATAGTATCGGCTGCTTTGGGCAACCCCAACTGGCGAATATGTTCACTCAGGCTGAACAGGAGGGCTTCGTTCTCCAACACCCTGAACACCTCTGGCAACAGTTGCTC
>SBHD01000357.1 GCA_006226345.1 Bacteroidota bacterium | reverse complement strand
TCACAAATGATCAGGTTGCCGGCGCCACCTTTTTCACCCAGCGGCAGGATACGGTCGATCTTGCATTCCATCTGCACCGGACTTTCCGCCACGCGGAAGGGCTTCACCCGTTCGGAAGCCAAAGGCGTGAGGCCCGCTTTTTCAAACTCGCTGATGTCAGCTCCGTATTCGATGCTGCACAGGGCCATCTGGCGCACGATCGCATGCGGCACTACATTGATGACCACCTCTCCGGTATCCTCCACATTTTTGAGCGTATCTTTCGTTGTATTGTTGGCTACCCGGCGATTGGAAGAAAAGATCAGGATCGGCGGGTTGCTGCTGAAGGCGTTAAAAAAACTATAGGGCGCCAGGTTGGGCACGCCATCCGTACTGATCGTACTGGCAAAAGCGATAGGCCGGGGCGCCACCGCACCCAAAATGAACTGGTGCAGGTCTTTTGTAGGTATCTGGGTCGGGTCGATAGTCATTTTAAATGTGGTGAAGGTGATGAGCAGAGGCGTCATCGGCGACGCCGGAGTAAATATTTCTTTCGTGACTACACATATTGCACCCAATTGTACATTCCCGTAGGGAATTCCTGTTTTTAGCATACAAGAAACAAGATCGTGTGGAACCCCGTCAGGGGTTTCCTGCCCATTGTCTGAACTCGTCCCAAGGCCCCCCCTGACGGGGTTAATTAACAGGGAACTTCCTTAGTCTACCAACAGGAATTCCCTAACGGGAATATGCTTAAGCTGCCTGGGGTATAGCATGTGGATAGTCATTATTTCTTTTTATGTGATAAATGGATCTTGCGGGGGTAAAGTTCATATTTCTTATTGACTAAACCGGCAGCATCTTTCCACCAATGCAAATGCTCTGAGAACATTGGCGGTCCTGCGACGGACATTTAAAACACAAAACGCCAATTTTGCATTTGCAGTAATAAACAAATACTGCACATCTGCTGTATTAACCACATTCAATACCTTATTGGAGGCGACACCTGCTCCTGTAACGCGGATGCGCTTCTGTTCAACCCATATACGTATCCATGAATGCTCGAATAGTAAAGATCGCCATGTTTGTCGTTGGCATTGGAGTTTTATATTTCTACTACCAGTACCGCCAGCCCCGGTTTATTGCCGGTGAAAAAGTCCCTGATTTCACTACGGTACTGGCTAATAGCCAGGAGGTCAGCTTGTCCGATTTGCGGGGCAAATACGTCCTGCTTCAATTCTGGGGCAGTTGGTGCGGTCCCTGCCGTGCGGAAAACCGCCACCTGACCCGGCTGTATCAAAGGTATCACCAGCAGGGATTCGAAATATTCAGTATTGCCATTGAAAAGAACCAGGCTTCCTGGGAGCGGGCCATTGCCAGCGACCAGCTGACCTGGCCTTACCACGCCCTCGAATTATCGTACTTCAATGGCCCCCTGGCCACACAGTTCAACATCCACTCCATTCCCGCCACCTACCTGATCAATCCGGAAGGTACCATCATGGGTGTGAACCTGTCGCCGGACCAGATAGATAAAAAGCTCGCCGGGAGCCTGACCAGCCGCTGACAAATTGACACCTGTACGCGGAGGGCATAATAATTGTACATCTGGGAAGTGAAAATTGATACATTCTCTCAATAATATTGTGGCAAAACGGATATTGTATGAAAAAAAAGCGCCCGGAAGAATTAGAACAGGAAGCGCAGGATAATATACCGGCATCGGAAGAAAACACCGGATCCAATGGTGAAACTGCCGAAAACCAGCCCCAAAGCGGGCAACAGAAAGATGAGGTGCAGGTACAACTCGATGATATGAAGAGCAAGTACCTCTACCTGCTTTCTGACTTTGAAAACTACAAACGCAACGTAGCCAAGGAACGGATCGAACTACAGCAAACTGCCGGACGTGACATCATGACAGCATTGCTGTCAGTTTTGGACGATTTTGACAGGGCTGCCAAAAATGAGTCGCTGAACGAAGGCACCACCCTCATTCACCACAAACTCCTGCAGATCCTCCAGCAAAAGGGACTTTCCGAGCTGGAATGCAAAGCCGGCGACCCGTTCGACGCCGATACCCAGGAGGCCGTGGCGGAAATACCCGCACCCACCCCGGACCTGAAGGGAAAGATCGTGGATGTGACGGATAAGGGCTACCGGCTTGGCGAACGCATCATCCGGTACGCAAAAGTGGTGGTAGGCATGTAAGGGCATGTTTAGAACACCCCTGCAGGGAAGCCGCTTATTACGACAACTTAACACATGGCAAAAAGAGATTATTACGAGGTACTGGAGGTTGCGAAGACTGCCAGTAACGATGAAATAAAAAAGGCATACCGCAAAAAAGCCATTGAGTTTCACCCGGACAAAAACCCGGGGGACAAGACGGCCGAAGAAAAATTTAAGGAAGCTGCGGAAGCCTACGAAGTACTCAGCGACGCGGACAAGCGTTCGCGGTATGATCGCCTGGGGCATGCCGGCGTAGACGGTATGGGCGGCGGCGGCGGCTTTGAAGGTATGTCCATGGACGATATCCTGCGCCGGTTCGGTTTCGACACCGATGATATTTTCTCGGAGTTCTTTGGCGGCGGCGGACGGCGTGGCGGTGGTTTCCGTGGTGCCCGCCCACGCGGCGAACGGGGCTCCAACCTCCGCATCAAGGTCAAAATGACCCTGGAGGAGATCGCTACCGGGGTAAGCAAGAAAATTAAAGTACGGAAGCAGGTGTCGTGTAACACGTGTAAGGGCAGCGGTGCCCGGGAAGGCAGCGCAGTTGATACCTGCAATACCTGCAGAGGCTCCGGCATGGTTAGCCGGATCACCCAGACACCCTTCGGGGCCATGCAAACCACTACTACCTGCCCAACCTGCAACGGCAGCGGCCAGACGATTAAAACGCCTTGCAACGTGTGTAAGGGCGATGGCCGGGTGTTCGGAGAGGAAACGCTGGATGTCGATATCCCAGCAGGTGTACATGAAGGGATACAACTTTCCATGTCCGGCAAAGGAAATGCCGGTAAAAAGGGCGGTCCGGCCGGCGATCTGATCATCACGATCGAGGAGGTGCCTCATGATGCATTCACCCGGGAGGGGAACAACATCATGTACGAACTCTATGTCAACATCTCCGATGCAGCACTGGGTGCCCAGATCGAAGTACCCACCCTCGACGGACGCGCCCGGATCAAGATTCCTGCAGGCACGCAATCCGGAAAAATATTCCGGCTTCGGGAAAAAGGATTACCTGCACTGCAAAGCTACCACCGGGGCGACGAGCTGATCCATGTCAATGTCTGGACTCCGAAGAAGCTGAATGATGAAGAGCGTCAACTGCTTGAAAAACTGCGCGAGATGCCGGGATTCCAGCCCAACCCAGGTAAAGAAGACCGCAGTTTCTTTGAAAAGGTGAAAGATATCTTCGGGTAAACGGGTATATACGCCTCAAGTTGCAGATCTTCCTAAAAAAGATGCGGAGTACCGCCAACTTATTTGGGAATATTCAACTGAGCATTTACCTTTGCATCCGCTTTTTAAAACACCTCTTTTTTGGCCACGTGGCGGAATTGGTAGACGCGCTACTTTGAGGGGGTAGTGTCCCTACGGACGTGCTGGTTCGACTCCAGTCGTGGTCACCACAAGAAATCTACCATTGCCCGATCGGTATTTTACCGGTCGGGCTTTTTATTTACCCCGGCCCTGTCACCGTACGTCATGATTTGATTGGGGGGATCGCCCGGCTTTTTCTACATTTGTCTTGTAATTCATCCAGGCATGGCATCATCAGAACCTACAGTGCCCACTTCGTCGGATACCCCGCTGCTACGCAAAACCCGGGAGTATGTGCTGCAGCAGTGGAACGAGCAACACAACCCCCGGCTCGTATACCACAACTTTGCACAGGCGGCGGCCGTGGCGGAAAGCGCCGCGCAGATCGCCCGGGAAGAAGGCCTGTCTGCCGCCGACCTGGAGCAGGTACAGATCGCTGCCTGGTTTCACAACATCGGCTACCTGTATGACATCCACCAAACAGTGGAGACCAGTGCCATACGGGCTGAATTTTTCCTGGCTGAACAACAATACCCGCCCGAAAGGATCCAGGAGATCCGCCAATCGATCGTGGCCGCGCAGTCCGAATCGCGCCCAATCACCCTGCTGGCGCAGGTGTTAAGCGATGCGATCCTGGCCTACGACTGGGTCGAATCAGCCGAATTACGGATACCTCTGCTGCAACTGGAGCGCGAATTGCTCCTCGGCACCCCATATACCGGGGCCGACTGGCAGGACTTTCTGCGCGGGCAATTGCAGTCGAAAATGTTCTACACGGCCTACGCCAAGAAACGATACGAACCAGCCCTTGCGCAGCAATTCCTGCAGCTGCATCAGACCAGGCCGAACCCTGTAACAGACACTCCGGCGAAAAAGAAAAAAGAAATCACTACCGAGCGTTTTGACCGACTGGCCCGGCGCCCCCTGCGCTCCAGTATCCAGACCTATTTCCGGGCCAACTATGCTAACCATATCCGGCTGAGCGCCATTGCGGACAACAAGGCGCACATTATGATCAGCGTCAACTCCATTTTGCTGTCGGTAGCAATCTCGTTACTGACCTATCAATCGCTGACCAACCGGAACCCGCTCTACATTCTGCCGATCATTATGTTTTTGGTCACCAGCCTGTCGTCACTGATCTTTGCAGTGCTGTCATCCCGGCCCAGGGTGACCAGTTTTATCCCCATACCCAACCAGCAACCGCCCAATCCGGTGTTTTTCGGCAATTTTGTACACCTCAGCCTGGAACAGTATGAAACAGCCATAGATGCCATGCTGCGCGACGGCCGGCTGTTGTTTGGCAATATGACGCGCGACCTGTACTTTCTCGGAAAGGTACTGGATAAAAAATACCGCCTGCTGACGTATTCCTATACGGTGTTCATGATGGGATTTGTGGCTACCGTAGGTGCGTTCCTCGCAGCCTATTTCCTGGGATAAGCCACAACGTCAGTTATTCTTTCAGCAAATGCAGCCGGCCGGCTGCCTTGAGCAGGTTCAGCACCGCCAGTTTATAATTAAAGACCTGCTGCCAGTAATTCGTTTCTGCTTCCGAAAGTGCCGTTTGTGCATTGAGCAGATCGGTGAGTGGTGCTACGCCTTCCTTGTACTGCAATAAAAGTTTGTCGGTAATATCCCGGGCTAGTGCCACATTCTCTTCCTGGCTTTCCAGCATCTGAATAACACCGGAAAACTGATCACGGGCCTGGTAGAATTCCAGTTTTTTTGCCTGAGAGAGCTGGTGGCGGTCTTCCTCGATCTTCAGGCCTTCGATCGCCATGCGGGCTGCTTTTCGGCGGTGGCGAAATCCGTCAAAGATCGGCACGTCCAGTTTAAACCCTACCGCTCCAAAGTTGTACCAGCGGCGGTCGGTATCGAAAAAATTGGCATCCGGGCGCTGAGCCTGAAAGGCAGCCACAGCATACGCGCTCAACGAAGGCGCCATCTCTCCACGCATACTGCGTGTCTGGATTCGGTTCAATTCATGCTGCCGCTGCAGGAGCCGGTATTCCGTGGTGGACTCCAGCTCCAGTACCAGGGTTTGCCAGCGGGACGAATCAGCAGCCGGGTCGCTCATTTCTTCAACCGGGTCAAACGGTTCGTCAAACGGAATGCCGCACAGGAATTCCAGGGTCTGGTGTAATGCATGAATGCCATTGACCAGATTTTGCCGCTGGGCTTCCAGGTTGACCCGGGCCACCTGGACGCGTTTCACATCCGTAGGAATGGCATACCCGTTGGCCAACTGCAATTCGGCCATTCGCTCCAGCGCATCCAGTTTTTCCAGATTGGCATTTACGGCACGCAACAGTTCCTCTGCTTGCAGGGTTTGGTAAAAGACCGTAGCGGTATTGTACAGCACTTCCTCTTCAGCCCGGGTTGTCAGCAGATCATAAATACTCCGGCTGACGTTAGCTGCCGGCACCATCCGGCGCGCCGCTTCGTTATAGATCGGCTGATCCATCCGTACCAAACCAGTCAGCTGCCAGGGCTGCCCCTGTGTGGCAGCAACATATCCGCCGTCAGGGCCACCAAACAGATCGGCCGGTAAGAATGTAGTGGGAAGGAAGGGTACGTAATCGAGGCTGACACCGGCTTTAACCTCCGGTGCAAAGGCAGAGCGCCCTTCTTTAATCTGTAATTCCAGCGTCTGCCGGTCCAGCCGCGTCTTTTTCAGTTTGGCACTGTTTTCCAGGGCCAGGTCCAGCGTTTCACTCAGAGAAACCGGTCGGGCCGCAGGCTGAGCATGCAGCATTACTGCGCATAGCCAGCAAATCGAGAGGAGGAGACTTTTCATCATATGCACAAAGGTAGCGCTTTGCGAATGTACGTAATATTCTGATGTGGTCCTATTTTCCACCACCTCTTCTTCAGGCCTTGCACACGAATAATTCACGATCAGCGCAGCACGGTCACATCGCCCTGCAGCCGGACTTCCCGGCCGTCCGTATAGGACACTACTGCCCGCCACAGGTATACCCCGGAAGGCGCCTCATCAGTACCCGAACGACCATCCCAGCCACTGGCAGGTGCATTGGCCGGAAGATCCCGCCCCTCAAACCAAAGCCGGCCAAACCGGTCGTATACCTGAAGCAGGTCGATCCCACGGATCCCGCCCCCGCCGTACACCGTGAAATACCGGTTCTCCGAATTCTGGGCGGCTGGCGACAGCACATTGGGCACATAGGTATCGCGGTCGCGGTTGACCGTCAGCCGAAGCACATCGTCGGCCGTACAGCCGTCGGCATTGACGCCAGTGACATGATAGGTAGTGCTGAGCAGGGGGAACAGCAATACTTCATTTCCAGGGAGGAGCCGCACGCCCTGGGCCGGTTCCCAGATCAGGGTATCGGCAGGCGGATCAGTGAAGTAGCTTAGCCGGAGGGTATCGCCCGAAAACAATTCCTGGTCCGGACCCAGTTTAAGCGTAAACTCGGTACCACTGGGCAACACGATCCCTTCCGTATGGATGCACCCCACCCCGTCCTCAATGTAGAGGAAATATTGGCCGGCAGCCAGCGCATCCCATACGATCTGGCTGCTGGGCGGGTCGTTGTTCAGGTAATACACATACGGGGGTATACCTCCGCTCACCGAAACCAGTTCGATGCTGCCCGTGTTTTCATTGAAACAGGTTTCGCCTTCTGCCACCACATCAGCCAGGATGGGCGCAGGTGCCTTGAGAATAGTATCGGCCTGTAAGGTACAGCCCCGCTGATCGGTCACTTCCACGCTCACCGGCCCGGCAGGCAGGCTGTCTGCGCGCACGCCTTTATCCCCGTTCGACCATATAAAAGTATGCGGCAGCGTTCCTCCTTTTACATCGAAGAGCACCACGCCATCACTCCCTTGCGCACAGGTAACCTGGAAACCATTTGCATTGGCCAGTACGATCAATTCGCCCTGAAGTGGCAACGGCTCCGTCACGATGCGCTGCAGGGTGGTGTCCTGGTTGTTGGCCCCGGTAAAATTGAACTGGTAAAGTCCAGGCGCCAGATTGGGCAGGGTCAGGGGTTGATTAACCGCCGTAAACTGCCCAATGCCCAGGGCGCCGGTATTGAGGTTGGCCCACTGAAAATCAACCGGCAGGCTGCCACCGATCAGGGTCAACTCGATCTGCCCGTCCTTGCGACCTGCACAGGAGACATCCTGCACGGCCAGTTGCACGGCCGGTGCGGCTGTTTGCGCACAGGCTGCCGCAGCAGCCAGCCAGCCGACTAAAATTAACACTACTTTCATTTTCTCCGTTCTGTTGATCCTGCCAGCATTACATCCAGGCAGACTTCTTGCGTCTTTTTGTTTCGGGAATATCCGGTACGCGCCGGCCACAGGGGGGGGTATTTGTAGCCGTTGTATTGTTCGGTTATTAAGATGTTGTTCGTATCCAGATCAGGTCCATGCTGTTTTTTTCCGGTACGCCACACCGCGGAAAAAGGCGACGGGCGTCTCATCCGCCCGCGTGATCCGGATGGCATAATTAGAAATGCTGTTGCCCAGATTCTCCTCGGTAGCCGTGGCCGTCAGCACATCACCTTCCCGGACCGGTGCTACATGCTCGATCGTGCAATGGATTGACACCGCATGCCGGCCATGCGAGTTGCAGGCAAAGGCAAAAGCACTGTCAGCCAGTGAGAATGTGATCCCGCCATGCGCCACGCCAAAACCGTTGAGCATTTCCTGCCGGACCTGCATGCGTAACGTACATGTCCCGGGTCCCACGGATACCAACTCCATGCCCATCCATTTGCTGAAGGCGTCCTTATCAAACATCCGGTGAAATATATCGTTCGGTGAAAGCACGAAAAAAACGTTTTTATGGTGAAAGCGAGTCGCTCAAAATGGCAAATGAAACAGGCAACCGCTCTCGTCAGGAATAGAATCCCCTCCCTTCGCGTGCCAGCACCCGCAACAGCCGGGAACAGCGGTACCGTGCGTCATGGTATTCGGCATACAGGTCGTCCAGCTGCTGCACCACCTGGCCAATACCCCGCTCATCGGCCCAGGCCAGCAGGCCTTTGGGATAATTGACGCCCTGTGTCATGGCCAGGTCGATATCTTCACGGGTAGCGATCTGCAGATACAATGCATCGGCAGCTTCATTGATCAGCATGGCCAGCATACGCGACAGGATCTGTTGCCCGAGCAAAGGGTCTTCTGTCGGCCGGGCTGGCTCAGCACCTTCCCGGTAATCGTAAAACCCGCGGCCGGATTTCCGCCCCAGATACCGGGCATCCACCAGGGCCTTTTGTAAAAAAGAGGGCTTGTAACGCGGATCGTAATAAAAGGCCTGGAAGACCGATTCCGTAACAGCGTAATTCACATCATGGCCAATAAAGTCCATTAGTTCAAACGGTCCCATCCGGAATCCGCCCAACTCCCGCATGGCCCAGTCGATCGTCGCTGCATCCGCGATACCTTCTTCCGCGATCCGAAGCGCCTCGCCGTAGAAAGGGCGGGCGACCCGGTTGACAATGAAGCCTGGTGTGTCTTTGGCCAGGACGGTTGTTTTTCCCCAGCTGTCGACCAGATTCCTCGCCCGTTGGACAATACCGGTACTGGTCTGAAGTGCCGGGATGATCTCCACCAGACGCATGAGCGGAGCGGGGTTAAAAAAGTGGATACCCAGCAGACGCTCCGGCCGTTGCAGGGCGGCGCCCATAGCTGACACAGACAAAGATGAGGTATTGCTGGCCAGAATAGCCGATCCGTCGACCCGTCCTTCCAGCGCCCGAAACACCTCCTGTTTGGCCGTCATATCCTCAATAATGGCTTCAATGATCAACTGGCAGCCGGATAATTCCTTCAAATCCTGCACATACCGGATCCGGGCCTGCAGGTCGTGTGCCTCCTGTTCAGCCAATTTTCCTTTTCCGACCAGTTTGGCCATTGTGGCCTGTAGTTGTTGTCCGGAACGCTGAAGCGCCGGCTCAAACATATCATAAAGCACTACCGGGTGGCCCTTTGCTGCGGCCACCTGTGCGATGCCGCTGCCCATTGCACCGGCGCCAAGAATGCCAATTGTATCCATCGTTCGTTTAATTGTTCGTACCGGAAGCATCCGGGACTGGCCGGACCGGAGCGTTCCCGGTGTCCGTGAACAGCCCGGGGATATGGAAATTTCCAGCCAGGCGGCGCAGCCCGGACGATACGGTAAAAGCCGTGCAAAAGTAGAAAATGCCGGGCGGGGAAGGGTAAAAAACCAGTGTTAACATTAAAAATCCGACAGAAATTTCCTTTGGAACCACGGCCTGTAAAATGTTCTATACCAGTACAAAAAATTTAAACTTTTGTACAAATTAAAATTTTAGTTGCATTTTTCCCGAAAATACAAGCACAGTGAAATATCTTTGATTAAACGTTTTGGTAAAATGCTCCGTGTTATTGCAAACGCTCCCACCCCTGGCTGCCCAGTCACGGGTATCGTGTGTTTGTAAAAACAGTAGCGTTCTCCGGCACGCGTTTGATTTTCGTATTGATTTTTTTTAATATCAACTAAACTGGTAACCAATTCTATCCACACATGAAGCAGCTCTTACTTTACATTTCTTATGCTACTTAGCACAAGTAGCGCGATTGCCCAGCGCAGCCTGACCAGGCACTATCACGAAATTAAGTAACACGCCTGGTTGGCACTATGGATTCTTGTTAACTGGATCAGGGAACAGTCCGCTTGCAGGCTTTTCTACACATGGATGTCTACCTTCAGTAGTCCACCGAAGTGCTTACAGTACAGGCACTTACAGGTCATCCGGCGATCGAATGAGAAAAACAACCATCCGCTCTCGATACTGAACAGAAAGCAGTGGCCGTAAAGGGCCCTGCCAACTGGAATGCCTTCCCAGGAATCCGGTGTTGACATATGCTCCTTCCGGCTATTTCGACCCGCATCAAGAACCGTTTTCCCAAGCGCTGATACGAAACAATTGCCTTTTTGGGATCAGTGGAAGCAGAGTCCAGAAAGATTTTTTTCACCTTATCTAAAAATTATGATTATGCTCAGATTTACTCTAACTGTGCTAATGACCGCATTTATAGCGCTCTCATTATACGCACAGCGAAGCGTTACCGGCGTCGTAACAGATGGTAACGAACCCCTAGTCGGTGCTACGGTGCTGGTGAAAGGGCATTCCGAAGGGGCCATCACGGATATTGATGGCAAGTTTACCGTCCGTGTACCGGAAGGCGCAACTGAACTCGAGATTTCCTACACGGGCTTTGCATCCCAGACGGTCAATATCGATGGCCTATCTAATGTAGAAGTTGTACTGGCGGAAGGTCTTTTGGTGGATGAAGTGGTGGTTATCGGATATGGCTCCAGAAAACGAAGCGAACTGGTAGGTTCTTCCGTCCAGGTCGGTTCGGAGCAACTATCACAGATACCTGTCACTTCCGTCGACCAGGTGCTCCAGGGCAAAGTGGCCGGCCTGACGATTTCCGCCACATCGGGTACGCCGGGCTCTGCCCAGGATATCCGGATCCGGGGGATCAGTTCGATCACGGCAGGCAACTCGCCGCTATTTGTGATCGACGGAGTTCCCTTTACGAACCCGACTTATCAGGGTGGTGCAGTTTCCTCCCTGAACGCACTGTCGAGCATTAATGCCAATGACATCGAGAGTATCACCGTACTCAAAGATGCATCCGCTACTGCCGTATATGGCGCCCGGGGATCCAATGGCGTTATCGTTATTACCACCAAGAGCGGCCGGAGTGGCAAAACCACGCTGAACCTGAGCACCTCCTATGGCTTCTCCAACGATGCCATTGAAGGTCCGGTCATGCTGACCGGCGCACAGCGGGAAGAACTTTTCTATGAGTCCATCTACAACTCGTTTGGCGCAGCGCAAGGTTTTACCTCTGTAGCCGATGCCAAGGCCTACTACGAAGCAAATCCGAACGTATTCGGTACGGATTATGTTGACTGGAACGCTGCCGGCCGGCCTGAAGGCAACTGGGCGGATGTGATCACGAACAAAAACGCTCCCCAGAGCGAGGTGACACTTTCGGCCACCGGTGGTGATGCCAATCAGAACTTCTACGCATCCCTTGGCTATTACAATGCGGAAGCGACCGTAATTGGTTCGGACTTTGAGCGGATCTCGGGCTCGCTGCGGTATTCCCGGAGCATCTCCGAGAATTTCCGGTTTGACTCCAAGAATACAGTTGCTGCCAGCACACAGGACGGCTTGCTGGAAGGCTCTGCCTATTTCGCATCACCCCGTGCAGCGAAGTATTTTGGAACGCCGTTGGCGCAGCCATACAATGCGGATGGCTCGATCAATATCGTGGACATCCTGAACCTGACGAATATCCGGAACCCGCTCTGGATGGCAGAAAATGATATCCACCTCAACAAACTTGCCCGTTTCATCACGAACAACTCGTTGTCCTGGAACACACCGATCCCCAACCTGGGCTTCACGACCCGGGTCGGTATCGACTTCTCTACCAATGATTACAAACAGTACTGGAACCGCCTGCACGGTGACGGTGTGAACATTGGCGGTTATGCATACGTAGAGAACAACAAGACGATGAACTACGTCATCCAAAACTCTTTGGATTACAGCTTCAATTTCAACCGGAGCCACAACTTCGATCTGAAAGTGTTACAGGAGTACCAGAAAAACAACAGCACACAGATCTGGGCTGACGGTGAAGGTTTCTCTACCGACGGTCTGACCAACCTCGCTTCGGCCAGCACACCCACTGGTGCGTATTCCGGCTTTACCGACTGGGCAATCGCTTCCTATACTGCAATGTTGAACTATGATTTCAACACCAAGTATATCCTGAGCGCTACCTACAGAAGGGAAGGGTCCTCGAGGTTCCACCCGGATTATCGCTGGGGTAACTTCTGGTCCGCTGGTGCCGCCTGGAACATGGAAAAAGAAGCATTCATGGCCGGTGTGGACTTTATTGACAATCTTAAACTCCGGGTATCTTACGGACGGACCGGTAACAATGCTATCGGTATCAACCAATACCAGGCCCTGTTCAGTTTCTCCGGTGCTTATGGTGGCGATGCCACGATTTCCCCGAGTACAGTTGGTAACAGGCTCCTGAGCTGGGAGGTTGCCGATAACTTTGAGACGGGCATCGATTTTGGCCTGTTTAAGAACCGGATCAACGGTGTATTCTCGTACTTCCGCCGGGAGACAAAAGAGAACCTGTTTAATGTGCCCTTGTCCCGGACGACCGGCTTTAGCTCCCAGACCCAGAACATTGCCAAAATGGAAAACACTGGCCTGGAACTGGAGCTTAGCGTTGACATCATCCGTTCCAAAGACCTGAACCTGACCATCGGAGGTAACGTAGGAACTGTTAATAACAAAGTACTTGAACTGCCGCTCGACGGTAATGGAGAGGAAATCAATATCACCAGCTCCTCCACAAGAGTGGAAACCGGACATATTGTAAATGAATACTACATCAAAAGATGGGCCGGTGTAGATCCGGACAATGGATCGAACCTGTGGTATCTGAACGGAGTAGACGGTGCAACAACGAGTAATTTCAATGAAGCGGAACAAGGCTACTTTGGAAAGAGCGACCTGCCTACCCTGACTGCAGGTATCAACCTCCATGTTGATTTCAAAGGTTTCTTCTTTGACGCTTACGGTTACTATGCCGGAGGCCACATGGTATTTGAAAACTGGACCCGTTATACCAATGGTACGGACCGCTGGTCACTTGACTTCTTCAACGGTATCAACAGCCTGATGCGTCGTTGGCAGAATCCGGGTGATGTTACCGACGTTGCCAAGGTTACCTATACGGCCGAGCCGTGGCGGATCCATTCCCGTTACCTCAATGAAGGTGACTTTTTCCGCCTTAAGAACGTAACCTTCGGTTACACCTTCCCATCCTCCCTGACCAAACAAATTAAAGTTGACGACGTAAGGATCTTTGTGCGCGGTGTCAACCTGTACACCTGGGTGAAGGACGACCGGATGCAATTCGACCCGGAAGTGGCCCTGGCCAGAAGTGGATCGCGAGGACTTGAAACGCCACCTGTGAAAACTGTTATGTTTGGTTTAAATCTTAAATTCTAATGACGATGAATACATTAAAAATCACACTATATTTAACGGCGTGCACCTTTGTATTCGCCGTTATGTCCTGCACCACGGAAGACCTCGATCCGACGTTGGCGCAGAACAAAGACGTAGAAGGCAGTATCACGTCCGTTGCAGACCTCGAAGGGATTATGCTCGGGGCCTATGACGCGATAACCGGCTCGAATTATTACGGACGGGATTTCATCATCCACAACGAGGTGCGGACGGACAATACGTTTGCCAATGGCACCTCCGGTCGTTTCCAAACACCTGCTTCCTTCAGTTATATTGCCATCAACGGTATTGGGGTCTGGGTGCCCGCTTACGTGGCTATTGCCCGGGCCAATATTGTGATCGGTACCGACATCAGCGCCCTGACCGGCGATCAGGCTTTTGCCAAGCACCTGCAGGGAGAAGCCTACTGCTTGCG
>SBHD01000168.1 GCA_006226345.1 Bacteroidota bacterium | reverse complement strand
TTTACGGTTTTACATCCCTATTGGTTATCTACTATTCTTTGTATTGATCCGGGAAGTGTTTTTTCATCAATTCCTCCCATTTGGGGTCCTTGCGCAGGACTTCAAAGTCGGGATCTTCCTGGAGACTGGCATATCTGAGGGCTCCTCTGCCGGCACCTTTTTCCAGGCCAAGTTCCAGGTATTGCCAGGCCTGCGCAGGTTGTTCTTTTCTCAGATACCACTGGACCAGGTAGTAATGTACACTTGGGGAGTTTGGGAATGCTTCGAGGCTGTTATCCAGCAGCGTTTTTGCGTCTTCCAACCGGCCCTCCAAATGCAGGTAGGTATTGACCAGCATCATGGTTAACCCTCCTGATGACGGACCAAATTGAATCGCTTTTTTAATATATCCCTCTGACTCCTGCCATTCCTCTTGAGTCTGATAAATGCTCCCCAGGTTTAAATAAGCCCTCCAGTATGTTGAATCGAGTAATATGACTTTGTTAAAATAACTTTTAGCGGGTTCGTAACGGTTATTGAGCAGATTGTCAAACCCTAAATTGTAGTAGGCATTGGTGTAGGTTGAATCGCATTCAATGGCTTTGCGGTAATATTTTTCTGAATTTTCAAAGTTGCGGGTAAGGGAATTCGAGAGTCCCAGGGAGTAATAGGCATGGCAATAGGCAGTATCTATTGAAATGATTTTATAATAACATTTTTTTGCCTGCTCATAGTCCTTATTCGTAGAGTAGACACGACCTAAATTATAATAGGCATCCATATAGGTCGAGTCGATTTCAATAGATCTTTTGTAATATGTTTCTGCTTCTGCATATTGCTTCCTGTTTTCAAAAACAAGGCCTAAATCGTAGTAGGCATCCGTGAAGGTTGAATCCTGCTCAATCGCTTTGCGAAAATTTTTCTCTGCCAGATCAAACCTCTTTGTATCCAAATAAACTAGTCCCAAGTTTGTGTAGGCACAAGGGAAGCAGATGTTCCCCCTGTTTTCTTCAAAGATCTTTGAATACCATTTTTCAGCCAGTTCATATTGTTTTTGGGCATAGTAGAAGTTTGCCTTTTGGTACCATACCAGTACTGATGTCGAATCAACCTGGCCGGCCAGCTGGAGCATCTCTTCTCCATTCCCGGGTTGTTTTAATTGCAACCTGTAAAAGTCGGACATTCCCAAATAGGGCTCTACCCAACTGGGGATCAGCTGGGTGGATTGATGAAAAAAGTACTCCGCCGAATCCAATTGGCCTGATGTTGAATTCCGGATCAGTTCGGTCATGGCATGCACCATATCCGGCTGCAGGGTGAGGGCTTTGCGGTAAAAAGCACGCTTCTCCGCTTTATTCCGGGCAATCTGTCCCAGGTAGAAAAGTTTTCTTACCTGAAGGGTATTATACATGTAATGATCTTTGCCCAACAATGCTGCCGCCCGATCGATATAGGCCGGATAATCTTTGTAAAGATCTTCAGGCTTTGCTTTTTTCAAAATCCACTCGGTCAGGCCGGATTGGAGCATGGTATTCAATACCTGCTGGGCATCATCCTGCAGCGCAGCGGCGTAGTTCCGGCGCATAGATGAATGCAGGCGTTGCAGGCTCGGCTCGGCGATCAGTTTTTCATAATAATAGTCGGCATAATCCTGTTCGGACCGGCCCTTTTCGGCGTGCAGAAACTGTTTGTCGGCCAAGGCTTTTTTGAAGGCATGGTACATTTTCACGATATTCGAATCGGCCGCCGCCAGCACGTCGTCCTCGATACCCCGTGATTCGGTGGACTTGAACAAGGCTAATTGTCCTTTTTTACCTTCCTTTATTTGCGCTAAAATGTCCGGAAATACATCCGCCAGTTTTACCCGGCTATCGCCGATCACCATTGGCAGTTGATTTTGCGGCGCCACTTCCGCGGTGACCTTTTCCTCCAGGTACCCCCGGACCTCCATAAGGCTTACGGCCTGGTCGGAATTCCTGTCGGCCATACCGTACAGGCCATCCACCAGGTGGTAACTGAAGGCGCCGCGTCCCCCGCCCCATTGCTCACCTTCGATGCTGTATTCATCGGGTTGGCAGGAGAGGATCTTGATCTCGTTGGAGTACTGTTTGGCCAGGTTGGAGGCAGTAGCCTGGGCGCCGCCAATCTCCGAACCGGATAGTTTTCCTGCCCGGCAGGCATCCGTGATGAGTATGACTTTGGCCTTGTTTTGAATGGACAGGGTGGATACGGCGTCATTCAGGTCACGTACGTTCAAAGCCCCGCCGGCCAGGTAGACGTGTGCCGGGGCATCCCAGCAAAGGAGGTAACCGGGCTGCGTAATACTTTTTTTCTCTACGTCCCCATGACCGGAGAAGTAAATGATGACGCGATCATTTTCCTGCACGACCTCCCAAAGCCAATCGAGGTGCATGGCAAACTGGGCGACAGTAGCCTGCTCGTTGATCAGCACTTTCAGGTGGTCGCCGTCCAAGCTTCCACCCGCCGGTGACTGCAGAAACCCGGCAAACGCCAGCGCGTCATTGTCTGCAAAGCGCAGGTCGGGGATACCCGCGTCCTGGTAATTGGAGATGCCAACAACCACAGCGTAGGTAGTGCCGGCCTGCGCCGTCCGGCTTCCCTCAACCGGAGTTACACCGCGCTCCTGGGCGGCCAGGGATGAAGCAAACAGGAGCAGAAACAACAGAAGAATCGTTTTCATAAAGTATGTAGTTTATGGGCCGGGGC
>SBHD01000179.1 GCA_006226345.1 Bacteroidota bacterium | reverse complement strand
GAATTTGGCGATCTGGAGGTACAACGAGTTGCGCGGAAATACAGGGCTTTGTACCATTATTTCCCCTCTTTTGATGAGCTGGCTGTAAAAACAGCCGGCCTGTTGGCAGATGGCAATGTGGTCGGTTGGGTGCAGGGGCGCATGGAGTTCGGCCCGAGGGCACTGGGCAACCGGAGTATTCTGGGTGATCCCCGAAATCCGGAAATGCAGAAAAAACTAAATCTGAAGATCAAATACCGGGAAAGCTTCCGGCCATTTGCACCTTCTGTGCAGGCCGAACACGTGGCGGAATATTTCGACTACACCGGCACCTCGCCGTATATGTTGCTGGTACATCCCGTTCGGGAGGACCGCCGGCTTCCATTGCCCGACAATTATGACCAGCTGCCCGTACGGGAAAAACTTTACCACCTGCGCTCCGACCTCCCGTCTATCACGCATATCGACTTCTCTGCACGTATCCAGACCGTTCACCGGGAAACGAACCTGCGATACTGGACCCTGATCGACAAGTTTCGTGATCTTACCGGCATGGCAGTGGTAGTGAACACGAGTTTTAACGTCCGTGGCGAGCCGATTGTCTGCACGCCGGAGGATGCTTACCGGTGTTTCATGCGTACAGAAATGGATTACCTGGTGGTCGGCAATTACCTGTTTGAAAAACAAAGCCAGCCGGAGTGGCTGGAAAAAGACGGCTGGAAAGAAGAGTTTGTGCTGGACTAATGTGCCTGGTGAAGGGGGGCGATGCAGTTTATAAAACCCTATTTTTACAACTCAATTAAAAAATACATACTGATGGAGTTTTTACGCGAATTATTTCAGTTCATGAAGGCGCGCAAGAAATGGTGGCTGGCGCCGGTTGTGATTGTCCTGCTCCTGTTAGGTGTATTGTTGGTCATTGGTGGTGGTAGTGCTATAGCGCCGTTCATTTATACCTTGTTTTGATATGCAGGATCGGTTAAAAGCGGTGGAGACCGCACTGGTGATCGTCACAGGATTATTAGCGCTTTACTTCTGGGTGGGTAATCCCTGGTTGTTGTATGCTGCTCTGGCTATCGGGGTTATCGGGGTTTTCTTTCCCTGGCTGGCAGGTAAGGTGCATGCAGGCTGGATGTTGCTGGCACAGGCATTGGGCTGGTTTAACGGACGGGTATTATTGTCGGTGGTTTTTTACGTCTTTCTGACTCCGATAGCCTTTCTGGCAAAGCGGCTGGGATCGGCATATTTTGACCTTAACCGGAAAGGGGAAGGAGAGAGTTATTACACCGACCGCGACCATACCTATGAATCGGAAGACCTCGAAAATACCTGGTAAAACTATTGGTTTACACTACACAGCATGTTATGAAACAAACAGTACTGTTATTTGCCATTTTGATCTCGGTCCTCGATTACCTGAACGGGCAGGATACGTTCTCCATTGTCGCCGTAGATCCGGCAACCGGGGAAGTGGGTAGCGCCGGGGCTTCCTGTATCAGCAAAGACAACCTGGACCTGTATTACCCCAATTTCGACCCCGACTTTCTCGGTGATCTCCTGCCGGGCCTGGGGGCTATTAATACCCAGTCGTATTATCTGAGCGCCAACCAGCAACAGGCGCGTAGCCGCCTGCTGGCCGGAGATACGCCACAACAGCTCATGGACTGGCTGGCCGCTAACGATGCACAGGGCAACTCTACCCAACGGCAGTACGGAGCTGCAGCGATCATCAATGGAACGGCACAAGCCGCTGCTTTCACCGGCATCAACTGCCAGAACTATAAAAGCCATCGCGTAGGGCCAAACTATGCTATTCAGGGAAATATACTGCTAGGTGCTGGAGTCCTGGACTCTATGGAGGCGCGCTTTTTACAGAGCAGCGGATGCCTGTCCGACCGCCTTATGGCCGCTATGCAGGGTGCCCGGATCCCCGGCGCCGACTCCCGGTGCCTGTCCAATGGCACGTCGTCCATGTTTGCCTTTATCAAGGTTGCCCGACCAGGCGATGATCTTGCCGATCCTTATCTCCGGCTGTTTGTTTCCCTGAATCCGGTTGGCCTCGAGCCGATCGACTCCCTACAGGTGCTGTATGATGCGGCAGCACCCTGCACCACGCCTTCTACGGAAGTGGATGCTGCTTTACCGTTTCAGATTACGCCCAACCCGGCTTCAGGTGCAGTCACTTTATGGTGGTCAGCTCCCGAAACCGAGCTTTGGCTGGAGATCTTCGACGTTGCCGGCAAACCGCTGGGAGCCAGGAAGAAAGTGGTGGCCGGGCAGCTTATTCCGTTGGGAGACCCCGGCAGTTATATCCTGAAATTAAGCGATGCCCATGGTCGGAGCAGCATTCAGCGGGTTATTGCACAATAGCTGATTTATCAACTCAAAGACCTGATATCAATACCGGATCAGCTGCTGCAGCTGATCCTTCATGCGTTGCACCGGGAAGAAGTTCTGTTCGAGTGGGGCCGCAAAAGGTACGGGAGTATCGAGACTCGCTGCCCGCATGACCGGGGCATCCAGGTGTTCAAACAAGTGCTCGGCGATCCAGGCTGCAATTTCACCACCAATACCACCATACAGTGTGTCTTCATGTAAGACCAGCACCCGGTTGGTACGCTGTACAGAGGCCGTAATGGCATCGTAATCAAGTGGTGCTAGTGAACGCAGGTCAACAATATCGGCGTCCAGATCCAATTCGCCGGCTACTTGTTCTGCCCAGCGAACGCCGAGACCATAGGTAAGGATACTGACCTGCCTTCCTTCCCGCACCTGCCTTGCTTTCCCGATCGGGATCGTGTAAAATCCATCAGGTACTGGTCCGGATATGCTACGATATAGTGCTTTGTGTTCGAAAAAAAGCACAGGATTTGGGTCCTCAAATGCTGCCAAAAGCAGCCCTTTTGCATCCTCAGGTGTACTGGGATAAACCACTTTTAAGCCGGGGACATGGGTAAACCAGGCTTCATTGGATTGGGAGTGGAATGGTCCTGCGCTGGTACTGCCACCGGTTGGCATGCGGACCACAACATCGGCTTTTTGTCCCCAGCGCCAATGTGTTTTTGCCAGGTTGTTGACGATCTGGTTGAATCCACAGCTCACAAAATCTGCAAACTGCATTTCCACCATGCTTTTAATTCCTTTTATGCTTAGTCCCAGGCCAATCCCGACAATAGCACTCTCGCACAAGGGCGTATTTCGAACCCGTTCTTTTCCAAAGGTTTCTACAAAGCCCTGTGTGATCTTGAAAACACCGCCATATTCCGCTATATCCTGGCCCATTAGCACGAGGTCGGGGTGGCGCTGCATGGCTTCCTGCAGGCCATCGGTGATGGCATCGATGAACCGCTTGTCAGTTCGGGTTGCCCCGGGGGACACAGGAGGAGGCGCAGGAGCGAAGACGTCGCTTAGTTCGCGTGTCGTATCGGCCTCTGGTTCGGGTTCCCGGAACATGGCCTCTACGGCTTCCTGGATCTCCTGTTTATAACGGTCACGGAGTTGTTTTTGTACAGTCTCCGTCAGTATACCTTCTTCCTGCAGCCACTGTTCATAATTCTGCAGCGGGTCTTTGAGCGCCCATTCCTCCAACAGCGCTTTGGGTACATATTTGGTACCGCTGGCTTCTTCGTGGCCCCGCATGCGGAAGGTCATGCATTCGAGCAGGAAAGGCTCGGGATGCTCCCGGAGTTCGGCGGCTACCTTTTGGATGGTTCGGTAGACTTCAAGAATATTGTTGCCGTCGATCCTGGCGCTCCGCATCCCGTAACCGGCAGCCCGGTCGATCAGGTCGTTGCAGGCATATTGCTCGTTGGTGGTGGTGCTGAGCCCGTAGCCGTTATTCTCAATAATAAAGATAACCGGCAGCTTCCATACGGCTGCCACGTTAAGGGCCTCATGGAATTCGCCTTCGCTGGTTCCGCCTTCGCCGGTAAAGGCAAGGGAAACGCGGTTTTCCCGGCGAAGTTTATACGCCAGCGCCACACCGGAGGCAAGTGATAATTGTGGCCCCAGATGGGAGATCATCCCAACGATGTGGTGCTCCATGGCGCCAAAATGAAAAGACCGGTCGCGGCCTTTGGTGTAACCGTGCATTTTGCCCTGCCATTGGGAAAACATCCGATCCAGCGGGAGGTTCCGTGCGGTAAATACGCCGAGGTTGCGGTGCATAGTAAAGATGATCTCGTCAGGCAACAGGGCTGAGGCAGCCCCCACCGATATGGCTTCCTGACCGATACCGCTAAACCATTTGCTGATCTTCCCCTGCCGGAGCAGGTTCAGCATTTTTTCTTCGATCATCCGGGGTTTGAGCAACTGCTCGTACAGAAAGAGCAGGGTATCCTTTTTTACACCTTTTTTACTGAATTGGATTCGAGTTTTTGTCGCGGGCATATGGCTATGGCTAGGTTGGGTACCTGTCTGTTCGAAATCCGGCAAATCGACACCAGTAACACCAACAGGTACAGTTTTGGTTGCATGCTTGTATGCGCCGCAAAAGTCTGGGTTTTATGCCGAACCTGACAGTCTGAAATAAAAAAAAGCGCGATAAGTTGCCTCGTCGCGCCTTGGGTGTTGGTAAAATGCTCTGCTCAGTTATGCTATTTTCTTTTTCATTTGGTTGGAAGTGTGTTCAGCGTTTGGCCGGCTGGAGGGCAGGTCCGTACCAGGTCTCCTGAAACCTGATAGCAACGAACAGGTGTGTCTCCAAACTATCACCCGGGACCCTTTACCCGTGCCTGCCGTTTTTAAAACGCCAAACACACTCTTTCAGGGCTGGTTTTCATGGTTAACCGCTGCGATCTATTGCAGCTCGGTGGCTTGTTGTGGGGTTGCCTTGGTTTTTCGCGGATCAGGATCTCCGTGGTTAAAATCACCGGTGGTGAAATGCAGGATTTCTGAGGTTGTGCTTTCATCGTTTCCGCATACCGACGCGATACGATAAGCATATGTAGTATTAGGCGCAAGATGCGTGACCTGTACCCGGGTGCCTTCCACCCTCTGCCGGAAAATGATCGTTCCGAAAGACTCAGGACCGTAGAAAGCATCGGCCACTTCAACCACGTAGGCAATTGCTTCCGGTGTGGCATTCCAGTTGAGGTCGACCGAAATGTCAGTAGCGTTTTGTGCACTGATTTCTGTTGGTGCCATACAACCACAGCGATCGCTGGGTGGAGGAGCAAACGTCTGATCCAGAGTAGTTTGCTCTTCTTTTTGACAGGCGGCCATCAACATCAAAAGGCCGAGCGCGGAAAACAAAAGCCGGGTTTTCATCTTACAATTTGTTTTTGGTGATCTTGTACAACAAAGGTGCGCCTGTCCGGAAAGCCTGGCAACCGCAGTTTTGTCAACGGCGGAATCCAGTTTGCCATCGGCAGAAATCATACGACTGTGGTTTGAAAGGCTGGGAAAACCATTTTCTATACAGCAAATATGCCGGCTGACAGGAGTGCAGGATGCGCAGGAAGGATGTAGGAACTCCGTCGGGGAGTTATCAGCCAGGGATGGTGCCTGATCAGGAAGGAAGGCTTCAAAAAGCAGGGGATAATAGAAAAAGCGCGATAAGTTACCTCATCGCGCCTTGGTGCAAGTTACGTATCCTCCTACTTTTTTCATTTGGTCAACCGGTGGGATACCGGCCGGGGCTTCGCACTATTTGGTTTTTTACTGCTTTTGGTTCGTTGTGTTGATACAAAGGTGGGACCTGCCGAAACATATTGCAATCCGGCTTTTGTCAACGGCGGAATCCAGTTTGCGAACGGCGGAATCCAGCCGTTTAACAACTAGAGGACTGCCGGTCGGATGGCGGCAATTGCAGTTCGCCGGCCCGGGGAGGTGACAATTTGACCGGACAGTAGTATGTTTGACCTTGTGATCCGGCAAATGAAAACAATCATATGGCGCCAGGCCTGCCGGGCATTCCGGATCAGGTATGCTCTGCTGACGCTTTTGCTGTCAGGTATGCTGATACCGGCATTGATAGCCCAGCCGGAGCCTTACCCGTTTAACTTTACTTACCTGAGCAAGGACAACGGTCTCCCGCACAACTACTGCCACACTGCCCTGCGCGACAGCCGCGGGTTTCTTTGGTTTGGCACACAAGATGGCCTTGCGCGGTACGATGGCGTACGCTTTAAGGTGTACCCATACCAGGGAGACTCGACCGGCCTGAGTGCATCTACCGTGCTGGACCTGGATGAAGACCAATCCGGAACGATCTGGATCGCTACGGTTGGGGGGGGGCTGAACCGTTTCGACCCTGTTACCGAAACCTTTACCTGGTATCTAAATGATCCGCTCGACCAGGTTTCATTACCAGGGAACGACCTGACCAATTTGCTGATTGACATCGATGGCAGTATATGGGTAGGTGGACTGAGCTGTGGATTGAGCCAGCTGGACCCGGCCACTGGCCAGTGCCGGAATTTTATGCTGGCCCAAAACCTAACTACTGCCGAAGACCGGTTGTTGCGGAACTCGGTTACGGATATTGCTTCTGACAGCGAGGACCCCGGGGCACTATGGCTGGCAGCCAATAACGGTATTTTTCGGTTTGATAAGCAGTCGGGACTCTTCCGGCATTATCCGGCGGAGGCGCCTTGCAACGATGTGCTGGCCGACACTCCTGGTGTCGTTTGGGTAGCTACTGATGGAGGTGGGATCGCCCTTGTAGATAAAGCAGATGGTCACTGGACATTTTTCCCTCCGTTGCCCGCTGAGTGGAACCGGCGCAACCTATCAACCAACCTGATCGCTGATATATCCCGTAAGTCGGAACATGAATTTTGGGTTGCATCACTGGATCTGGGCTTCGGTATATTCGACCTGGAAGCCAAACGATATACTTTTTTCAATACGCAGTCCAAACTGTTGGCCGGACAAACCCACCAATCTGCCAATGGGCTATACCGCGATCCGTTGGGGCTGCTTTGGGTGTTCAATACAAAAAACGGGATCAGCCTGCTGGACCCGGCCAGTAATATTTTTGATTATACAGCCCTTCCGGGAACCGGCTGTCAGAATACCAAAGTAAATGAACCACGGGATTTTGCCTGGAATGCCAGCCGTGATGAGTTGTATGTTGTCACAGCAGGTTGTCAGGGACTCTATGTATACGAACCGGTAGATCGCGTAGAGCCGGTGCAGTTGTCAGGGCAGTCGCCTTACCGGTTAAAATATGTCGTCCCGCCTCCAGGAGGTGGGATCGTTGACTTTAACCGCGTGCTCATTGGCCGGAATGGCCGGGTTTGGATAGGCGCTTCACCTGATGGTTACCGTAACAGTGTGTATGAGTACATGCCGGCGGAAAAACGCATACGGCCATTCCGGCATACCGATCCGGTTTTACAGGTTTTACAGCAGTACCCGGTAAATGACCTTGCAGAGGACTATACTGGTAATATCTGGGTAGCCACAACACGCGGGGGATTGTTCCGGATCAATTTTCAGGAAAATAAAATAGACCATTTCCAGGAGGGGGATACGTTTGACGGCACTCGTACCCAGATCGTCGACCTGGTCTGTTTTTCTGCCCAGGCAGAAGTGCCGGACAGCCATCGGCCAGACACTATTCAGACCCAATTCGAGCAGCAGGTGTGGTTTTCCACAAAAGAGGCCGGGGTTTTTTGTTTTTACCCGCTGTTGCGCAAATTTATCCGTTATGGTCACCAACCCGGGTCCGTCCGGGGGCTGGCAGAGGATTATGTGCGGGCGGTAGAGCCGGGCAACGAAAACGGGGTATGGGTGGCCACGTCCAGCCAGGGACTTCAGCAAATTCCATTGGGCGCGTCGGCGGATGCCATTTTCCCGCATTATACGGTCAAAGATGGCCTGGCTTTCAACAGTATACACCGGCTTGCACTGTCGCCGGACGGCCAGCTTTGGATCGCTACTGAAAAGGGTATCTCGGTCTTTCAGCCGGCAGGGAAGACCTTTAATACCTTTGACGAGAGCGACGGCCTGGCCGATACCTACCTGAGTCAAAAAGGGTTCAGGTGGTGTTCCAATGGGGCGATCTTTGTCGGCCAATCCAAAGGCTTTTATTCCATCCGGCCTGAAGCATTGTATTTCAACGATACACCACCAGTATTGGCTTTTACTGGTTTTGACCTTTTTGGGAAACCCTATTCGACCGGAAAAGACCTGAATTTTGCCCCGGAGATCCGACTTGAACATGATCAGAATTTCTTTACGATCCATTTCGCTGCCCTGAATTTCAGCCAGGCTAACCGGAATCAGTATTTCTATCAACTGGAAGGTATCGACCCGGTCTGGGTTGCCAGTGGCAACCGTGCGGAGGTCTCCTATACGCAGGTGCCGCCAGGGAAATACCAGTTCAGGGTGCGGGCTCGCAACAACAGCGGCGTAGCGTCCGAAGAAGATTTGGTTATGTTCGTCGTGATCGCCCCCGCTTTTTATCAAACCTGGTGGTTCCGGTTGATCGTAGTGTTGTCTCTGGTGGCCGGGGTCGTTGGTTATTTCCGTGAACGGCTCAACCGTATCCTCAAACAGGAGGCTGCAAAAAACGAACTCAATCGATTGCGGTCCCTTAAGGCCGAGTTGGAGAACAAGGCATTTCGTGCCCAGATGAACCCGCATTTCATCTTTAATGCGCTTAATACGATCGAAGCTCTGATCATTGAGGAAAACCCGGATGCGGCATCCGCCTTGTTGCAGAAGTTTTCCAAACTGGTACGCCTTGTCCTGGAAAACTCATTGCTGCCGCAGGTTTCCCTGGCGTCGGAACTGGAAGCCCTGGAGCTGTATATACAACTGGAAGCGATCAGGCTGGACCACCGGTTTACCTATCGGATAGATGTTGATCCCGGACTGGAAATTCAGTTTTTTCAGGTTCCTCCCCTGATCTTCCAGCCTTACGTTGAAAATGCTGTTTTGCACGGGCTTCGACATCTCCGGGAACGGGAGGGCTTACTGGTGATCCGGCTTGCCCCGGACCGGATAACGGATATCCGGGGAGTAGAACATGCGGTGTTGCGCGGCGAGGTGGAGGATAACGGGATCGGCCGTGAAAAAGCGGCAGCGATCAATGCCCGTATGCGGATCAGCGGTAAAAAGCAATCCCTGGGAATGCGGCTGACCCGGGAGCGCATCGACTTGCTAAATACACCGGATGAGCATCTGTATACCGTTGAAATATCCGATATTACCGGGGAAAGTGCCACCGGAACACGGGTAATCTTGCTCCTGCCGCTGGTACGAAAGGAACCATCAGCAGAAAAACACCAATCACCATCCTAATCCATTGTATAATGAAAGCGATTTTGGTAGACGATGAAAAATCTGCACTGACTCTCCTGCGGCACAAATTGCTGCGCTGCGATCCGACAATTGAGATCCTGGCAGAGTGCGGGTCGGTTGATGTGGCCCTGGCAACCCTGGAAATCATGCAGCCGGACATCTTGTTCCTGGATGTGGAAATGCCAGGAGCCACCGGGTTTGAGTTGTTACATCAACTGGGAGGAAGTGCGCCCTTTCAGGTGATCTTTACCACGGCACATTCGGAATATGCAATTGAAGCATTGCGGGGAGGCGCATTTGACTACTTGCTCAAGCCTGTGCAGGAAGAAGAACTGGCGCGCGCACTGGACCGGTTGCGCCAACGCCAGCAGCCAGCAGAGGCCAAGCCCGGCGGTACAGGCTCCTCTGAAAGTGTGGCTGCGCTTTTGAAGTCCCTCCAGGCACTGAAAGACAAGGACAAAAAACTGGCTGTTCCGACTGCGGAGGGGGTGTTGTTTTTGCCTTTATCGGATATCATCCGGGCCGAAGCGGCCGGTAGCTATGCCACGATCTTTCTGAACAACAAACAAAAACTTGTCGCCTCGAAGAACCTGACCGAACTGGAAGAAATGCTGGACAGTGAGGATTTCTTTAAAGTGCATAAATCACACCTGGTCAACCTGAATTATGTGGCTAAATATATCCGGGGCGAAGGGGGGATACTGGTGCTGACCGACGGAAGTGAGGTCGACGTAGCGCGTCGGAAGAAAGAAGAGCTATTAGCCAAACTGGCTATTCGCTAAGCCCACTACAGCACATACGCCAAATCAACAAAAAACGATCGCCCGGCCAACGAGTATGTTCTCGGACCGGGCGATTGATCGTTAATAGGGCGCAGGCTGCCTAGTTGCAAACGGCATTATCATTATCCGTTTCACAAACAAAATCATCGACTTTCAGCATGCTGCGGCGGTGAATCAGGGTGCCTTTACCAGCGTATTGAACGGCATGGATAACCGGTTCAATTACTTCGAGGGTACCGTTGTTGATCAGGTCACCGTGGTTAAACAACGCGCCGCCGGGGAGATTGAATCCCATCACTTTAAGCCGGGCGCCTGTCTGTATAGTGAGTTTTGCTCCGCTGTAGACTGCCAGGGACTGGACGCTGGCTTCTTCACTCCGGATCACCGGGTAGAAATTGCCGTTGGTAGAACGGTCCGGAATGACCACATTGTCCAGATCATTGGGGATTTGGTTGTCGCTCCAATTTTGGGCGCAAAACCAGTTAGTTTCCTGTCCGGGGAAGCCGCCTTTCCATTCAACCTGGGCAGTTAAAGTAAGGCTACTTATCAGGGTGCACAGCAGAACAAGACGCGTTTTCATAATCGAATGTTTTATCGGTGGAAAGTAAGGTGGGGTTCTTTTTATCGTTTGGTTGATTCAAAGATGCATATCCTGCAGTCGGAGTGCAAGCGGGCTTTTGCCACCGGGGGGATCTGGTTTGTCAACGGCGGAATTTACCATTTTCGGATATTTCCGATCCCGGAAGGTGCCCCGGACACTTTAAATGCCTCTGATCAGTATTTACCAGAGACCGGTGATACAAAAAAAGCGGCGGTGCATGGGAACATCACCCATGCACCGCCGCTTTTTTCAATACGGGCAGCACTCGCTAATCGCGAAACTGCGGTTTGCCGCCACCGCCAAAGAAAAAGTTGTAACTGCGGAAGATCGGACCAAACACGTGGTCCTGGGTAAGCAGGAAGGCTTCCCCTTTGTTTACTTCTGTAAAATACCGGATCACATAGGGCTCTCCTGTTTGTGCGCGGTGCTCGATCGATACCGGCCAAAAGCGCACCTGTTGGGTAGTGCTGTCGGTGCGGGTCAGGTTGACAATTGCAAAAGGTACCAGGGCGGTCACGGAATCGCGCAACGGGTAATTGGTCTCAAACCCTTCGGCGCCCAAATTCTCAAACTGGAGTAAATATGCCTCCGCCATTCCCTTGCGTTGGGGTGTTTTGCTGCGCGGCGTGGTGCTAAAAAAGGGTGTTATCTCGTAGGTGGCCTTGTCTACTTTCTCCAGTACGAACGATGCGCTTTTCTGTTGCGGATACTCCACGGAGATTTTCTGGATTTCTTCCGGCTTTTCGGAATAGACTGTACGATCGCGCCAGTTGTCGTCGCCCAACATATACCGGACCCGCAATTGGCCTATGAATGAGGGGACGTGGACCACATAGGGCTGTTCGGCACCTTCCATGATCATATACGTTCCCCGTTCGTCATTGGTGACGCCTCCGACGTAGTATGTTTTCAGCATTTTACTATCCTTGCCATAGATCTCCACCTTCAGGCCTTCGGCGGCCAGGCTTTTGATCATTGTTCCTTCGGCTGCTTTCGGAGGAAGATACAGGACCGTCAGGTTTTGGATCGTTTTCAAAAGCGTCTGAATAGCAGTTGGGCGGGCCTTATAGGTGTTGTTGTAAAGCCAATACCCATCTTTACGTTCCAGGGTAGCACTTTGACCGCTCCGGTCGGCAATAAAGATCTTTTCGATCTCTGCAGTATTCGAAATGGCAAAATCCATATCCCAGGAGACATAACTGCCGGACTGGTTGTTTTTTTTCCAAAGGGCGTAAAATGCGCTTGCGCCCAAAAGGAGGAAAAGGGCAACTAAAAGCCAGGTACGTTTCATGGCCGGATATTGTTGTGTTTATCAGAAGAAGGTCGGGTAAATACAGATTGGGGCTGTAATCCCCGGAAGCGGGGCAAAAAAACGACTTTTAAGCGGATAATTCAAGATGTCGGTACGCTCATTGAGTGAATGCCACTCTAAGGCGGATGAACGGGATAAAAAAAGTCTGCTCCGCATTGCGCGGAGCAGACACATCAAAACAAAACGAAAAACCAACTTTATCTTTAACCGGTAACGACCGGTATTCTTTTCAGGTACTTTTCCGGTACACCTTTAACATGTTATACCTGGTTAATCCTCTCCACGGCTTTTCAGTTTAACAGCCACATCTTTCTTCTCGCCGTTCCGTAAAAGGGAAATACTAATTGTTTCACCTGCTTTAGAACGTCCGATCAGCTCTTGAAGTTCCGGTACGGATGTCACATTTTTGCCATTTACTTTGGTTATGATGTCATTCGGCCGGATCCCGGAGCGCGCGGCAGAACCTGTCGTATCAATCTCTTTTACCCAAACGCCCTGCGCGTATGGAATATTGAGTTCATCGGCAAGATTACTGTCCATTGTTGCAATATCGACACCCAAATAGGCCCGTTTGTACACGCCATATTTGATCAGGTCGTCGGCGATCCGTTGGGCCAGGTTGATGGGGATGGCAAAGGAATAGCCGGCAAAAACACCGGTTGGCGTGGCGATGGCCGAGTTGATGCCTATCAGGTTGCCGGTGGCATCAACCAGGGCTCCGCCTGAGTTGCCGGGATTGACGGCAGCGTCAGTCTGGATAAAAGCCTCAATCGGGGCTCCTTTACGAATAATATTAATGTCACGGCTTTTTGCGCTTACAATTCCGGCGGTAACGGTGGAGGTCAGGTCAAAGGGGTTGCCAACGGCGAGTACCCATTCGCCGACCTTAACGTCGTCTGAATTACCCAGGGTTATGGCGGGCAGATTTTGTGCATCAATTTTCAGTACAGCCATGTCGGTACTGGGGTCAGCACCAATGAGGCGGGCGCGAAATTCGCGGTTATCGTGTAGGGTCACTTCGAAATCATCCGCAAACTCTACCACATGGTTATTGGTCAGGATGTATCCGTCGTCGGTATAAATGACGCCGGAGCCAGTGCCGGAACGTGGTCGGGCATAATCATCCAGGCCGAAAAAGTCGTCACCAAAGAAAAACCGGAAGGGGTTGGACTGGCGGTTGCGCTGGATCGCGGATTCCCGGCTTTCCATGGCTTTAATATGGACAACAGCCGGCATAGCCCGTTCGGCTGCGCGCGTAAAGTCAAAGGTGGCAGGCGCACGCCCGTAATCGTAGTTTACTTGTTTGGCAGGAGTTGGGTACGCAGGTACCTCAGCAGTGAGTTGGGATTTTTCCGTCCATTTTAAAGCGCCGAAAGCAACTAAGCCTCCAATGGCGCCGGCAAGCAGTGTTGACCAGAATTTATTCATATCTGCTTTTGTTTAGCGTTTTAATGTTTACCTACCTTTGCTTCGATCGAGCGAATGTAAAACGACAGGCTTCGTAGTTTGCTGCCAAACACCGTTACTTTAACGTCTCGTTAACGGGGTAGTGCCACGTAGCCTGCCTTAGCATTCCCTACTGTTCCATTTCCGCCATATTCTGCCGTATTTTGCCCTCCGCTGCGCGTAGCATCTCCTACATATCCACATTAGTCTGTACCAATTTCAGTACCAATGAAGCCACCAGTAGTATCGATCGTACAACGCGGGTACCAGGACCGGTACGGATTCCAACGCTTGTTCCTGCGGTACTCCTGGTCGTACAAGACCAACTACATCGCCCTTTCTTGGAAATTGCTTCCCAAAGACTGGGACCAAACAACACAAACTGTTCGACCACGCGCCACATTAGGCGGCGAGACGGTAGCCGTAGTCAATGGGGATTTGGCCAAAACGCTCAACAAAGCCTATGCTGTAATTGCCGAGTTGATTGCGAGCGAGCAGCCTCCCACGTTCGACGCCTTTAAGCCAAAAATAGGGGCAGAGAAAAAAGGCGCTATTCGCTTTTTCGACGCAGCCGTAAAAATGCTGGACGAAGAGTACGCCGCCAAACAAATCAGCGCGGCCACGCTGAAAGTTTACAAGGCCTCGATCAACAAACTCAAAAAACTCAACGGCGATCTGCGGATGCAGGAA
>SBHD01000173.1 GCA_006226345.1 Bacteroidota bacterium | reverse complement strand
TGTATGATTTTTCTAATTCAAAACCACGGTAATGCAACGGAATGACAACCTGGCGGGAAGCCGGGATATTATTTAACTCCAATTCTTTCATTAAGCAATGTTCGTACACACTTTCCAGCAGGCCCGGCCCCAGATATTTATGGACGGCAATTGCGGAATGGATCACTTCGGCTGCGATTTGGTTTAATTGGTTTCGGTCCATATCCCATTTTGCATTAATTCCTCCGCGCCTTAGCGTCTCCGCGGTTCGTTTTCACCGCCAAGACGCTGAGGAATGCAAATTTACAAAAACGAAATTTTAAAACAAAAAATTTATAAACACAGCCCCAACACCCCAAACAGAAAAACCGACAGGAATAAAAGCGCCAGCTTCCGCTCCCGGCGGATCAATTGTGCTGCCGGTAATTGCCGGTTTCCGGCCAGCCAGTTCCCGCTCCGGATCACCTGCAACAGCAGCAGGGAAATGAGCACATAGGCCAGCAGGTAGATCTTGTCCATCAACACCATATAGCCCGTGTCGGGCAGGGCATCGCTGTAGGACTGTTGCAGGAATACCGACGTGAGCAGTCCCCCGATCGGCAAGGAAGCGCGCACATCGATATACGACGGATGTAGCATCAGGGCGCCGATACTGACCAGCATCACAACCAGCAGCGGTAGCATCATTTTCAGCAGGAAATAAGTAATGGGCCGCGTGAGGGTGACGGTATATGCCAGCTGGCTGTATTGCCGGGCGTTCTCTTCCGGGTTACCGAAGTTGGTGCCGTAATCGTGTGATACCGGTTCCAGGGCCAGATCGCCGATCTCCCAGCCAACCAGTTGGAGGGATTTGCGGATGTCGGCGCCGGCGGTATCCGGCAGGTATATCAACTGTCCGTTGTCGTACTCCGGGTTTTCGAGCCGGATGTCCAGTTGGTGGTGGTCGAGCGGGAAGTGGTTCAGCACAAAAGAGTGGAAAAACCTACCCTCGACCCGGAAGATCCGGTATTGGGTACCATCGTTCAGCTGTGTTTCCTCCTCCTCGCCGGACACCTCAGAAGTGACGCTCCATTTCTCAATAGAATTGACAAACTCGATCGCTGTCGGATCGATCTCGCCGCTCCATTTGAACCAGATATAAAAATCAGCATAGAACGAATGCTCGTCCATGTTGAGGTCGTACAGGTTCATCAAGTACATACCGACGCGCACTTCCTGCGGCCCATCGGCCCGGAGTGGTGTGGACTTGCCCGAAAACAAGGCAAAAAAGCAAATGAAAAGAAGCGTTGTGCGCATACCGGAATTGTTTGCATTTGAGAGAGGCGGTTCTGCTGGGCATTTGTTAGTTCGGGACCGCAGCGTCTAGCTGTAGCAGTTTCAGGGCTTTTTGGAACAAATCGTCGAGCGGCGCCCGGATGACGACCCGCTCCCCGGAAACAGGGTGTATAAAATCCAGCTCCCAGGCGTGCAACAGCATGCGCGGAAGTTCGAGGGTGTTCCAGAAATAGTTGTTGTGTTTGTTGTCGCCGTGGCGTTTATCGCCGATAACCGGGTGAAAAATATGAGCGAAATGCTTGCGGATCTGGTGGCGGCGCCCGGTTTCCAGTTGGACTTCCACCAGTGCAAAACGCGCGGTCGAATATTTTTTACCAATAGCGAACGGCACCTCCGTGCGCCCCAGCGTCCGGTAATGCGTAACGGAGGGCTGTGCCTCGGCGCCGGGTTTGTCCTGGTCGCGGATGGCATAGTCGATCGTGCCGGTATCGTCCGTCCAGCCCCGGACAATGGCCAGGTATAGTTTGTCGATGTTCTTTTCCCGGAACAATGCGGCCAGTGCTTCGGCTGATTCCGGACTTTTGGCGTAGATCAACACGCCCGAGGTGGCGCGGTCCAGCCGGTGCACGGCAAAAATGGGCATGCCGATCTGCCGCCGTAAGGTTTGCATGACAAACTTCCGGTCTTCACTGATCGCCGTGCGGTGTACCAGCATACCTTCGGGTTTGTTGATGGCGATGAAATACGCATCCTCAAACAGGATCTGGAATGTCGTTGTCTCCGGCATGATCAGCGCAATAAGAACAACAGTAAAAAGCGGGATGCGCAGGTTGGGCTCATGTTCGCAAATGTAACAGAATGCAGGTATTCGCCTGAATGCAAAAATCCCCGGACTGAATACACAAAGTCCGGGGATCCCATGTTTTTTAGATAAGACTATCGCTTTTGCCAGCCACCCAGAATAGCGCCGAAAAGCGCAAACTGGAGCAGCACGAACCCACCGTCGACCAGGCTGAGATCAAAAGGCTTAAGTGCAAACAGGTTGGCCACTATGCTGCCTAAAAAGCCGAAGAGCCCGATGGTCAGTCCGATTTTGGCGCCGTCCATCCAGTCTTTCACGTCCATGCGTTGCATGAGGGTGGTGATCAGCCAGGCGGTGATCAGGGCGACGGCAAAACTCAGGCCATAGGCCATACCGGGGTTGTCCATGTTTTCCACCATGTCCCGGGTGATGCCATGGCCATCCATCCATTGTTGGGCGAACATGCCGAACCAGCCCATGCCGAGCAGGGCATTGACGATACCACAAGCGAGGATAGCAAGGTAGTTTGTTTTCATAAGTCGGTCGTTTTGTATGTGAAGTGATGAGTGAAGATAGGTAAAAAGCAATTTATGCTTTGCTGGCTGCCGGAGCGCCTATTTCTTCAAGTACATACCCTTCGATTCCGGCAGGGTATCCCGAAACCCGAATTTTTCATACAAGTACCAGGCATCGCCATCTGCCAGCAGGCTGACATAGCAGGAAGGCGGCAGTTTTTCCTGGATAAAGTCCGTCAGGTTTTGCAGGATCAACTTCCCGATCCCTTTGCCCTGCTGGTCGGGATGTACACAGATATCCACGACCTGACAGAAGCAGCCACCGTCGCCCACGATCCGGCCCATGCCAATGATCTGGTCGTCCATTTTGATCATGACGGAATGTGTGGAGTGGGACAGCCCGATGGCCGCGGCCTCTGGTGTTTTATCGGATAAGCCGCAGATGGAGCGCAGGTGTCGGTAGATATCGACCGGGATGTCTTCTTCCAGTATGGTGAGGTGGTGCATGGGTTGGGTGGTTTAAGTATATTTTTCTTCACCGCCAAGGTGCTAAGACGCGGAGATTTGTACTTAGCGTCCTGGCGGTGAATCACACTACGAAATCCGGCTCCACACCTTCGCTTCCTTCCCCGTAGCCTCCAGATGCACCCGCAGCCGCTGGTGCTCGGGCTGCCCCAGTGCCGGGTCGGCATCCAGGATTCGCGCGGCGATCTCGCGGGCGGCAGTGATCACCTGGCTGTCGCGGGCAAGGTCGGCCAGCAGGAAGCGGAGCATGCCGCTTTGCTGGGTGCCTTCCATGTTGCCCGGGCCGCGCAGGCGCAGGTCGACCTCGGCGATCTCGAAGCCGTCGTTGGTGCGCACCATGGTTTGCAGGCGCTCGCGACCTTCGTGGCTGAGTTTGAAGCTGCTCATCAGGATGCAGTACGACTGCTCGGCGCCGCGCCCTACCCGGCCGCGGAGCTGGTGCAGTTGGCTCAGGCCGAAGCGTTCGGCATTTTCAATAACCATCACCGAGGCATTGGGCACATTCACGCCAACCTCGATCACCGTGGTGGCCACCATGATCTGGGTTTCGCCCTTTACAAAGCGCTGCATCTCGTAGTCTTTCTCCTGGGCTTTCATTTTGCCATGCACGATGCTGATCTGGTAGTCGGGCTTGGGAAAATCGCGGCTCATGGCATCGTAGCCTGCCTGCAGGTTGAGCATGTCGGCGTTCTCCGTTTCCTCGATCATGGGATACACCACATATACCTGTCGGCCTTTGGCGATCTCTTCCTTCATAAAACCCTGTACCCGCAGGCGGTGGTGCTCGTTTTTGAGCATGGTGGTGACTGGTTTGCGGCCCGGCGGCAACTCGTCGATGACCGACACATCGAGGTCGCCATAGAGGGTCATGGCCAGTGTGCGGGGAATGGGTGTTGCGGTCATCACCAGCACGTGCGGCGGCAGGCCGGCACCTTTTTTCCAGAGGGCGGCCCGTTGCTCCACGCCGAAGCGGTGCTGCTCGTCGGTAATAGTCAGGCCGAGGTTTTGGAACTGTACCCAGTCTTCGATCAGGGCGTGCGTGCCGATCACAATGTGCATATCGCCTGCGGCGAGTTGCTCGAGGATGGCTGCGCGCTTTTTGCCCTTTACGCTGCCGCTGAGAAAGCCCACGTTGATGCCCATGTCGCCGACCAGTTCGGTGATACCCTCAAAGTGTTGCTGGGCCAGGATCTCGGTGGGCGCCATCAGGCAGGCCTGGTAGCCATTGTCGAGTGCCATGAGCATGCTCATCAGGGCAACCACAGTTTTGCCGGAGCCCACATCGCCCTGGATCAGGCGGTTCATCTGCTGTCCGGAGGCCAGGTCGGCGCGGATCTCTTTCAGGACGCGCTTTTGTGCGCCGGTGAGGTCGAAGGGCAGTTTATCATGGTAGAAGGTATTGAAAAATTCGCCGATCGTATCGAACACAAAACCCTTGCTGGCGTCCTTCCGGCGGCGGCGGATCTGCAGCAGGCGGAGTTGCATAAAAAACAGTTCCTCGAATTTGAGTCGCCGGGTGGCCGCATCCAGGTCCTGCTGGTTTTCCGGGAAGTGGATCTTCTGCAGGGCTTCCCAGCGCGGGATTAGTTTGTACTGTTCCTGCATGTAATCGGGCAAGGTTTCGACAATATCGGCAGGCTTGAGCGTGTCGAACAGGGTGCGCAGGAGTTTCCGCAGTCCCCGCGCATCGAGGCCTTTCTGGGTGAGTTTATCAGTAGAAGGGTAGACCGGGTCGAAGGTGCGGGCCGACTGGATATTCTCCGGGGTGACCTCCTCCAGCTCCGGGTGGGCGATGTTGAAGCGCCCGTTGAACTGGCTGGCCCGGCCGAACAACACGTATTCCTTGCCGACATGGAGGTTACGCTCCAGCCAGCTCACACCCTGGAACCACACCAGCTCGATAGCGCCCGACGCATCGCGCAGGGTGCCTGCCAGTCGTTTGGCCCGGCCGCTGCCGACCGTTTCCAGACGGCGCAGGATGCCTTTTACCTGATACTGTTCGCCCTCGGTGCGGATGTCGCTGATCCTGTGGAATTTCGTCCGGTCGATATACCGGAACGGAAAGTGGAACAACAGGTCGCCAAACGTAAACACGCCGAGCTCCTTTTTGAGCACGTCAGCCCGCTGCGGGCCTACACCCTTGAGGTATTCGATGGCGGTGTCTAATGGCATTTCCCTAAAAACCCGGGGAAATGGGAAATGGAAAATGTAAGATGTAAAATTTAAAATGTAAAAATTTGATTCAGGCGATGGGAAGGCACACTCAGTACTTAAGCCACAAGCCTCCTCTTGTCCATGGCGAACCTTTTCAATTTTAAATTTTACATCTTACATTTTCCATTTTACCGGGCCTGGCAAATATAAAAGGAATTGTTTTAAATCACGATGCCTTCACCACCAGCGTCTGCGTCAGCAGATCATGCAGGGCTTGGCGCTTTTCTGTGAAAAACATCAGGATAATGCCGATCATGAAAAGCAATACCGATGCATAGCGCAGCAGGTATCGCCCGGCGCCCTGCAAGATACTGATCTGCTCGCCGTCCATATCGGTGACGATAATGCCCATGACGCGCTTGCCGAAGGTGGCCTGTCGGTCGCCGCTTTCCAGCAGAGCAAAGTACAGCCAGGTGACCACCACCGGGCCGATGAAGCCAAAGGAAAAGATGAAAAAGATGGCGCATACAGGCGCCAAAATGAGGGTGTCGATCAGCCCGGCGAAGAGCCGGTCCGTAAAGGTGGCGTACCGCACGGGCGTATCGTTGGGTGCATCGATGATATACATACGGGTAGTTGGTTTGAATGTTAATGAAAATCCGTTGTCCGTTCAGCCCCATAGCTATCGACCAACGACAAATATTTCTAAAATTCAATTGAATACATGATTGCAGATTACATGAATACATGATTGTTGATGTGGTTCAACATCCTGCTAGCGTTGAAATATTGGTTGTATTATTAAAAAATGTTGTGCACACTACGGGTACTTCAACAATCATGTATTCATGTAATCAATTAATCGTAAATCTATTACTGCCAAAAGCCCTTTAAGTTGATAGTTATGTCGTTCAGCCCTCTTCGGCTTTCCGCTTTCGGGTCATACCAATGATGAAGAACAGGCCGCCGACGGCTATCAACACCGTTCCCAGCGAACCGGCGCTGCTTGCCAGTGTAGTGTTGAACACAATGCCCAGGGCGATCAGGATAATACCCAGGAACAGGGGCCTTCGGTAGTTCGAATTACTGTCGGTTAACATGCTATAAGGCTTTAAAACGTGCTTTCAGTTGTGCGGCGGCACCTTTATCTGTGTGGAAAGAGGGCGCCTCCGTGTTGACAGCATCAAAGTTACCGGCCTGGCGGAGGGCAGTCAAGGCGGTTTGTCGAGTAATCCCGGGCGTTCCTCGTATTTCCGGATTCCGATTTTTTCCCAATATTCGCCAGTAAAAAAGATCATGGCCAAACTCAACCGCCGCTCCTTCCTGCAACAGTCGGCCCTCGCCAGCGCAGCCCTCAGCCTGCCCAACCTGGGCGCTTCCGAAAAACCCGGTCCGAAAACACACACGCCCTTCCGTTCCCGGATCGGACTTGGATTTATCGGCGTCGGCCTCCGAGGCCAAAGCCATGTCGAACTGGCCATGCGCCGCGACGACTGTGATGTGGTCGCGATCGCCGATCCGGATGCCCGCATGGTGACCGACTGCCTAAACCGGATCGAAAAGGCCGGCAAGCCCAAACCTGCTGTGTACGACCAGGATGACTTCGGTTTTCTGCGCCTGCTGGAAAACCCCGACGTGCATGCTGTTGTCATTTCCTCGCCCTGGGAATGGCATACGCAACAGTGTGTGGCAGCCATGAAAGCCGGCAAATATGTCGCCACCGAGGTGTGCGGCGGGTTCTCCCTCGACGAGTGCTGGCAGCTGGTCAATACGCATGAAGAGACCGGTACCCACCTGATGTTTCTGGAAAACGTTTGCTACCGCCGCGACGTGATGGCCGTATTACAAATGGTGCGGGCCGGCCTGTTCGGTGAGCTGATCCACCTCGAAGGCGGGTACCAGCACGACCTGCGCGGGGTCAAGTTCAACGATGGGGCCAAGCCCTATGATTCCGGCGTGGAATTTGGCGAAAAAGGCTTTTCCGAGGCCAAATGGCGGACCAAACACTCCATCCACCGCAATGGCGACCTGTACCCTACCCACGGTGTCGGGCCGGTAGCCATGATGACCAATATCAACCGCGGCAACCGCTTCCTGCACCTCACCTCCACGGCCAGCAAAGCCCGGGGACTGCACAACTACATCGTCGACCACCCGAAGGGCGGCGCCGGCCATCCCAATGCCTCCATCCGCTTCAACCTGGGCGATGTGGTCACGACCATTATCAAAACTTCCAACGGAGAAACGATCCTCCTCTCCCACGATACTGGTCTGCCCCGCCCCTATTCCCTGGGGTTCCGGGTGCAGGGCACGAAAGGCATCTGGATGGATGTAAATAAAAGCCTGCTCATCGAGGGGCAAACCGAAGCCCACCGCTGGACGGACGCACAGTCGTGGCTCGACCAGTACGACCACCCGCTCTGGCGGCAATATGGCTCCGATGCCAAAACAGCCGGCCACGGCGGCATGGACTTCTTTGTCTTTCATCACTTCATCGAGTCTGCCAAGCAGAACATTGCTCCGGAAATTGACGTTTACGATGCAGCCACCTGGTTGGCAATCACCCCGCTGAGCGAAGCCTCCATTGCCACCGGCAGCAGTCCGCAGGCATTCCCGGACTTCACCCGGGGCCGCTGGACGGAGCGGAAACCGAACTTTGGAATTTAAGAATGATGAGTTATGAATGATAAATGATGAATGTCACACCTTTACGGTGGAAGGAAGATATTCATCATTTATCATTCATAACTCATCATTAAACTAAAGGATCTCATGGAAAAAAAATACACCAACGGCGACATTACCGTAGTCTGGAAACCGGATGTCTGTGCGCATTCGACCCTGTGTTGGAAAGGGCTTCACGAAGTGTTTAACCCGAAAAACCGGCCCTGGGTCGATATGAAAGGTGCCGGTACGGATGCGATCATTGCCCAGGTGGATAAATGTCCGTCCGGGGCCCTGACCTGGTACCGCAACGATGCCGGCGCGCAGGAACCGGAAAGCACGGAGGTCGAGACCATTGTGGAAGCAACACCCAACGGCCCGCTGATGATCTACGGCAATATCCGGGTGAAGGACAGTGCCGGCAACGATACGGTCCGACACAAGGTGACGGCCCTTTGCCGCTGCGGCAGTTCGGGAAACAAGCCGTATTGCGACGGTACGCACAAGAAGATCGGGTTCCAGGATTAAAATTGACCTGACAGGTTTTAAATTCGCCGCATGAAAATATTCTGTATCGGCCGCAACTACATTGATCACGCCAAGGAACTGAACAACCCCGTTCCGTCGGCGCCCATCATTTTTATGAAACCGCCTACAGCACTGGTGGTCAATGACAAACCGTTTTTTTATCCCGATTTTACCCAGGATATCCACCACGAAGGGGAGATCGTCCTTCGGGTCTGTAAGAACGGCCGTTCAGTAGAACCCCAGTTTGCCTCCAGGTATTATGATGCGGTAGCGTTCGGTATTGACTTTACCGCCCGTGACCTGCAGGCCAAACTCAAGGAAAAAGGTCATCCGTGGGAGATCGCCAAGGGGTTTGACCGCTCGGCGCCGTTGAGTAAATGGATGCCGCTGGCAGACCTTCCCAATCCGCAGGATATTCATTTTCAACTGAAAAAGAACGGTGAAGTCGTACAGGACGGGCATACGCGCGACCTGATCTTCCCTTTCGATACCCTGATCGTGCATCTTTCCCGGTACTTTACCTTGCAGCGCGGCGATATGATCTTTACCGGCACTCCGGCAGGGGTTGGTCCGGTGCAGATCGGCGATGTGCTGGAAGGCTGGATCGAAGGTAAACACCTGCTGACCTGCGCTGTAAAATGAATGATGAGTTATGAATGATAAATGATGAATGGATACACCATTAAGGTGGATGGAAATATTCATCATTTATCATTCATAACTCATCATTCCCTTTTTTGCCCGGGAAAAGCCATATTTGCTGTTCTTCTTAACGCACTACCCGATTATGTTCATACGATTCCTGACTACGTTCGTACTGGCAGCTGTACTTCAGTTTGCCGCTGCCCAACCGCCCACGCCTGCGCCGCCCCAAACCGGTCCGGTGCTTATCCTGGGGGCTACGGCGCACCTGGGTAATGGCCAGGTGTTGCCCAACAGTGCCATTGCTTTCGACAAAGGCAAACTGACGCTGGTAGCCGATGCGGCCACCATTCGGATCGACCGGGGGCAATTCGCCCGCATTTACGATGCTACCGGCAATCACGTTTATCCGGGCTTTATCGTCCTGGATTCGCGGCTGGGCCTGGTAGAGATACCTGCTGTACGCGCTACGGTGGATGCTTCCGAGGTGGGCAGCCTCAATCCGAATGCCCGAAGCATAATTGCCTATAATACCGATTCGGATGTGATCCCGACCGTACGGTCCAATGGTATCCTGATGGGGCAGATCGTTCCTACGAGCGGTACGCTCTCCGGCAGTTCGTCTGTGGTGCAGTTTGATGCCTGGAACTGGGAAGATGCTGCAGTGCGCACCGACGACGGCATTCACCTGAACTGGCCTTCCGACCAGCCGCGTCGCCGGTTCCGGCGTGCCCCGCAAGCGGAAGCACCGGATAGCGGCAATCAATACGACAAAGCGGTAGAGGATATTCAACGCTATTTCGAGGAGGCAAAAGCGTATTGCCGAAAAGAAACACCTGAAGTAAAAAATCCGCGCTTTGAGTCGATGCGCGGCCTGTTTAACGGCACCCAGAACCTGTACATCCACACGGATGGCGCCAAAACTATGCAGCATGCTGTATTGTTTGCCGAAAAAATGGGTGTGCGGCCGGTGTTGATGGGGGCCTCTGAAGCTTGGATGATCACCGGTTTTCTGAAGGAACACCAGGTACCGGTAGTACTGAACAGAACACAAAGCCTGCCATCCCGTACGGATGATGATATTGATCAGCCCTTTAAAACACCCGCCGCCCTGCACGCAGCCGGTATTCCTTTCGTGCTGACCGATGGCGGCCGGTGGAGCGCCCAGGAGAGCAACTTGCCTTTCCTGGCCGGACAGGCAGTTGGCTTTGGCCTGCCTTACGAGGCGGCGATACAGGCGCTTACCCTAAGTCCGGCGGCCATCCTGGGCATAGGCGGTACGGCGGGTTCTCTGGAAGTCGGCAAGGACGCCACGCTTTTTATCAGCGAAGGCGATGCGCTGGATATGCGTACCAATGCAGTGACGGCTGCCTTCATCCAGGGCCGCACGATCAACCTGGATACCAAGCAAAAAGTGCTGCAACGGCGTTTTGAGGAAAAGTATGAACGGCAATAAGCGTGTGTTTTGGGCCCGGTTAGGAATTCCCAAATACGCTCCAGGTTTGCTTTTAGCTGTTAAAAACCGTTAATCTTCGACCCTTTCGCCGATTTATTCGTTTTAATCGCTCTTTTCTGCGCATTTTTGTTTTTCCGCATACCCTGCAGAAAAACTGCCGGAAGCCTACAGAAAAAATTAAGCGCCCGTTACTCATGCAACGCGACAACTACAGCCTGCTCATCGATAAACTCGATGGCTTTATCCGCAAGTACTATATCAACCAGCTGCTCCGCGGCTCCCTGTACACAGTCGGGGCCGTGCTGGGCCTGTTCATCCTGCTCAATGTGCTGGAGTATTATTTCTACTTTGGCACGGGCGTCCGGACGGCCATGCTGTGGGGATTTGTACTGCTTTCCGGCGCAGCCCTGTATCGCTGGGTTGGCCTGCCATTGATGCACTATTTTCACCTGGGCAAACTGATCAGCCACGAGCGGGCAGCACAGATCATCGGCGAGCACTTTACCAATGTAAAAGACAAGTTGCTCAACATCCTGCAACTGAAACAGCAGGCGTCGTCCAACGCCATTTATGCAGAACTGATCAACGCTTCCATCAATCAGAAAAGCGATGAGATCAAACTGGTGCCGTTCAAGGCCGCCATCGATCTGCAGAAGAACCGGAAATACCTGCGCTATGCACTGCCCCCGATCCTGCTGTTGTTGTTCTTGTTCCTTGGTGCGCCCAATATCCTGCGCGAAGGCACTATGCGGCTGCTGAACAGTACGACCAAGTTTGAAAAACCGGCCCCCTTCCGGTTTATGGTGAACACCAACGAACTGAAGGCTGTGCAATTCTCCGATTTTGTACTCCAGGTCGGTACGGAAGGCGATGCACTGCCCAACGAAATGTTTATCGAGGTAGGTAATGTGCAATACCGTTTGAACAAGGAGGCCACCGGCCAGTTCAGCTATACCTTTTCCAACGTGCAAAAAGACACGGACTTCCGGCTGTTCGCCGGAGGTGTCGAGAGTAATGACTACACCCTGGAGGTTGTACGCCGGCCCAATATCCTTTCTTTCGATGTGAAACTGCAGTTTCCGGCCTATATCGGCCGGCCGACGGAAGAACTGGCCAACGTGGGCGACCTGGTACTCCCGCAGGGCACTAATATCAACTGGGTATTCAATGCACAGCATACCGATGCGCTTGACCTGCGCTTTGGCGGGGAGGCAACTGTTGCGTCCAAACGCTTTGACGACGAACTGTTCTCGTTCAGTCGCCGTGCCCTGAAGGATGAATCCTACCGGATCTACCTCAGCAATACCCAGTTGCCCAAAGCGGATTCGGTGGGCTACTCCATCACTGTGATCCCCGATCTGCACCCGCAGATCGGCGTGGAGGAGTTCCGCGACAGCACCAACCGCCAGATGTTGTTCTTTGCCGGGGATGCTTCCGATGATTACGGCCTGCTCAAACTGACGTTTAACTATCAGATCAAAAAGGTCAAGGGCGGTCAGCTGCCGTTGGCTACTTCCAAGATCAGTGCACCCGGTTCCAAGCAAACCCAGTATGAGTATACCTGGAACCTGCGCGACCTCGATATTCAGCCTGGTGACGAGATCACTTATTACTTTGAGGTGTTCGACAACGACGGTGTCAATGGTAGTAAAAGCGCCCGTACCAATGTGATGAATTGGCGCATGCCGACCCTGGATGAATACCGCAAGGAACAGGCCCAAACGGCAGAGGAAATTCAGCGCGACCTGGAAAAATCACTTCAGGAAAGCCTGCGGATCCAGGAGGAGATGAAAAAACTCCGCAACAAAGTGCTGCAGCAGAAAGAACTGGACTGGCAGTCGCGCAAGGATATGGAAAAGCTGCTCGAACGACAGAAACAACTGCAAAACCAGATCGAGCAGGCGAAGCAGAACTTTGAGGAAAGCCAGAAAATACAACAGGAGTTCGACCAGCAGAAAAATGAAGAACTGGTGGAAAAACAGGAACAGTTGCAGAAAATGTTCGAGGAAACCATGTCCGAAGAAATGAAACAACTCATGGAGGACATTGAAAAACTCCTGCAGGAGCTGAATAAGGACGAAATGCTCGAGCAGATGGATCAAATGCAGATGTCCTCCGAAGAAATGAGTAAACAGCTGGACCGCCTGCAGGAGCTGTACAAGCAGCTGGAGGTGGAAAACCTGCAGGAACAACAGATCCAACAACTCGAAGAGCTGGCCAAGGATCAGGACGAACTGTCGGAAGAAACCGGGAAAGAAGACTCCTCCATGTCCGACGAAGAGTTGCGAAAGGCCCAGGAGGAGTTGAACAAGAAGATGGAGGAGATCAAGAAGCAGCATGAAGAAATGCTGAAGAAAAACGAAGACCTGAAGCGGCCGCAGAAAATCGAAGATCAGAGTGGCCAGATGGAAGACATCAAACAGGATATGGAGGATGCCAGTGAAGAAATGCAAGACGGGGGGCAACAACAAGAGCAGCAACAGCAACAACAGATGAGCCAGGGCCAGAAGCAAAAGGCCAGCAAGAAGCAGAAGAAAGCAGCGGATAAGATGAAGAACATGGCCAACCAGATGCGCCAGAATCGCCAGTCCGGCGAACAGGAGCAGATGGAAGAGGATATTGCGATGCTGCGGCAACTGCTCGAAAACCTGATCGGCCTGTCTTTTGGCCAGGAGCAAAATATGAAAAACTTCGCCGGGACCTCGGTTAATACCCCCCGGTATGTGGAACTGACCCAGGAGCAGTTCAAGATCAAGGACGATTTCAAGATCGTGGAAGACAGCCTGCAGGCCCTGGCCTCCCGCAACTTCCAGATCGAAGGTATAATCACCCAGGCGGTGGCCGATATCAAGGAAGGCCTGAAGTATAGCCTGGATGACCTGGAAGAGCGCCGCGTGACCTCCGCCAGCGAATACCAGCAACGGACGATGAAGGGCTTTAACGACCTGGCCCTGATGCTCTCCGAGGTGATGGACCAGATGCAGCAGCAAATGGCCAACGGACAACCCGGAAGCGGCAGCTGTTCCAAGCCCGGTGGCTCCGGCTCCGGTAAATCCGGGAAAGTGCCGATGGACAAGATCACCAAAGGCCAGGGTGACCTGAACGAGCAGATGAAACAACTCAAGGAGCGCCTGCAAAAAAGCAAAGGCCAGGGCGGTATGAGCAAGGAGTTTGCCCAGATGGCTGCCCAGCAGGCTGCCCTCCGGAATGCGCTGCGCGAACTCCAGAAACAAAAGCAGGAGCAGGGCAAAGGCAGCAAAGCATTGGATGAGCTGATGGAGGAAATGGACAAGGTCGAAACTGATCTGGTGAATAAACGCCTGACCAATGAGATGCTCAAACGGCAGCAGGAGATCCTGACCCGGTTGCTCGAAGCCGAGCGCGCCGAGCGCGAACAGGAACAGGATGAGCAACGTCAGGCGCAAACGGCTAAACAGCAGCCGAACAAACTACCGCCAGCACTGGAGGAGTACCTGAAAAAACGCCGGGCGGAAGTAGATATGTTCCGGACCGTATCGCCGGCGCTCAAGCCCTACTACAAACAACTGGTGGAAGAGTACATTAAGGGACTGGGTTCGGAGTAACGACGACGAAC
>SBHD01000266.1 GCA_006226345.1 Bacteroidota bacterium | reverse complement strand
TCATTCATCATTCATCATTCATCATTCATCATTCATCATTCATTACATTTTGCTGATCTGGACCTGCCGGTCTTTCGGGTATTCCACGGAGTACCGGAAACGTACCTTTTTGTTTTTTCCCGGGGGCACCTCGATCTGCCATTCCAGTTTGCCGAAATCAGCGTCATATTTCGCACCACCCCGGTCTTCAAGCGTGACTTCTATATCCTTTTGTTTGGATACGGGAATTTGGTCGAGCAGGTCCACCGTGATGCCGGTTGATTTATTGTTTTTTATGGATATCTCGTACACGTAGGTTTCCCTGATCCTGGAACCGAATATTTTCCGCCGTTCCCTGAAATCGCCTGGCTGCACCCGTTTAACGGTGATCTGTTCATCACGACCCAATGAAAGCAGCAGGGAATCCGCTGTAGTATTCGGATTGACAGCGGTCTGGCCGATATAGGTATCCTCGTAAAAAATATTGGCTTTGCCGGGCAGGAGGTTGTACTGGCCGTAGTCTGTGATCTTCGCCAGCAGGAAAACGGCAGATTCCACCTTGGGTACGGCATGATATTCGTACGCTGCCGGTATTTCCTGTTCTCCTATTGTTACAACATTCAGTTTCCCGTCGGCGGGAATATCCTGCGGGTCGGCAACATCAAACAGCGCGCTAAAATCCTCTTCTGCTGCTATTGGCGGCAATTCGCCGGATACCCGTATCCCGTCGATGTAGTAGTCTGTTTCCTTGGAGCGACTTCCCCGGATATTAACCTGTTCCATCTGGTAGGCATTTAAAGCGGTAGAAGCATCCGCTTGAAGCAGCACTTCGTTTATTACCGTAGTTGGCCGGAAATCAATGAACACCGGATGCAAAATGGGGCGGTCATTATTTGCCAGCGGCTGAGCGGAGGACAGGTGCAGCTGAACCTGTTTCCAATCGTAGCCGGTCCCGTTGCGGACATTGGCTTTATACATCAGCGCTACGGGGGTGCCAAAACCTGCGGACCGCAGATCGTATAATGGCTCCCAGGCAGCATTTCTGACCAGGTAGGTGCAGGTGATCTTCAGGGTTTGCGGCCGGTCGGCAAGCAACTTAAGCACAATCTCTCCGATACTATTGGTCGTATTGGGCTGCAGTTGGCGCAACACTTCATTCATTTCATTTTGCAACTTTTGCAACTCCCGGGTTCGGGCTTTCAACTCCATCTGCCGTACCCGGATCTCCAGTAACCGCTGGCTGTAAAATTGGGCCAGTTCGCGGAGCTCAGATACGGAAAGTGTGGTTTTGTCACCAGTGCCGGAGGTTGCTACCCTGGACTGACTTTCACGGATCAACCGGGCTTCTTCATTTAGGATATTATCCTCGTCCCGGACCAGCGCGAACAAATCGTTGATGGAGATCATGGAATCGCGTAACACCTGGATACGTGGATCCACCGCTTCAGGTCCGGGCGTCCGGAGTTGAAATACCGCGGCATTCAAGCGGGCATCACCGGCGATGCGTACCTGCAAGCTGTTTCCATTGAAATATGGGGAAAGGTTATCCAGGGTCACTTCGGAAGGCCCCGCCGGAACAGTAACGGTTGCTTCTCTGGTGATCTTGGCCCCGGACCGGTAGACGGTGACTTCGGTAATGGCAGATGGTACCGGCCCAACAGCCGACAGGGTTTGTATAATATTGCAGCAGAGTAAAAAAGATAGCAAAGTACGCATAGGAAGATTTGTTTGGTGGGTGATTGATCGGATATCGGTAACAGGATGTCACGGGAATACCAGATTGCACAAACAAACCGGATTTTTAATGGGAACAGGGCAGGGTAGCAGTGCCGCATTGTGCCACCGGAGAAATATGGAAAGACTACGTTGTAACCCCCAAAAAACAGCTGCAGGTGGGCCGTTTTTTTCGGAATGACGTTAAGATACCGGTTACGTATTACAACATTGAATTTGTTTTTTTTCCTTTGTATTCAATTGTCATAACCTGAAAATACCTTCCTTTTGGACCCACGATGTATTCCGGCTCGTTGATCCCGGCTCATTGTTACCAAAATATTATGCGAACGTTTAGCCTTGCCCTGTTTTCCCTGATTGTGCTTGCACACTGCATCGCTCCACCGGCAGAAAACGCTGCTACATCAGATCTGTATGCTCAAATTACAGCTCCGGAGGCAGCTTTTGATTCCACATTGGCCACGCGTGTTGGCGCTGATAAGTATGGAATGCGGTCCTATGTATTGGCCTACCTGAAAGCCGGACCGAACCGCAGCCAGGACTCCCTTGAAGCAGCCGAGCTGCAAAAAGCCCATTTAAAAAATATTACCCGTCTGGCAGCGGAAGGCAAACTGGTACTTGCCGGACCTTTCCTGGACGACGGCGAAACACGCGGGATCTATATCTTCAACGTGGAAACCCTGGAGGAAGCAGCCGCGCTAACGGAAACAGATCCGGCCGTTCAGGCCGGCCGTCTGGTAATGGAATTACATCCCTGGTATGGCTCCGCGGCCTTGCCGCTGATCACGCCTTTGCATAAACGGCTCGAACAGCAATCAGTCAGTGAATAATCCGGTAATCCGTCCGGTATTTAAAGTGTCTGATTGGTATGGAAAAATTGAAGAAAGAGGACCAGACACAGGTATTTTCTGTATTTTGTACGCAACCCCTGCCACATAATTTGCGTAATGGAGGGTATTGAACAATCGGAATTAGATCAGATCATCCAGGGTTGTCGTCAACACCGGCGGGCAAGCCAGCATATGCTGTTTGTCCGGTTCTACAACTATGCGATGACAATTGCCCGGCGTTATACGGGCAACCTGGAAACTGCCGAGGAAGTAGTTAGTGATGCCTTTTTTAAGGTATTTACCAAGATCGATATGTATTCAGGAGAACTGCCCTTCCGGTTTTGGTTGCGTCGGATCCTGATCAATTCAGCAATTGACCGGTTGAGAAGCAGCCTGAACATGCCCGCTACTGCGGAATTAAAACAGTGGCATGATGCGGAAGTGGATGCAGGAATAATTGAAAACATGACGCGCGAACAAATTATCGCGCTTCTGGACCTGTTACCCCCGGCTTATCGTGCTGTGTTTAACCTGTTTGTCGTAGATGGGTTTTCTCATGAGGAAATTGCACATTTATTAGCAATCAGTATTGGGGCCTCGAAATCAAACCTTTCCAGGGCCCGGCAGCATTTGCGAACCTTATTGAATAACGAGTTTGATTTTTCCAAGAAGATATGAGTGAACTGGATAAGCATTTTGCAGATAAGCTTAATGAGGAAGCTCAATTCCCTTTGCGGGAGAAAAGCTGGAAAGCCTTGTCGGCACGGCTGGATGCTGCAGGAGGGGTCCTGGCAGCCGGGTCAACGCTTCTGCTTTGGAAAGCATTATCAGCTGGTCTGTTCATGATTTCAGGTGTACTCCTGTTTCAGGTATATACTATTCGGGAGGACATGGGCCGGATGACAGACCGGGTGGAAGGCCTGGAAGATTTGTTGGAACAGATCCATGCTTCTGCAACGGCCTATGCCGGAACCGGCCCTGAGGAGTACAAGGAGCATGCGGATTTGACCGGGAATGCTACTGTCAACCGGGAAGAGGCCCGGACTGGTCATCAGTCGCGTGCCACTGCACCTGGCCTGCTGGTCCAACATCCTGTTTTTTCCAGACCGGTGCTTCCTCCTGGTTATTGGGCGCCTGCTACTGCAGATCCGGCGGAGGCTGATGGAGTGACAACAGCATCTGATCAGCGCGGGCAAGGATCATCAGCACCATTGGAACAAACAGAAACACCTTTTATTGCATCGCTTGCAAAACCCGACAGGGTAGTGCCCCAAAAACAACCGGTTCATTTTGTATCGGCAGGGGAAGACGGAGACCGCAGAAATACACGCGGACGGGTGCACCGCATTGGTGTGCAGTGGGGTATTGGTGACATGGTGCCTAAAGTCGACGGGATTTCTTCATCTGCCGGAGCGGGAGTGACAGTGGCCTATTCACCATTCCGGAATATATGGCTGACGGCTTCTGCCGATTGGTTGAAGTTTTCTGTGCGTACAACAGGGCCTCCGCCTGCTTCCATCGTGGCGTCCGATATCAAGACGGGCAGCAATCCGTTTTATGACCTGACCAGTGTGATCGGCGATCCGCATCAGATGCACCTGAGCCTTGGGGTTGGTTATACGATCCCGGTGGCCTTCCGGATAAAGCCAACGTTTCGCATAGCGCACTCCTGGGTTAAAACAACGCCGGGGGTATTTTCATATAATTATGACCCCAAAGACCCGCATCCACATTGGAAATCGCCTTACCAGGTCGCCATTACTCCAGATGAAAAAGTTCAGGATAAGGTGTGGCGGTTCGGTATTGGCATGGAATATGAAACCCGGAACTGGGTCTTCCGGACCGGTGCGGACTGGATTGAGGGGTCAATGACCGATACCCCCTATTTCGACGCCTGGTTATGGCAGATGGGCTTGTTGTATAAATTGTAGGTTGTTGATAACCAGATTGTTGTGCAGGCCGTAAATTTTAATGTCAAAATAGTGGTTCGTCAGGTACACTTTGTCACAGTTTTTGTCACAGATATAGAGGCGCAGGTTATCTTTAAGGCGTATTCATCCGGCTCGATAATTCAGGATTCCTTTCCAGGCTTGAGTTCCCAGGCCGGGAAGTGCTTGTTCAACCGCTCTGTTTGGCGACGGATTCAGACAAGTTGTAAGAGCTACCCCTTTTGAGTTTGCTTCTGCGAGCCTTTTATTCCAGAAAACTTACTGTATAATTGAAAGTAGTATCGTTTTACAACACCATGTCCGGATCATTTTCCTTTAGTTCCCCAGACAAAGCCTTTTGGCAACATTATTCCAACCTTTGGCAACACAGTATCGGCCGCTCTCCGTTCCAGTCCCCTCAGTTATTACAATACTTTTCCAGCCTGGCAGGCGATGACGTTTGCGCTTTCCAGTATTATAATGCTGAAGGCGACCTTTATGGTGCGGTATTATTGGAAGACAGCAGCCGCGGTTACCATTTTTTAAGTGACCGAAAGACCGACGCAAATTTCTTTACGCTTCATGAAGACTGTACTGACGAAGAGGTTGAAGCATTTTTTTTCCAACTCCTGGAAACAATAAAAGCGACCAATAAACCACTGACGCTCAACAACCAGCCTGCCTGGGCGCCTTACCAGGAAACCCTTGAAAAAGTGGGTAAAGCCAGTGGTCTGTATTGGGTGAATATTCCGTATTCCGTGTGTCCTGTGGCCAAGGCGGAATCACCCAAGGCCCTGTTTGATTCCGTCAACAGCCTGCGGGAGTTGCGGTACCGGGTGAATAAATTGAAAAATCAGCAACAAGCCAGCTTTGAAGTTTATACGGATGATGCTGACCTGGACCATTGGACGGATGAGTTTTGCGACGCCCATATTCTGCGCTGGCAGGATACATCCACGCCATCTGCCTTTCGCGATCCGGAACGCCGGCATTTTTTAAAGGAGTGTCTGCACGCCTGGAACAGGGAGGGCATCCTGGTGCGGTTTTCGGTGCGTGTTCAGGAAAGCCGGGTCGGCTTTGTCGTTGGTTTGCGCGAGGCTAATTCGCTGATCCACCATTCCACTACTTTTCACCCGGACTTCTGGAAATACAGTCCGGGAAAAGCACTGATCCATTTTATGGCAGAGTGGATGCGGGACCAAAACCTGGATACCCTCGACTTTGGCGACGGAAACGAGCCCTATAAGTATACCGTTGCTAATCAGGAAAACCTGTTACACCGGATATTTGTGGCCGACAAGTCCAATTACCGGTATATTCTCAAGTCCAGGGTGGTCAGGTATATTCGCGAACATCCGAAAACGTATGCCTACTACCTGGCCAGGGTTAAACCCGTTCTGGCCCAGTTGACGGGGTGGCTACCCTGGGAAGTTGGTATATAACCTCCGGGGATTTCTGCCGTATTTAATTGGAAGATGATAGGCCGGTAGGCCATTGAATAATGCAGCAGCGTTAGCCGGCTTCAAAAACCATGGCCTCGTGGTCCAGCTGCCGGAAGTCTACCGGCGCTACGGCACTCACCCCCTGTTCGGGCATATACACACCATAAATCGTGTCTACCGCAGCCATGGTGGCCTTGTTATGGGTGACTACAATGAACTGTGACTCCTTGGCGAATTCACGGATGATGCGGTTGAACTTTTCAATGTTGGCATCATCAAGCGGGGCATCGACCTCGTCAAAAATACAGAAGGGAGCCGGCTTGAGCAGATAGAGCGCAAAGAGAAGGGCGGTAGCCGTCAGCGTTTTTTCACCTCCGGACAGCTGGGCAATGGTCTGCGGACGTTTGCCCTTGGGTTTTGCTATGATATTGATATCCGATTCCAGCGGGTTGTCCGGCTGGGAGAGGAGAAGGTCGGCCGTATCCTCGTCCGTAAACAATGTGCGGAAGACTTTGATAAAGTTTGTCCGCACCTCCTCAAAGGACTCCAGAAAGCGTTGGGTTGCCGTTTCTTCGATCTCCTTCATGGTCTGCAGGAGGTTTTCCTTGGCCTGCGTTATATCGTCGCGCTGCTGGGCAATGCTGTCGTAGCGCTCCTTGATCTCGTTATAAGCTTCTATGGCCAGCGGGTTGATCTCACCGTAGGTATCCAGCCGGCGTTTCATATTGTTGACTTCGCGCTCCAGCGCTTCCCGGTCGCGGGACTGGTCGGGTTCGCGGTTGATCACATCATTGACCGAGATGCCAAATTCGGCACGGAGGCGTTCGCCAATTGCGGTGATCTCGAATTTAACATCGCTGAATTTATCTTTCAGCCGGTTGATCAGCCCCTGCAGGTCCTGCTGTTTGCGGTACAGCTCACGGAGCGTGTTCTCTCTTTCGTGGATCTCGTTCCGGGCCTTGAAATACAATTGTTCCGCTTCACTCAGGGTAGCTTCCTGGGCTTTTTTCTCGGCATATCCGACGGCCAGTTCTTCTTCCAGTCGGGTGATCTCGGAACGGATAAAGGTGATCTCTTCTTCGTTCTTTTGTTTGGTTTGCTGGTTTTGTTGGGTTTGTACCCGCAATTCTCCCAGTCGTTTTTCCCGGAAGGTCAATTCCTGCTGGAACGTGCTGACCTTGTTTTGTTGCCGGATGAACTCAATGTTTTTCTGATTGTAGTCCTGGCTGTTCTGGCTCAATTGTTCGGCGACTTCACGGAATGAGCCATCGGCGTTTTCCAGTCGTTGCCGTAGTTGGGCCGCGGCGGCCTGCTTTTCTTTTAATTGCCGGTCAATGTCGGTATTACTGGCTTCCAGTTGTTTGATCAGTGCACCGCTTTCCGTTGCCTGTGCGTCGAAGTTCTGGACAAATGTGGCAATGTTCTCCAGCCGGGCCTGCAGGCCTGCCTGTTCGGATTGGAGGCGCCCCATGGCTTCGCGTTCACGGGTAAGTACCGGAGACTGATCGGCATTTTTAAGACTTTGTAAATGCGTCTGCAGCGCGGCCAGTTTATTGTTGAGGTCGCTTTCTGCGCCTTCCAGTTTTTTGATACTGGTGTCCAGTATTTCGAGGTTCTTCTTGCGTCCGATCTTTTTTCCCTCAAACAAGCCGACTGAGCCACCGCTCAGGCTGAACTGGCGCCGTACAAAGGTGCCGGATTTGGAGAGCAGCACGGGGCCACGGCCTTCGCCCTCTGTATTAACAGGCGCGCTGAGCAGGTCTTTGCCAGCACTTGTGGCATCGTCGACGATCAATACATTTTCGAGCAGATAGGCAACGAGCGGCCGGTATTGCGGGTCTACTTCGACCAGATCGATCGCCTGCTGACCTGCGGGCAGTAACAGCAGCGGTGCTTCGTATTTAGTGAAGGCATCGAGCAAAAAGAAATTCGCCCGGCCTTTCTGACTGCGTCCAAGCAGCTGAATGGCTTCCACGGCCGCTTCAGCATTTGGCACTACATAGTAGTTGAGGTAGGGCTCCAGGTAGTTTTCAATGATCACCCGGTATTCTTCCCGTACGTAGATCAGATCGCTGAGCAAGGGGCAGCTTTGTGCCCACTCTTTTTGCTGGCTGAGAAACTTGATACTTTCCGGGAAGCCCTCCAGGCTTTCCACCATACTCTTGGTGAGCTTGTACTCATTGCGTTTGGCGTCCAGTGAACGGTTGTGGTCGGCCACCTTTTTCGTCATGGCCTCGATGTCACGCTCTGTAGTGCCGATCTCGTTCCGGCGCTTTTCTTCACTGGCTTCCAGTTGATCGATCTTGTCCTGCTGCGCCTTTACGGACTTATTTATCTCCGCGATCTTGCTTTCCAGATCGGCCATTTCGGTGCGCCGGGTGGCGACATCCGCTAGCGTGCGCTCGACATCACGGCGAAGGTTTTCGATCTGGTTTTGCTGAACGGCTTTCTGTTTTTCCAGATCGACGATAACGCGTTCGACCGTTTGTTGCTCGCGAACGAAATCATCGAGGTTGCCTTTAAGCAAATTGTGATCGGCCCTTACTTTTTCCAGCAGCGATTTGGCCTCATCGAGGGCGGCCTGCAGCTCGGCTTCCAGTTGTTTTTCCTGGTTCAGGTCTACCTGATATCCCTCGATCTCGCTTCCCAGCTGGCGCATGGTGTCACCGGCCCGGATGATCTGGTCTTCCAGTCTTCCGGCGTCCTGTTCTATGAAGGACAGCTTCTGGGCGAGCATGTTTTTCTCGTTCTCTTTGCCGCGGATACGTCCGGTAAGCTGATTGACGCCTTGTTGTTGTTCGCTTAGAGAAACTTCCTTATCGGTATGCGTACGCCGCAATTCTTCAATTTCGGCCTCGATCTGCCGGCCTTTGGCCTCGGCGCCACGGTAGTTATCTTCTTCGCGATGGATCTGGGTTTCCAGATCTTTGAACGCTTTACGGTGGCGGGTAAGGTTATGCACCGCCAGCTCGATACTTAGATTTTTGTATTCGTCCTTGAGTTCGTAGAACTTTTGGGTGCGTTGTGCCTGTTTTTCCAGTTTTTTCAGCTGGCCTTCAATCTCAAAGAGCAGGTCTTCCACACGGTCCAGGTCTGCCGTTGTGGCCTCCAGTTTAAGTTTGGTTTCGTGTTTTCGGGCCTTATACTTGCTGATGCCGGCTGCCTGTTCGAACATCCGTCTGCGGGCTTGTTCCCGGTCACTGAGGAGGTCCTCGACCATATTCAGGGCAATGATGGCATAGGAGTCGGCACCGATACCGGTATCAAGAAACAGCGACGTAATATCCTTAAGCCGGCAGGGTACTCCGTTGAGGCGGTACTCGCTTTCCCCACTGCGGTAGAGCAGTCGGCTGATCGTCACCGTCTGATATTCGGTCGGAAGGATGTTCTTGGAGTTTTCAAACGTGAGGGCGACCTGGGCGACCTGGCCGGCCTTGCGTTTTTTGGTGCCATTAAAGATCACGCTGGCCATCTTGTCCAGCCGTAGTTCCTTGCTCTTTTGTTCTCCCAGCACCCAACGTACTGCATCCACCACATTACTTTTTCCCGAGCCGTTGGGGCCCACCACACCCGTTACATCCGCGTTGAAGTGGATGACGGTTTCGTTGGCAAACGATTTAAAACCTTTAAGTTCGAGCGTTTTTAATCGCATGGGTTACAAAATACCGGGAGCCTGCTGTACTCCAGTTCTTCAGATAACCGGCCATAACAGCCACTAAAGGGCGGCTTGGCCGAAAAGGAGGGCAAAATTAGAGAAAACGCCAAAGAGTTGAAAAGCAAAGTTACCAACACCGGGCTCCGGTTACCCGATGTCTCCGGTCGGAAGTCCCGGGAATGGCCATCCTGCCGGTTCATTTCAGAATAAGCCTGCCCGGAAAAAGCATGAACATAAATAGTCTTTGCCGGATAATCCGGTTAGGGTATTTTCAAATTTGAAAAACGCTAAAGTTTTGTGTAGGTGTTCCGGTGAACGGATTTTAACATCCAGTATTCGGTGTTGTATGACCGGGAATGTGAAAAGGCTCCGTACTTTTGAATTATAAAAATTTCGCAACTCTCTTTGCGTATGAGACACTACTTTATATCAATATTACTTATTGGCTACACCCTCTTCTCCCAGGCACAGCAACCTGTGGGCAGTACTGTATCTGCCGGTGAGGGGCATACTTTTTTCGGTGCTGAACCATTGGCACATACCTTCTCCATCGTAGCGCGCGACAGTGTTACCGGCGAAATGGGGGTGGCTGTTCAGAGTCATTGGTTCAGCGTCGGGACTGTAGTCTCCTGGGGCAGGGCCGGCGTGGGGGTTGTAGCCACACAGTCTTTTGTAAATAAATCATTTGGTCCGCGCGGCCTGGCTCTATTGGAGCGTGGATTGAGCCCGCGTGCCGCATTGGATAGTTTGCTGGCCAGCGATCCGGGCCGGGAAGTGCGGCAGGTTGCCATTCTCGATACCCGGGGCAGGGTCGCGGCGCATACGGGTGAAAAGTGCATCCAATATGCCTGTCATCAGGAGGGGCTGGCGTATTCAGTCCAGGCCAATATGATGCTGGGACCTGATGTTTGCAATGCCATGCAGCAATCTATGGACCGTAGCGGCGGGAAACCACTGGCCGAACGTCTGATACTGGCCATGGAAGCTGCGCAGGCTGTGGGCGGCGATTTCCGGGGGCAGCAGTCGGCAGCTGTGCTGGTGGTGCCGGGAAAGAGCACCGGACGCCCGTGGGATGATGTGCTGGTGGACCTGCGGGTAGACGATCATGCAACCCCGGTTGCCGAGATCCGGCGCCTCTATCAGGTACACCTTGCCTACGAACATATGAATAAAGGCGACTATTATGTAGAGGTCAATGATATGCCGGCTGCCATGCAGGAATATACAGCGGCACAGGAGTTGCTGCCGGGGCAGGCCGAACTGCAGTTCTGGGCTGCGTTGACCCTCGCAAACGTCGGACAGACGGACAAGGCACTGCCGATGTTCCGGGCTGTGTTTGCCGCAGAACCGATCTGGCGGATCGTTCTGCCCCGGTTGGCTGCCGTCGGATTGGTGACAATGTCAGCAGCGGACCTGGAGCAGATACTGAGGCTTTAATTTACGCCATATTTACCGGGCGGATGCCTGTTTGCCGGCATCTGCTGGAACCTGCTCTTTGCCTGGTAGCGAATAACGGTTTAATCACCTTCCGTTTTAAGATGAGACAGTGTTGTATGCTCATCCGGTTGGCGTTTGCGCCGCTCTGGTCGGTGGCACAGGCAACATGGGAAGTCGGCATAGCCGGCAGGTTTGCCGCCTATGCAGGCGATGTAAACGCAGAAAAATTCTTTGACCTGGACAATCGGGACATACTGGTTGGTTAGTGGCGGTGGTTGCCGATCCGGCGCAGGGCTTTTTTTTCGGATTGCCGTTTTTTGGCCTGGAGCCTGGCTTCCTTAACGGCTTGGGGGACTTTGACACGCTTCCGTTTTTTGGGTTGGACCAGCGCATGCTGGATCAGTTGAAGCAGTTTGTGCTCCGCCAGTTGCTTGTTGGCGAGTTGTGAGCGTTTGGTCTGGTTGGTCGAGGACAAATAGCCTTCTGCTGATATCTTATTGGCCAACTTGGTGCGGATACGTTCCTTTTCTTCTTCGTTAAGTGCCTGTGAATCGGCCAGGAGGAACCGTGCTTCCACTTTGGTCTCCACTTTGTTCACATGCTGCCCGCCCTTTCCGCCGGAGCGGGAGGTTCGGTAGGTGAATTCCTGGAGCAGCAGTTCGGTATCCATAACAAACGGTGTATTGACGGGGCCTTATTTAGTTTCCTGGACCAGCGTTAAAACGTGCCGACAGGATCATTGGTTCCAGCAGATACAAAATACTGGTCTGTTTCCGCAAGCACCTTGTATTCTACCGTAAATTTTAGCGGCTGCGCTGTACCTTTGCGGCGCCGGCGAAATTATATATGCCCGGCAGGAATAAAACCCGGGAACTACCAAAGGATATTTTTATGTTCCTGTTTTAGTACCGGTATGCTGTTCATTCGGCGTGAATTGCCCGCCGAACCATGCTGTATACTCCCGATCACGTCAACATCATCAATAAAAGCCTGTTTCCGCACACATATGGAACTTTCCACCCGCTACAGCCCATCTGAGACCGAATCCCGCTGGTACGAGCATTGGGAAAAATCAGGTTACTTCCACTCCACACCGGATGACCGGGAGTCCTTTACCATTGTTATCCCGCCGCCCAACGTGACCGGCGTGTTACACATGGGGCATATGCTCAATAATACGATCCAGGATATTCTTATTCGAAAGGCTCGTCTGGATGGAAAAAATGCCTGCTGGGTACCCGGGACTGACCATGCTTCCATTGCCACAGAAGCCAAGGTTGTCCGTTGGCTTCGGGAGGAAAAACAATTGCGGAAGGCTGATCTGACCCGGGAGCAGTTCATGGATTACGCCTACCAGTGGAAAGACAAATACGGCGGGATTATCCTGAAACAGCTGCGCCGGCTGGGGGCTTCCTGTGACTGGGACCGCACGGCGTTTACTATGGACAAAGGGTACTATGCCGATTGTATCCGGGTTTTTGTTGATCTGTACCAAAAAGGCAAACTGTACCGCGGATTGCGGATGGTCAATTGGGACCCCGAGGCGAAAACCGTTCTGTCCAATGAAGAAGTACTGTACGGAGAAGAACAGGCGCAATTATACCATATTAAATACCGGCTTGAAGGTGCGGGGGACGACGGGATCGTGATCGCTACGCAGCGCCCGGAAACGATCTTCGCAGACGTTGCGGTTGCGGTCAATCCCAAGGATCCGCGCTATAAAAAAATGGTGGGTCAGAAAGTCCTGATCCCGCTTATCAACCGGGCTATTCCCATCATTGCTGACGACTACGTGGATGTAGAGTTCGGTACCGGGGCGCTCAAGATCACACCTGCCCACGACCCGAACGATTATGAGATCGGACAACGTCATAAACTGGAAGTGATCGATACGCTGGATGACGACGGGCGGCTAAATGCGGCCTGCGCCTATCAGCCCCTGGTTGGTTTGGACCGTTTTGAGGCCCGAAAGCGGATGAAAGCCCTGCTGGAAGAAAGCGGTAACCTGATCCGGCTGGAAGATTACGTTACCAAGATCGGACGTTCCGAACGGACAAACTGTGTGGTAGAGCCCAAACTTTCCTTACAGTGGTTTGTCCGTATGACCGATCTGGGTGCTCCGGCATTAAAAGCGGTCCTGGACCGCGAGGTGCAGTTTTACCCCGACAGTTTTCAGAACCTCTATCGCAACTGGATGGAGAACCTGCGGGACTGGTGCATTTCCCGTCAGTTGTGGTGGGGCCAGCGGATCCCGGCCTGGTACCTTAAATCCGACCCGCTCAATAGAGAAGAGCATGTTTTTGTTGGTGAAACGGCAGCTGAAGTCCTCGAACAGGCCCGGGCGGCAACCAGAAACCCGAACCTGAGCCTGGACGACCTCCGCCAGGATGAAGATGTACTGGATACCTGGGCATCCTCCTGGCTATGGCCGATCAGTGTATTCAACGGTTTTCAGGATCCGGAAGGCGAGATCAACTATTATTACCCAACCTCCGTACTGGTGACGGGCTGGGATATTATTTTCTTCTGGGTCGCCCGGATGATCATGGCTGGCTATGAGTATAAGGGTGAAAAGCCCTTCCAGGCGGTCTACTTCACCGGAATGGTACGGGATAAGCAGCGGCGAAAAATGTCCAAATCGCTGGGAAACTCCCCGGATGCGCTCCAGTTGATTGACGATTATGGCGCCGACGGCGTCCGGTATGGACTGATGTCGAGTGCAGCTGCAGGTAACGACATCCTGTTTGATGAGAAATTGTGTGAAAACGGTCGCAATTTCTGCAATAAGCTCTGGAACGCGCTGCGCCTGGTTAAAGGCTGGCAGGTAAGTGACACCGCAGAGACAGAGGCTGAAGCCAGAAAAAATGCGTTGGCTGTACAGTGGATGCAGGATAAATTCAAGCAGGTACTGCAGGAGGTGGAATCCAACCTCAACGCCTTCAGGCTCAGTGATGCGCTACTCGCGCTGTACGGTCTGATCTGGGACGACTTTTGTTCCTGGTATCTTGAAATGGTTAAACCTGGTTTTGAAAAACCGATCGACCGGGCTACGTATTCAGCAACTCTGGACTTGTATGGCGACCTGATGATAGCCCTGCATCCGTTCATGCCGTTTATCACGGAAGAGATCTGGCACCAACTCCGGGAGCGTGCTGCTGGTGATGATTGCATTGCCCAACAGTACCCGA
>SBHD01000152.1 GCA_006226345.1 Bacteroidota bacterium | reverse complement strand
TGCAGCCATATGCGGGCAATACGGTAAAAAAAATAACGCCGAGCAGGATTAAATTGGCCGGCCTGACGCCAAAATGTTAATTTTAAACACGCTCTAAACTAAACCCGGTTTACAAAGTAACGTTCATTTTTTTTAAGGTGCATTGATACGGGTCACCCGGTACCCTGATCGGTGGTTAAACCGTTTTCTGGTCTGCCGGTGGGCGAAGAGTTGTCGGGGTAAGGACTTGCAATTTTTCAATTTTTGCACCAACAGAACCCATCTCTGCCAGGCAGGCCAGGCGAAAAGCCGGTGCCAGCCAGCGACCGGGATTATGGATGCGGCTGCCGAGCAGGACAACACCTTTGTCCAGCTCAAGAATGGCCTGTTCCTGTACAGTTCCTTCCAATGTGGCAAGGGTTGTGGCGACCTTCCAGGCGCCGGCTCGTCCCAAGCCGATAATCTGGTTGGCAAAGCGTTCGTCCCAGGTGCGGAGTGCCCAGTCCAGTAGCCGGAAGAGCGGGAATATCTCTGCCAGGCGGTCCTGCACCGGATCGACCAGGCTTTCGATCAATTGGTTGATGCGCCCAAAGTCCTGTTGGAGCAGTTGAATGTCGGGGCCGGGCTGAATGGTTGCTGCTGCAATGCCCAGGTCCAGGTGGATATGGGCATTAATGCCGAGCAGGATGTGTTGTAAGACGGTCAGGTTGCTGTCTTGTGCAGCCGAAAAAGCTGTTGCCCAGGCGCCGGTAGTCGGTCGTCCTTTTTTCCAGGCATCGTAGGCGTCGAAATACCGCTGGGCAAATACGACATCCAGGCGCTCCATTCTCGGCCCGTCATCGAAAGCCCCTTCGGCAATGCGCTGCTGCACTCCGGCCGTCATCAGGTGATAAATAACAGGGAAATAACCCAGCGGAGAGTTGGCGGCTTTATTCTCCTCTATGATGGTTTCCAGGCGAGCCAGTACGTCTGCTATCGTGTTCATATGGTTTCGTTCTGGCTGCAAAATACAAACAACTGGCTATAGCTGTTCCATGCAAAATTCAAGGGCCCGTCGCTCTGCCCAGGAATATGGGTCCCCGCGAAGCATAAAGCCACAATGGCCTCCTTCCCGGGTGGGTTCCAGGAAAAAACAGTCGTGGTGGCGGGCCAGGGATTCCGGCATGCAGGCATTGGTGAGGATAGGGTCATTCCAGGCATTGACCAGCAGGGTAGGGATACTGATGCCAGGAATAAAGTGCTTAGCCGAAGCTTGCCGGTAAAAGTCGGCTGCATCCCGGTAGCCACAGATCGGAGCGCTGAACCATTCGTCAAAATCCCGCCAGCGCCGCACTATTCTCAGGCGGGACGTATCCAGCCGGCCCGGAAACTGCCGGTCTTTGTACCGGATCTTTTTCTCCAATGCACGCAAAAAGCGCCAGCGGTAAAAGCGGTTATCCCACCGGTCGAGTACAACGGCGCCTGATTCCAGGTCCACCGGGGCCGAAAAAACAGCTGCCGCCATCACCTGGGCCGGCACGCGGTCGCCCAGCACACCGAGGTACTTTAGGGTGATATTGGCACCCATACTGAAGCCAACCATGCTCACAGCGGTGTAGTTTCCTGTTGCCAATGCATGCTGCACTACCGTACCGATATCTTCAATATCGCCATGGTGGTACATTCGGAACCGGCGGTTCATTTCACCGGAGCAGGAACGACAGTTCCAGGCCAGTACATCCCATTTGTGTTGCTGAAATAATTTTGCCGTTCCCCGAATATAGGAACGATCGGAATTGCCTTCCAGACCGTGTGTCAGGATAACCAGCCGCCGGTGGCCGTTGCGGATCCAGTCAAGGTCCAGAAAGTCATCGTCCGGTGTCGGAATGCGCTCCCGTTGATAAGCCACTCCATTCACCCGCCGGAAAGCACCGGGAATCAATGTCTGTAAATGCCCGTTGTGTTGCCAAAAAGGCGGGCCAGGATACCGGGAGGTAAGAAGCGGCATGGAAGAAAAAGCAGGCGATAAAATGTAAAATTTAATATTTAAAATGTAAAATTTAAAAGGTTCAATATCAGCGAATTACCTTTTGGATTTTATATTCTAAATTTTGCCTTTTACATTTCACAGGTATTTGGTGGAGTTCTTCTCGACCAGTACTTCCTTCAGTTCTTTCAGGAAGGCGTATTGTTCAGGCAGGACGCGCTTAAATGCTTCCTTAACGGCAAAAAAGGCACCCTGTTCCATTTCAGGGATCAGGTTGCGGATCTTTTCCCGGGCTTTTTCCTTGGCCACCCGGTAATCTTCGTAGATCAATGCCCGGAGCGATGGCAGTTCATGCCAATCGGCCTCAATAGCGATTGCCTTACGGGATTCCCCGTTGGCATCCGTTACCGGTTCAAGTTCAATGCACTCGGCGTGCCGCAAGCGTTCCGGAGTGTCCTTAGCCGCTGAAATAGCCTTTAACAGGCTTTCCTCGGGCAGATCCTTTTCGTCGCTGTTTACCAGGAATACTTCGAGACCTTTTTCCCGTACCCGGTAAATGAAAACGTCCAGCTTCTCGTTAAGTGGCATTTGAAAATTTTTTTCCACCTGAAAAATTGGTATTCAAAACAGCCAAAGAGACAATTGGTTGTTTCTTCCACCAATTTTTAATTTTTTGCTGCCGCAAAGAACGGCATTCCAAATGAAGCGGCAAAGCATATCCAGGAATGATGGATGATAAATGATGAATGATGAATGGTTCACCTTTTCGGAGGGTTGTATCATTCATCATTTATCATTC
>SBHD01000185.1 GCA_006226345.1 Bacteroidota bacterium | reverse complement strand
GAATGTTCTCGAATAACGGGAAGATAGGGCGCCAGGTACAGTGTTTCCAGCTGGACGACGTCAAACCAGTCCTGCTGGAGGAGCTCTACCAGTTTGGCTGTAAAATCCGGATGGATAAAACGTTGAATATGATAGGATTGATCGGTGAACAGGTTTGTCAGCGCAGCCATTGGTCTGATCTGGTTGTCCACATCAACGGTATGAATATTCTGATACGGATTTTGGTCAGATGGCAATAATGCCGGATCAAACCAGTGTTTGCTGGTATTCATAGCCAGCAAAGTCACCTGGCAATCCAGGTCTGCCAGTGCCCGGGCCATGTAGGAAACAGCAATGCTTTCCCCGTCCTTTAATGGGAATGGAAACTTCTTACAGAGTTGGAGGATTTTCAACATACGGGACACACCGATCTTTGTACAGCAACGAATGGCCATACCACGGCGGCGAAAGTAAGGCGGAATCCCAATCCCCGGAAATTATACTGTTCCTGTTTTTACCCGGGTGTGGATTTTTCTTTGCCGGTGATATTGAAGGACGGAAGACCGGGAGCAACCGGGTCATGATCAGACCCCGGATCACGCTGGCAGTCTGAAACAGGTGGAAACCTGGCCATAATTACCGCTATTTCAGGCTGTAACGTAATTTTTAAACTGTCTTCGGGACTTTGGCGTTTCGGTGAACTATATTTGCACCCTTGCCCTCAACCGGCCTTCCTGTGTTCATTTTAGGAGGGGGCTGCGGTAAGGGGTTAGGAATTGTGGTTATTATCCATCGACTCATTGCAGGTTTTTTCATGGTATTGGAAGCCCAAAACATACATAAGTCCTTCGGCAAACTGGAGATTTTAAAAGGCGTTAATGTTGCAGTTTCCCGGGGCGAGATCGTCAGCATCGTAGGAAAATCCGGTGCTGGGAAAAGTACCCTGCTGCACATTTTAGGTACGCTGGACAAACCTGACAGGGGAGAGGTGCAGATCAATAATACCATAGTGCAGGGCCTGGCAATGCGGCAATTGGCTGCATTTCGAAACCGTCATATCGGTTTTGTATTCCAGTTCCACCACTTGCTGCCGGAATTTACTGCTCTAGAAAATGTTTGTATCCCCGGTTTTATCCAGAAGAAAACAGAATCAGCTGTAAGGTCCAGGGCAGAGGAACTACTCCGCTACCTTGGGTTGGCCGACCGACTGCAGCACAAACCAACCGAACTGAGCGGGGGGGAGCAACAACGCGTCGCGGTCGCCCGCGCGCTGATCAACCAGCCGGATGTTATCTTTGCCGATGAACCTACCGGGAACCTCGATAGCGCGGCCTCCCAGGACCTGCATCGCCTGATCCGGCAATTGCGGGATGACCATGGTCAAACATTTGTGATCGTAACGCACAACAAAGAACTTGCCGACTTATCCGACCGTTGCCTGGAAATGCGCGATGGATTGTTAGTCTAACTTTTAAAAACGATGTTACCTCGTCTATTGCTGCCTGCTCTGCTGCTGTTTTTTGCCTGCGACACCAATCGTCCCCTGGTGGAGAGCAGCGCGCCGGTGACCATGGCCAAAAAGCCTAAAAATATCATACTGCTTATTGGTGATGGTATGGCTGCTGCTCAGGTTTCGGCCGGGATCTACTGGCATGGTATAGGCAGTTCGGTCTGGGAACGCTTTGAAGTAATTGGCTTCCATAAAAGCCATTCCTTCAATGAACGGGTGACTGACTCGGCCGCAGGTGCTACTGCCTTTGCCTGTGGGCAGAAAACCAAGAACAGCGCTATCGGAGTGGTGCCGCCGGACTATCAGCCATGCACTACAATCCTCGAGGCGTTGGACAAGCAGGGATTTGCTACGGGCATGGTGGTATCCTGTTCTGCCACACATGCTACTCCTGCCAGTTTTATTGCCCACGTTGATATCCGGGCGTATACTGAGGCGATTGCCGATGATTACCTGAAAACGCCTATAGACTGTTTTGTTGGCGGTGGCCGCGGCTATTTTGACGACCGGCCGGATAAAAAGAACCTGCTGGACTCGCTTCGAGAACGCGGGTATGTGATCCGTACCGGGACCAGCTTCAACCGGCTTCCGCTAAACGGTTCGGCACCGTTTATGCTGTTTACCGATGAACGGGAACCCCCTTCTGCATTTGCCGGCCGTTACTATTTGCCTGTAGCCACGGAAAAAGTAAGCGATTACCTGACAAAGCGTAGTAAAAAAGGCTTTTTTCTGATGGTGGAAGGCAGCCAGATCGACTGGGCGTTGCATGCCAATGACACCCGCTGGCTGAAGTCGGAAATGCTGGATTTTGATGCTACGGTGTCGGCGGCGCTGCGTTTTGCCGAGTCAAACGGTGAAACACTGGTGATCGTGACCGGGGACCATGAATGCGGCGGGATAGGCCTTAATGGCGACAACCTGCGCTGGCAGTTTGACCCCGTCTATACGACGCGTTTACACTCTGCTGCTTTGGTGCCGGTTTATGCATACGGTCCTAAAGCCGAGTTATTTTATGGGATCTATGAAAATACTGAAATCTATTATAAAATGTGGGAAGCGCTTGGCATTGAACAGGTCGAATCGAAATAAAAAACAGCTTTGTAAGACTGGTTCGGTCCTTGTTTTGCTATACCACGTTATAATCCATTGTGTTCCCGCCACCACTTCACCAGTTTAAAACGACTATCAAACTTGCCACTCATTAAATCTATTTCCGGTTTCCGGGGCACAATCGGAGGCCGTGCAGGCGAGAACCTGACGCCCCAGGATATTGTTGAATGCACTGCCGGTTTCGGTCAGTGGATACTTGAAACGACCGGCAACCCCAAAATTGTGGTGGGCCGGGATGGCCGGATATCGGGAGAAATTGTCAGTAGCCTGGTTGTCAATACCCTGCGGTGTATGGGGATCCATGTAGTTGATCTGGGCCTGAGTACCACACCGACAGTAGAGATCGCCGTACCCCTGGAAAAAGCCGGCGGTGGGGTGATCCTGACGGCAAGCCACAACCCAAAAGAATGGAATGCCCTGAAACTGCTCAACCAGCACGGTGAGTTTATCAGCGCTGCAGATGGCGCTGCCGTACTGGATCGCGTTGCCAACGGGCAGGTGGAATATGCCCCAGTAGGAAATTTGGGTACCTATCAAACTGATGATTCCTATATCGGAAAACACATCAAACAGATACTGGACCTGTCTCTTGTAGATGCAGCCGCCATCCGGGCAAAAAAATTCCGGGTGGTCGTGGATGCGGTAAACTCAACCGGCGCCCTGGCTGTTCCGCCGTTGCTGGAAGCCTTGGGCTGTGAAGTTATCCTGATCAATGGTGAAATCACCGGCCGTTTTGCTCATAATCCGGAACCTTTGAAAGAACACCTCGGGCAGCTGGCTGCTGAAGTGAAAATGCATAAAGCCCATTTGGGGATTGCTGTTGACCCCGATGTCGACCGCCTTGTATTTATGTGTGAAAACGGCGAGTTGTTCGGGGAAGAATACACTTTGGTGGCAGTTGCCGATTATGTTTTGTCGCGCCGGGGCGCCGGCAATACGGTGTCCAATTTGTCTTCTACGCGTGCATTACGGGATATTACCCAAAAGCACGGGGGAAATTATTATGCAGCAGCAGTCGGCGAAGTCAACGTGGTTGCCCGGATGAAAGAAGTGAATGCAGTGATCGGAGGCGAAGGCAACGGAGGGGTCATTCTTCCCGAACTGCATTATGGCCGGGATGCCCTGGTCGGGATCGCGCTTTTCCTGAGTCTGCTGGCACAGGCCAACAAACAGATATCCACGCTTCGCAGTTCCTATCCGGACTACCAGATGACTAAAAATAAAATGGAGCGCACTGCGGATATTGATCTAGAAAAAATATTTGCCGTCCTCGCAGAAAAGTACAGGAATGAGCAGATCAACCGGGAAGACGGACTCAAAATTGATTTCGACAGTGGCTGGGTGCACCTCCGCCCGTCCAATACAGAGCCGATCATCCGGATCTATGCAGAAAGCACCTCGGCGGTTATTGCCGATAACCTGGCCCGCAAGATCATGCAGGATATACAGGAGCTCCGCTGACGCCGGAGCCAATCCGGGTAACAGGATATTGCCGTACCTTTGTGCCGGTTCCTGGCCAGCAGGAACGTGATACCTGCTGACGGCCCGGCATCTCCAGGAGATTATGAAACGTGTCTATTTCGATAATGCCGCAACGACCCCGATTGCACCGGAAGTGATCGAAGCCATGGTCCCGGTCCTGCGCGAACAGTATGGAAACCCTTCCAGCATCCACGCAGAAGGCCGGAGTGCGCGCGCCTTGATCGAAGCGGCCCGAAAAACCGTCGCCCGGTGTATTGGCGCCAGTACCGCCGATATTTTCTTTACCTCCGGGGGGACAGAAAGTAACAATATGGCCTTAAAATGCGCTGTCCGGGATCTAGGCGTACAGCGTATCATCAGCAGCCCGACCGAACACCATTGTGGCCTGCACTCCATTGGATCACTGGAACAAGAACAGGGTGTGGAGGTGGTGTGGCTTCCGGTAGATAATCGTGGCCGTGTAGACCTCGAAGTATTGGAGCAGCAGTTGGCGGCGGGAGGGTCAAAAAAGACGCTGGTCTCGCTCATGCACGCCAATAATGAGATCGGTACCATGCTCGACCTGGAACGCGTCTCGGCGATCTGCGAGGCACACCAGGCCTTGTTTCACTCCGATACGGTACAGACCATAGGGCATTGTCCGATCAACGTATCGACCATGCAGATCAATTTCTTATCCGGCGCAGCGCATAAATTCCATGGTCCCAAAGGGGTCGGATTTATTTATATCAACCCGGATACACCTATCCGGCCCTTTATTGACGGGGGGGCACAGGAACGGAACATGCGGGGTGGCACCGAAAATATTTATGGCATTGTGGGGCTGGCCCGGGCGCTTGAACTGGCTACCGGCGAGATGGAACAACGCCATCGGCATATTCTCGCCCTCCGACAACATATGCAGGAGCAATTGGCAGCACATTTTGACGGGATATCCTTCCTCGGCGATTACGATGGCACATTTCTGCATAAGGTGTTGAATGTATCCTTTCCGCCCTCTCCCAAAAATGAGCTGCTGCTGCTTAGCCTGGACATTGCCGGGGTCAGTGCCTCGGGCGGGAGCGCCTGCTCCAGCGGAGCGGAAAAGGCCAGTCACGTACTGGAGGCTATCGTTGCCGATCCGGAACGGAAAAGCGTCCGGTTTTCGTTTTCCCATTACAATACCCGGGACGAGGTGGATTTTGTCATTGAGCAACTTTGTACCATTTTGCCTGCCCGGGCTGCCGCTTCGGTTTGATGCAACCGGGAGCAGTACAGCAGGTACTTAGGGCAGAATGGTTAGCCCTTTTTCAGCACCGTAAGGTGAACATGCCCGCTATTGAAGCAACACTCAACCTGATCTTTCGGGAGTATGGTAAACAGGGCCGCTATTACCATAACCTGGAGCACCTGCAAGAACTGTTCGCTCATTTTCACCAGAATATAAAGGAGTTGATACATCCTGACCTGGTCGCTTTTGCACTTTTCTTTCATGACCTGATCTATGTTCCCGGCCGCCAGGATAATGAATCCCGGAGTGCCGATCAGGCGGTCAGACACCTGGACGAACTGGGGTTGCCGGCGGATGACACTGGCTGGGTCGCAGCTTGTATCCGGGCCACTCAAACGCATACCCTGCCGGATGCAAGCGATACGGATATGGCCTGGGTGTTGGACTTTGACCTTGCAATTCTCGGGACCGAGTGGGAACGGTACCAGGAGTACAGCCGGAAAATACGCCAGGAATACCGGATCTTTCCGGACCTGCTCTATAAGCCAGGCAGACGCCGGGTCCTGGAAAAACTGCTAAAGCGCCCCTCCCTGTATCATATGGAATCCTTCCGGGTAAAATATGAATCTGTAGCGCGGGAAAATATCCTGCGGGAACTGCTGCTGCTCGGTTAGGTTAGATCAGGTTTGGCACTTCAAATACTATCCTTTTGAATGTCTAATATCCAACAAGGAATATCCAATGCCCAAGTGACTCACCACCGGAATGGTGAACTCCTTCGATATTGGATACTCCCCATATCTATCGCGGCAAATATTTTTCAGACATACCCCCTTGCCATCCGGCTTATACCAACTTAGAAATCCTCAAAGAATGTCCGCGCATTCCGCCCGATATTTCGTTGCATGGTTGTCGAATCGTGGTAATTGTCTCCACTGAACTCCTCTCCGGCGTTACGCTTGTATAAGTCGCGTTCCCAGCGCGGGTTGTTGATCTCGCCACGGGCCGTAGAGTGCAGCATGATATAATCCTCGCCGGCAAGCGTGGGGTTGTAAAACAGGAATTTGACGTTTTTCTGATTGGTTTTTGGAAAGTTGTAATAGATCCAGATCTCATAAGGCGGAGCGCTGGGGTCGTCTTCAATATGCACCAGGTCGTCCGGACGTCCATACCGGATATAGGTGCGGCCACGGTCAGATTCAAAGCCATACCGGAATCCACTCCTGAATTGCTTATCGGCCGCGCCGGCGACTTTCATGAATTCGAGGTAAACCTGTTCCGGATTGTTTGGGTTGAGGTTGACGAAATGCCGGAACAGGAAATAGCGCATCGATTTGAGATCGCTACCCTGGAGGATATTTTTCAGGACTTCCGAATCATCACCATACATAAGTGGCGATATTGCCCGCAGGCTGTAGCGCAGGTTTTCTTCATCCAGTTCATTTACAAATTGTTGTTCTACCACATCGGCCGTCAATTCGGCTTCCGGCACGTCCAGGAACGGGTTGCTGCGCTGAAAAGCAATATTCCGTCTGGCCAGCAGCTCATTCAGGGAGTTTCGCAATTCAACTGTCAGCTGGTAATTCCCGCTTTTTAATTTGCTGATGTTTACCGGGATCAGGACCGCATCTATGGCGGAAGGCCGTTTCTGTTGGGTACCCACGGATATCAGGGCCGTGTTGCCTCCACTCAGGTCTTCTTCCAGTACATACCGGACTTGATAACTATCGCCTTGTACCACTTTACCTGTATGGTAGATCTCGGCATAAAAGGCGAGCATGGTAGCCGTTCGGTCATAGTATTTGAACGGCAGGGGTTCCATGAAATAGCCGTTTTTGGTGAACGGACTGTCGGAGTTGTCAGGTTTGTAGGAGCGCAGGAGTAAAATATCGGACAGGTAGGCTCCCGAGCCCAGATCGACTGTCAAAGGAGCGGTGAAGGTATGGTTGTTCTCCGGGTCGTATATATCCTGGAAGGAAATCTCCAGTTCATACCTACCGGCCGGAACAAACATCCGTTTTACATCCAGCAGGTTCTGGGGAATGGCCACCATAGGGCTGTTCAGGCGGTATTTTTCATAATTGACCACTTCATTGTCCCGTTTCACCAGGATAAGGGTCTCTACACCTGCCTGCAAATGCAAACTGTCTACCCGTTTGAACGTAACTGAGGCAGCGGCAATTTCAATATTGATCTCGAGGTATGGTTTTTCAGGGGTGGCATATACCTGATACGCAACACCGACATCCAGTGCATGCGTCAGGCAGGGAGTGAGCAGTAACAGGCCTGCAAAAAGGAGTTGGGAAAAGGCTTTGTATTTCATAGCAGTACGGTTTAAGTGTTGGATAGCCAGCGCTCCGGGTAGGAATAAAAGTCAGGTTTCTACCAGGGAAATACACAACTGTTTTTTCTAAAAGTCAGGCTTCCACGGCAAAGTGTTGCACGTACTTTGTACAAATATCACCGATTTTGGGTCTCCCCGCCCGGATTTTTTATCAGCAGGGTAAAATGCTCAGACACCCACAAAGATGAAGTACGACAGAATGATGTACAGCATCAGGATCACATAAGGTACATAGATCCGGACCGTTTGCATAAACTTTTCTTCCAGGGCCGGGAAGCGCCGGTCCGAGTATGTTACATACAGGAAACACAGGAAATTGACACCGAGCGTCAGCAACAGGAACAGGTAGGCCCTGTTCATGGAGTCGGTAGTAGGAGACAACTGGGTCAGGTTGATCGAATAGGCCACCGCAGCCAGGAAAGAGGTAATGATCAATTCACCAACCTCATCAAAACTGACCTTCTGAAAGAACAGCATAAAGATCGGCAGGATGCTGAACATCATAAAAGGCAGGATGATCAGGGTAATAGCGCCCCAGGGCCGGCGGCTAACCTCCAGCCGTACGTTCAGCAGTTTGTATTTTTCCAGGTAGCGGTCGGTGTCGTTCGTGTCTATAGTGATCTTGTCCAGGGAGCCCAGCCGGCTGGTGAGCTGGTTGTCGATGGTAACGAAGTAGTCATTGGTTGCCCAGTCAATGAACTTGAACGAGTCTTTTTTTACCTTGCCCAGCAGCCTGCTGAAATCAAAACTGATCTTCATTTCATCGCTGGTGCTCAATGCCGAGATCGGAATCGTGATCTGGTGTTTATCAAACGGAAAGTCAAAGGTTTCATAGTTGGAATAGAACTTTCCGCTGATCCGGTAGATCCGTACTACAAAATTATCTTCCACCCGGCTGGCAACAGCATCCCGTTCAGCCTCATTGGTGCTCATGTTTTCGAAACCGATGTAGTCCTCTTTGTCGATATAGTTGGAATCTGCAATGACCCAGTATAACATGTTGCAGGAGAAGGAGTTGTTCCGGACGTCAATCTCGTTAATGTCAATAATGTCGAGCCCGACCCGAAGGTTGGGGATTGCCATGCCCCGGCTGTTGATCTGCACCGGACAACTCCGCCACTTGCCCCGGCTGATCTGGTTGAACATAGGTGTTTTGATCAGAATATGGCTACTATCGAACTCATAGAGCTGGTTGCGTTCGGCGATCTTTCTATTGCGAAGCTCCCGGAAGAACTCTACCAGCCCTTCCCGGCTTCGGACTCCCTTGCGCAGAGATTTTTCCAGGATATTGGTGGCGTCGTAGCACCGCCAGAGGTAATTGTCCGTGTTTTTATGGGTGAAATATTCCGGCGGCAGGTATTGCCGGAACTGTTGTTGCCTGCGATATAGCTCGATAGGAAAGGTCTCGTTTTCATTTTCCAGCTGGATAATCGTATGGCCTTTCATGGAAATGGCCTCCAGTTCCGCCGGGTCAACCACGATCGACTGCAAAAAACCGATCAGGACCTTGCCCGGGATATCGTTCTCTTTCAGATACTGAAATACGATCCGCCCATACCCGGCGTGGGTATTCAGTAAAATAACCGAATCGGTGCTGGTCCGCAGGTTGCGCTCAAGCGAACGGATCAGTGCCAGTGAATCCGACCGGTCGACCTGGTTGTTGTTCCGGTAATCATATTGCGATAGCGATGCAATGGTGTTGTACCTGATCTGGTTTGAATCCAGCAGGTCGGTAAAGATCTGGTGTGGTTTATAATCGAATTCGGTGATAAACCCGACGGAATTGACCTTCAGGGCTTCTTTTATAAACCGCACCATATACATCGGCTGCGGATCATTCGGACTCAGGAACAGTGCGTTGCCATTATAGTCCAGTTTGTTCTGATCTGCATTGAGTGCAATGACAGGGATGCCCTGGTCCCGTATAATGGGCTGCGCATGCTGAATGTGTTTTCCCCAGGTATTATCAACCACCAGGATGATGTCAGGGTTGGAGGCTATATCCCGGTAGATCGCCCGGATCCGGGCGCTGTCTTCCAGGAATGGACAGTCATAAATCAAAGTATCCAGCCGGACATGGTACTTGCCCTTACTCAGGCCTTTGAGGTAACCTTTGATCATGGAAGCGTGGAGCTGCTCGGAATAGTTGCGCTTGGCAGACTCCTGCTCGTTGTGAAAGTCAAAACCCACATACGCTACGTACTTCACCGGCTTCGTCTCCCGGGAACAGGTCAATAGCCCCGCCAGCAGGAAGATCCAGAAACAGGTATGGTAAAGCCGGTGTATTGTGGAAAAACAGGTCATAAAGAATGATTAAGACCCTTGCCGGACAGTCACAGGCGGCAGATGGCCGGCAAGGGCACAAATTACATAGCAATGGCGGATTATTATGTTACTGTCCGGAATCGAGTACGGGTAGTTCTACTTTTGATACGTGTTCGTTGTCGTGGTACAGCGTGATCTCCAACGGGATGAAATCAGTATCAGCAGCCTCATAAATGTTGACAAACTGTTGTGGGTTACGGTCGGCAAGCGGGAACCAGCTACTTTGCACCTGGATCATTAATTTATGACCAGGCTGGAAAGCATGTGCGACGTCGGGTAATTCGAACCGGACGCGTGTCTTCGTCCGCGGCTGGAAACCCTCGGGCTTTTCAAAACTGTTCCGGTACCGGCCCCGAAAGATCTCTCCGCGCACCAGCATCTGGAAACCACCGAGCGGGACACCATTTTCTTCCCCGGACATGGTGTCCGGGAACACGTCGATCAGTTTTACCACAAAATCGGCATCCAGCAGTTGACCATCAGCCGCTTTTCCCCGGTCATCCAGGCTGACCCACAGATCCGCAATCACCGGCCCGGTCAGGGTAAGCGCCTTTTCGAGTACAGGTGTCTGATAGACCAGCACGTCGGGGCGGCGGGCGGCAAAGCGCTGGTCGTCCGTCATGTATTCCCGTGTCCGCCGCAGGTGCACATCTTCTGTATACGGTACCGGCTTGGCCGGATCGCTGATATACCGGTCGAATGAATTTGGACTTGTACCGGTTCCTCCGGATAATTCCGGCGAAAGAAGTCCCCCTTCCTGCAGGTAGTAGTGGGCGTTTTTAGCCATAGATGGAGGCCAGGTGTCGTATGTAGTCCAGCGGTTGCTACCGGTTTCAAAAATATACGCGTCCGGCAAATCCATTTTTCCTTCTCCTTTCAGATAATATTCAAAAAATGGAAATTCAATAGAAGTCTGGTAGAAGGGGCTGGTTGATTGTCCAAAAGTCACATTTCCCAACCGGTCTCCGTTGTTGCGGGCCCAGCCGCCGTGTGACCAGGGGCCCATCACCAGCCGGTTGCTGGTAGTTGGCGGATTTTGTCCTTCAATAGCCTTGTACACATTCCAGGCGCCAAAACAGTCCTCTGCGTCAAACAGACCTCCTACGGTCAGTACCGCCGGTTTGATATTTTTCAGATGTGGACGGGGGTTACGGGCCTGCCACCAGCTGTCCATATCGGGATGCTCCATGAGCTGGTTCCAGAACGGAATCTCTCCTTTCAGGTATTTTTTGTTGAAATCAGGTAGGGCACCGGCTTGCAGGAAAAAGTCATAGTTGTCCGGCGTATTCCAGTCCTGGAACCCGCGGGCCCCACGGGTAGTGGGCTCGGGGCGGGGTTTGCCAAAGCCGGAATAAAACCGAAAGCCGTCCATCAGCATGAACGCACCATTATGGTGGAAGTCGTCACCGATAAACCAGTCCGTTACAGGTGCCTGAGGAGACACGGCTTTTATCGCCGGGTGGCCTGCCAGAATGGCCATGGTCGCATAGAATCCCGGATACGAAATGCCATACACACCGATCCGGCCATTATTTCCGGAAGCATACCGGATCAGCCACTCGGCCGTATCATAGGTGTCGCTTGCCTCGTCAGTATCCTGGTTGCTCTTTTTGTCGGGGTTGAATGGCCGGACATCCATATATTCCCCTTCGCTCATGTATTTGCCGCGCACATCCTGAAATACAAAAATATATCCGCTACGGGCCAGGTGCATGTTCTGAAAACTCCGGACATAAGCATCTGTGCCGTAAGGCGAACAGGAATAAGGTGTCCGGCGCATCAGGACAGGGTATTTCCGGGAGCGGTCTTTTGGCGTATAGATCGATGTAAAAAGCCGGACGCCGTCCCGCATCGGGACCATGACTTCCCGTTTGGTATAATTTGCCTTTATATACTCGGCATCTGAAGTTTCCTGCGCGCCCAGCAGCAGGCTGAGCAGGAGGAAGGGCAGGGTAGTGAGCAATTTCATGTGAAGCAGTAAGAATAATTTGGTTATAAAATTTCCATGATCGCGGTAGTGGCCGGATTTTGGCCTGTAAAATTTTTAATCGCCTACCTTTGATGACGGCTAAGCCGGATTACAGCTAAGGTTCGCACCATTTAAGTGACCGAAGATTTAGCTAAGATACTACCGAACACTTCTAAAAGTTGAATGTTGGTAGGGTAGTGCAACGCCTGGGCTTCTATGGAGTGCCTGCGGGCCTTTGAATCTCAATGTAACTGGACAATTATGGAACTTCCTGGTGAATATTTTCCCGCAATACTCTGGACACTGGCTACCCTGGTCGGCGGCTGGTTGGTGGGCTGGCTGGTGGAGGTGTATTTTTTACGGCGGGTGTCCAAGGCCGAATTATTGCACGAATCACTTTCCGGCCTGGGGCGTTGGATGGGTCTGGCTGCCGGGCTTGGACTTGCACTTCGGTACCGGTTGTTGCCTCCGGACTGGCAGGATGACAGCGCCATGATCTGGAAGATCAGTTCCATGCTGATCTGTACGATCTTCCTGGCTCGTCTGGTTGGCCGGTATGTACACCATCATACGATTCACCTTTCCGGTGAATTTCCGGCCACAACCCTGGTGCGGAATGTGGTAAGTGTGTTGGTCTATATTGTCGGCACACTGATCATTCTTCAGACGCTGGGTATTTCTGTGGCGCCTGTACTGACGGCTCTTGGTGTGGGTGGTCTTGCTGTTGCGCTGGCACTTCAGGATACGCTGGGTAATCTTTTTGCCGGTATTCAGATCATTGCTACCCGCAAAATTCAGGTCGGACAATTTATCAGCCTGGAGAATGCCCTGGACGGCTATGTGACGGATATTACCTGGCGCTACACCACTATCCGGAAACTCAACGATCAGATGGTTATTATTCCTAATTCCAAACTGGCTTCCTCTATTGTTATCAACTCCTATCTGCCTGATCAGGAAGTAAATGTCAATATAGAACTGGGGGTGCATTACGACAGCGACCTGGAAGAGGTGGAACGCCTGGCCATTGATATTGCAAAATCCATTCTGAAAGACTACCCGGGTGCTGTACTGGAATTTGAGCCGTTGGTCCGTTTTCGTGGTTTCGGAGATTCGGCTATAAACATGGCGGTCATTTACCGGGTAAAAGAATGGACCGACCAGTTTCTGCTAAAGCACGATATGATAAAGGCGCTACACAAAGGTTTCCGGGAAAAGGGTATTGTTATTCCGTTCCCGATCCGTACACTCGATCTTCCCAAAAATGCGCTGGATGCGCTTTCCGGCCGCCGTTCTGATACAGATCGGTAACCGGTCGGCCCGGATATGTCTATTTCTGTTTTGTCCAGTCAGGCCGCAGGATGATCTGTTGGCCGTTAGTTTGATGGGTTTCATCGATAAATAACGAATAGCCTGCAACCCTCATACCTATTATGGTGTCAATAGGGGCAAACAATCTTTTTTGAAAAATTAGGCTATGAAAACGAAACTTCTTTTAACACTTACGCTGATCCTGGGGCTCAGTTATGTGCATGAAGCACAGGACATGGTGGTCGCAGCCATGGCTCCCGGGTCAGAATACCCACTGGTCGAGATTGTTGTAACTCCCGAGCGGGTCTGGCTGCTGCCGGACGAAATGCCGGTGGACAAATTACCAGTTCGGGTTTTGGATGAAAAAGGGGATGTGATACTGAAAAAAGACTTTAGTTCAAAATGTGAAGACTGGTCGCTCGATGTATCCGATCTGCCGGGTGGAAAGTATAAGATCCTGGTTGGTTCCATCCAGACTGCATACCTGGAAAAGCCCGACCGCATTCGGATGTTGTGAACCCGGGTGCGGTCCTGGACAACTAAGTAATGGTTCGGTATTGTGAATTTGATCCTGACCTGTCGCTTACCGTCTGTTTGTATTGTGCCTGAAAATCAGAAGACCAAAGGCTGAAAAAAAACTTGTGGATCTTTTCTGATCAAATCTTGTTCAACTGAAATTCTTTCTGGCTGTGAACGGACAATTATCCGCTCAGCTCTAACCATACAGATACCTTGCACAAAAGTGGCCACTCCTGCATGCAGGGGTGGCTATGCTTTTTCCGGTGCTTGGGATAACCAGCCGCTCCATACTTTTCCAATTTCCAATTTTTCTTTTCAAATTTCAAATCAAAGGAAGTTTCCCGGCATTTGAAATTTGAAAAGAAAAATTGGAAATTGGAAAAGGTGTACGTCCCTGAAATAGGTTGACCGTTTTCGTCAACTAAAATAAATGAAACGGGAAGTACAAGTAATCAAGAAAAGGCGTCGCTATACGCCAGG
>SBHD01000138.1 GCA_006226345.1 Bacteroidota bacterium | reverse complement strand
GCAGGCAATGGCCCGCAAACCATCAAGGCCCTGCTGTACCGGGGTAAATACGCCATCTTGCTGGAAGAAGACGGCGTCGTAATTGCCGTAAAAACCTTTGAGGAAGAGGAACAGGTGGCTCCTTTCCCCGAAAGCGCCGTGCTGCAAAGCCTGTTGGGTGAACTGTACAGTACGTACCTCCAAAATCAGGGCTGGCGTATCCGCAACCGGACGCCTGTACCGGATGGTGAAGGCGGCGATATCCTGACGTGGTCGGCTGATCAGCTCGAACAAAAAGCCCAGGGGTATTATCAGCAATCTATAGAAAATGTATCCGGATTACAGGCGGTGCCGGTCGGGTACCTGGATCCGCTACTGATCCCCGGCCTCAACGACAGTACCGGCCGGGAACCCTTGCGCCCCACGCTGTTCGATCTGCTGGCACACCGGGCCCTGGACCACTTCGCCAACGAACGCAGCTACCTGACCGAGCCGGCCTATAAATTTTACCTGGATCAGGAAGAGGTCTTCGATCCGGCGTACGACTTTGTCAACGCCCGTTTTGAATCGCGCGACAGTAGTTCCGGCAAATGGCTGGCAATCCGTTTGTTCCAGCAGGTCCTGCGCGTACACCTGTCTGGCTCCAATACGGCAGCCCTGGTGGATGCCGACCTGAAGCGGTTGCAGTTTGCCAGAAACAACTCCATACTGGAGTCGCGTTACGACCTGTACCAGCAGGCGCTGGCCATTGTGCATAAAACACATTACAACTATCCATCCGACGCCGAGATCGTATATGAGATCGCTCAGGCACTGGTCGAGGAAGAGAGTCGCCTTCCCAAACCACCTGCCGATCTGCTCCGCCGGGCAGTCTCGGAATGTGAAAATGCCATAGAGCGCCACCCCAATACCTTCGGGGCAAAACAATGTGCAGCGCTTCTGTATGACCTCCGGCGCCCGGCACTGGACCTGGATGTCGAAAGTGTCAATATACCAGGCAAGCCGGTACTGTTGTCTGTGTCGATTAAAAACCTGTCTGCCCTGCATGTCAAAGTAGTGTCCGTACCCAATGATCCGGATGTCTTTAACCGGATGGACTGGGAGGACCGTCTTGCTTATCTCAACAACCGTCCTGCCTTGCAACGCAAGCGCTGGCCGGTTGCCGACCCGGGCGATTACCGGCACCACCGGACGGAGTTGAGCCTGGAAGCCTTGCCGGCCGGCCGGTATTTTGTGTTGGCGGCTACCTCCGAGTCCTTTACCGAAAAGGATCAGATCGTCAGTTTTGCGCCGTTTACCTGTTCCAATCTTGCTGCCGTAAACTTCCAGATCGACAGCAAACAGCGTTTTGCCGTAGTACACCGGCAATCCGGCGTGCCCCTGGCCGGGGTGCTGGCCGATTGTTATGAATCGTACTGGGATAATAATGCCCGGCAGCAGCGCCGCAACCGGGTCCGGCAGGTCCGGAGTGACCGCGAAGGCCTTTTGGATCCCGATCTGGATACCCGGCGCGGTTATACGATTCGGCTGAGCCAGGGCGAAGATACTTTGTGGCTGGAGCGCACCTTCCGCGATTCCCGGCCCTACACACCGGTGTACCAGCCGGAAGTGCAGTTTTTTACCGACCGGTCGCTGTACCGGCCGGGGCAGACCGTGTACTTTAAAGGCGTTGTACTGCAGCGCAAGGAAAACGGGTATCCGGAGATCCTGCCGGACAAACCGGTCACCGTCCGCTTTCTGGATGCGAATTACCAGGAAAAGGGAACGCTCGAATTACGCACCAATGCTTTTGGTACCTTCAACGGCGCTTTCCAGGCCCCGGCATCCGGCCTCACCGGCAGGATGCATATCGAGGTTACCAAAATGAACGGAGCCGCCTGGTTTAATGTGGAAGAATACAAACGCCCGCGGTTCGAGGTCACGATCAAACAGCCGGAAGAAGCGTACCGGGTAAATGACACGGTAACCGTCCGGGGAGAAGCCAAAAATTACGCGGGTAGCAATGTGGATGGCGCTGCAGTACGGTATCGGGTAGTCCGGCGCGCCCGCTTCCCCTGGTGGCCCTGGGGGTTCCGGCCGTATTTCAATCTCACCGAGATGGAAATTACCAACGGAGAAACCACCACCGGCCCGGACGGCAGTTTTTCCATTGAGTTTGTCGCATTGCCGGATCGCGCCATTCCGCAGAAAAGCCAGCCGGTATTCGATTACAGTGTTTATGTCGATGTCACCGATATCACAGGTGAAACCCGAAGCGGACAGGCAGGGGTGCAGGCCGGGTACGTTGCTTTACAGGTCGATCTGGCGTTGCCCGACGAGGTGGAGTTAGACAGCTTACGGCATGTCGCCATACATACAACCAACAATGCTGGCCAGTTCCAGGCTGCTGCCGGTGTTGTTGATATTCAGCGGCTGGAAGAGCCGGCCATTCCGTATGTGCGCCGGTACTGGGATGATCCGGATATTCAAACACTGGACTCGGCTACGTTCCGGCAGCAGTTCCCTGATTATGCCTGGAACGGTGCGGACAAACCCGATAACTGGGAACGCGAGGATATGGTGCGCCCCGTAAATTTTAATACGGCTTCGAACACCAAAATAGATCTGCACGGCGGACAGATGACTACCGGCTATTACCTGGTCCGCCTCACGACCAGCGATCGTTACGGCACGCCGATCGAGATCAAAAAGATCATCCGCGTGTGGGATGCCGGAGTGCCGGGATCCCGGTTTGTTTACCCGGGCTGTGTGCCGGAAAAACCGCGGTATGAACCCGGTTCGACAGCGCGCATCTGGATGGGTGGCCAGGCCGACCGGCTGTTGTTCCTGCTGGTGGAAGAGCGGGAAGGGAAGCAGTTAAAACCCCGTTGGTATGATGTAGCCGGAGCGCAGGCTGCTGAGATCGCGGTCGGAGAAAAGGACCGCGGCGGCATGTCGCTCTCAGCGTTTACCGTGCAGCGGAACCGTTTGTACAGTATGAACCAGGTGGCCGTCCAGGTGCCCTGGAGTAATAAACAGTTGCATATTTCTTACGAAACCTTCCGGGATAAACTCCTGCCGGGTGCTCAGGAGGAATGGCGGCTGAAGATCAGCGGTCCCCAAAAAGAACAAGTCGCGGCAGAAATGGTCGCCGCCATGTATGACGCCTCGCTCGATCAGTTTCTGCCGCATAACTGGCAGGGTATTCGTTTTCCTTCCCACCGGCCGCTGACCCGGTTCAATTCCGAGGAGTTCCGCAACCAGAACAGCGATACGCGGTTTGAGCCGGTTTCCGGTATGCCACAACCGGGTATTCGGGAATATCCGTCCCTGGACTGGTTCCGGTTCCCCTTGTACGGAGGCAGGATGTTCCAGGCCATGTACCGGATGGCTGTATCCGATGAGGCACAACCTCTGAACCTGGAGATGGCTGTCGAGCCTATGCTGGAAGCCAAGCAAAAAGCAGAGGCCGTCCCGATGGCCGGGAATATGAACGGGGATGAAGCGGAAGCCAGCGGCGGCATGGAGAATGATACCATGGCTGTGCCGGAAGAAATGTCCGGCGAGGGCCCCGGCGATGCACCTCCGCTTTCGCCCCGGCGTAACCTTAACGAAACGGTATTCTTTTTCCCGGAACTGCGCACTGACGCCGAGGGTAATGTGATCGTGAAGTTTACCATGAATGAGGCCCTTACGCAGTGGAAATTCCTGGCTTTTGCCCACACGAAAGAACTGCAATGGGCGCTGTCGGAAAACACCGTGGTGACACAAAAAGAATTGATGATCCTGACCAATCCGCCGCGGTTCCTGCGGGAAGGTGATGTACTCGAGTTTTCCGCCAAGGTCAGCAACCTGTCGGAAAATGCGATCAGCGGTACGGCGTACCTGAACCTGTTCGATGCCGTCAGCATGGAACCGGTGGATCCGGCATTCGGACTGGATAAAACCAGCAGGACTCTGGCGTTTACCGTTCTTCCCGGTCAGTCTACGCCGGTCACCTGGCGGCTGAGGGTGCCCGAAGGTGCCGTGAACGGCCTGACCTGGCAGGTGTTTGCCGATGGCCGGCAGTTCAGGGATGGTGAAGAGAACACGTTGCCGGTACTGACAAACCGCATGCTGGTCACCGAAGCGCTGCCGATAACGGTACGGGGGGCGAGTTCCAAATCTGTGGTCTTTGAGCATTTAAAGGAAAACAAGTCCGGCACGCTCCGGCATCACCGGTATACCCTGGAGTTTTCCAGTAATCCGGCCTGGTATGCCGTACAGGCATTGCCCTATATCATGGAATTTCCGCATGAGTGCAACGAGCAGCTGTTCAGCCGCTTTTACGCCAATACACTGGCTACCAGCGTGACGCAAAAACTACCCAGCCTGCGCCGGGTGTACGACCGCTGGAAAGGCACGGATGCCATGAAATCGAACCTGACCAAAAATCAGGAACTTAAAACGGCCCTGCTCGAAGAAACGCCCTGGGTACTGGATGCCCAGAGCGAAGAACAGCAAAAACAACAGATTGCCCTGTTGTTTGACCTCAACCGCATGGCGGACGAACAGGAGCGTGTGTTGGCTAAACTCCGGGAACGGCAGGGGGGGGGCGGCGGCTGGTCCTGGTTCCCCGGCGGCCGGGAAAACTGGTATATTACCCAACATATCGCTGCGGGCTTTGGACACCTGGATAAACTGGGCGCTTTCAACCTGGAACAGGACCCGTCGACCTCCAATATGTTGGACCGGGCGCTGGCCTTTTGTGACGGGGAGATTCAGCACCAGTATAGAGAACTGGAACGCGCCGTGCAAAACGGCCGGGCCAAATGGGAGGATGATCACCTGGACGGGCTGGTTATTCAATACCTGTACACCCGTTCGTTTTTCCCGCTCGACCGGGTGGATAAGGTGACGGCCTATTACCTGGGACAGGGTGAAAAATACTGGCTCAAACGGGGCTTGTATGAACAGGGTATGCTGGCTCTCGCCCTGCACCGGCACGGGCGTACGGAGGCGGCACAGCGGATCGTAGCCAGCCTGCGGGAGCGCGCACTCGTCAAGGAAGAACTGGGCATGTACTGGCCGTTTGAATGGGGGATGTACTGGTATCAACTCCCGATCGAGACTCAGGCGCTCATGGTGGAGGTGTTTGATGAGGTTGCTTCTGATGCGAAGGCAGTGGAAGAGCTGCGGATCTGGCTGTTGAAGAACAAACAGACCAACCGCTGGGAAAGCACCAAGGCAACAGCGCTGGCCGTGTATGCCCTGCTCCTGCACGGAGACAACTGGTTGTTAAACAGCAAACCAGTACAGGTAAAACTGGGCGGGGAGGTCATTCAGCCGCAAGAATACGAACCGGGCACCGGGTACTTCAAAGAAACCTGGACGGGTGCTGACGTCCGGGACTCCTGGAGCATTATTACGGTGGACAACCCGAATTCCAACATTGTCTGGGGGGCTGCCTACTGGCAGTATTTTGAGGACCTGGACAAGATCAGCACCTTCAAAGAGACCCCGTTGGATATTGACAAACAGGTGTTCCTGGAAGAAAACTCCCCTACCGGTCCCCAGCTGTCCCCTGTAACGGAGCGTACAGATCTGAAGCCTGGCGATAAATTAAAAGTGCGGATCGAGATCCGCGTCGACCGGCCGATGGAATTTGTGCATCTGAAGGATATGCGGGCCAGTGGTTTGGAACCGGTCAACGTGCTGAGTGGTTACCGTTGGCAGGATGGTCTGGGTTATTATGAAAGCACCCGCGACCTGGCTACCCACTTTTTCATAGAATACCTGCCGCGCGGCACGTACGTGTTTGAATATCCGCTAGTGGTCAGTCACCGGGGTGATTTCTCCAACGGGATTACCACTATCCAGTGCATGTACGCGCCGGAATTCACCAGCCACTCCCAGGGTATCCGCCTCCGGGTAGGTCGAAATTAAATTTCGACAACCGTCCGGCGGAAATTGTATTTCCGCCCCCAAAAAAAGGTCCCCTGCAGCCCGTAATCGATTACGGACTGCAGGGGCATACCGGTAAAACATCCAGGTCACATGCGTCTTGTCCGAGTACTTATCACGTTCACACTGTTCTTTGCCGCCTGTGCAGAGGATGTGCCACCGGAATTTCCTCCATCAATCACCTCACTACACCCGGATTCCACCGTGCTTCAAAAACCGGAATCGATCCGTCTGACCGAGGCCGGGCATCAGAAGGAGTTGTTCCTGCATTATACCACCCTTTCCTTTGACATACAGTGGAGCGACCGTCCGGGTGATACCGCCAGGCTGACCCAACGGACAGACGGCTCGGCACAGCATATCCGCTACGCTTCCGGCACGCAGACCTGGTGGGATCGCCGGAATGTCTGGGTCCTGCCGGCGCCCGGCGATACCTTTTCGGCTGCTCAGGCCCGGTACGACCTGCGCGCCTGGCATTACTTCGCTTGTCTGCCCTATAAACTCCGGGATCCCGGGGTGCAATTTCAACCGATGCCGGACCGGACCCTAGATGGCCGGCCCTGTGCTGTGGGCAGGCTGACCTTCCGCCCGGGCACCGGCGATACACCGGACGACTGGTTTGCCGTATTCACGGACCGGGAGGCCGGCTTGTTGCGCGCCGCTGCGTTTATTACCACGCTCGATCAATATTCAGTCGAAGCCGCATCCAAGGTGCCGCAGATGATCCGTTACCGGGATTATAAAACGGTGGCGGGGATACCAGTGGCGCATTCCTGGATATTTACGGTCTGGCAAACCGAATCGTTGGACCGAGGCCGGGAGCTGCGCCGTGCCAGCCTGTCGGATATTCGTTTTGGTGCGGCGGATTCAGTATTTGTTTTGCCGGCGGCAGCCCGGAAAATGTAATTCTATCAAAAGCAGGGATAAAATGTGCGCCGGATTCAGCACATTTGCTTTTCATTCATTGGTTCCGCTTTTTGTTTTTACATGCTGTTTATCGTTTACGTCTGCCCCAACTATACCGCCAATGCTGTCCGGTTTATCGATATGCTGAGCCGGTTGCCGGAGGTGCAACTTGGCCTGATCGCACAGGAGCCGACCAGCCTGTTACCGGCTGCGGTTCAATCCCGGATCACCGGATTCCGGCAAATTACCGATGTATTCAACGCTGATCAACTGATCAAGGCTGCCCGATCACTGCAGGCTGATCATGGGAAACTCCACCGGCTGATCGCTGCGGTGGAGCCGTTGCAGGTGCCACTTGCCAAGGCGCGCATGCTCCTGGGCGTGGAAGGCATGGATGTGGAAACAGCTACTAATTTCCGGGATAAACACCGGATGAAAATGCTGTTCCGAAAGGCGGATCTCCCCTGTGCACGCTCACAGGAGGTGCGGGGCCGCGAGGCTGCGGTAGCCTTTGCAGGCGATGTCGGGTATCCGCTGGTGGTAAAGCCACCGGATGGCGCAGGCTCACTCAAAACGTTCAAAGTGCAGAACCAGACCGAACTGGAAGGTGCTTTGGCGCATATGGCCGGTGCACCGGCGTTGCTGGAAGAGTTTGTGATCGGTACAGAACATTCCTTCGATACCTTTTCACTCAACGGCAAACCTGTTTTTCACACGCTTTCACATTACTTTCCAAACCCACTCGAAGTGATGCGCGAACCCTGGATCCAATGGCAGGTGCTGATCCCCAGGGAGGTGGACGATCCGAAATACGACGACATTCGGGAGGCAGCCTTTCAAGCGCTTTCCACACTCGGAATGGGGACCGGCCTCAGCCACCTGGAGTGGTTCCGGCGGCCCGACGGCAGTATCGCCATATCGGAAGTGGCAGCCCGTCCGCCCGGTGCCCAGTTTCTGACCCTGATCGGCCGGGCCTGTGATTTTGATGCCCTGGAAGCCTGGGGCCGGCTGATGGTGTTCGGTACGTTTGAAGTGCCGGAGCGTAAATATGCCGTTGGTGCGGCGTATTTGCGCGGACAGGGAAAAGGCAAGGTGAAAGCGGTACAGGGGCTGGATGTTGTGCATGCCGAATTAAAAGATCTGATCACCGATCATAAAATTCCCGGGATCGGGCAGGAAGCGGCTCCAAATTATGAAGGAGAAGGTTATATCATTATCCGGCATCCGGAAACGGAGGTCGTCCGCCGCGCGCTCAGCCGTATTGTGTCGGTGGTGCGGGTGGAGCTGGGATGACGCAGTACCACCGACAGATACTTTTCCAATTTCAAATTTTTCTTTTCCAATTTTACTTTCCCAGGGAAGTTCCGCTAATATCCAATTTGAAAAGAAAAATTGGAAATTGGAAAAGGGTATACCGTTTACGTTAAATTTAAACTACCAATCCATATGCTTACCCCGTTTCACGTAGCCATACCTGTCACCGACCTGGACACCACCCGGAAATTCTACCGGGAGGTACTGGGATGCACCGAAGGCCGGAGCGACAGCCATTGGGTTGATTTTAATTTTTTCGGCCACCAACTGGTCATTCACCTGGCGCCGGCAAAGCCGGATGCAACCGGGCCGCACCACAATCCGGTAGACGGCCATGAGGTGCCGGTGCCCCACTATGGCGTGGTACTGGACTGGGACGACTGGCACCGGCTGGCTGAATCCCTGCAGCAAAAGGGGATCGTCTTTGCCATCGAGCCCTATATCCGTTTCAAAGGGCAGGTCGGCGAACAGGCAACCATGTTTTTTTATGATCCTTCGGGTAATGCCCTGGAATTCAAGGCATTCAAGGATATGGGGCAGTTGTTTGCCAAATAGCAGTACCGGAGAGGAGCTTTCCCTTTTAACACGGCAAACTGCCATCTCTAAAAATAGCATTAAAGTTTTTTGTCATGGCAATCCGCTGCTGAGCCGGTCGTTTTATACGTGCTTGCTGCTTACTGTCCTTTGGTCTTCCCGGATACATCAACGTCCCTATTAATCTGTTGTATCATGGCGAAGCTTTTTTCAATCCTGTTGCTGTGTTATGTGCTCGCATTTGCCGGCGTGCGGTTGTTCATCTATGCACCGGGCAAGGACCCGGGGCGCGAACCTGTGCGCGGTGCCGCCGATCTGCTTGACCGGAGCGACCGGCACGATTTCAAGCGCCTGCGTATGAAGGGTAGGGTAGTGCAGTCCGGGCATTTTTTCTGGGACCTGCTGCTGGTCCCTTCCTATACCTTTGAGGCTAACAACGGCCTGCGGTTGCAGGTGTTTGCGGCAGAAGCCGTACCGGCTACCGGCCAGTACCTGACGCTGGTGGCTGTCTTCCGGCAATACTACAAAGGCTGGTACGGGCAGTGGCTGGGTCTGGTGGAACTGGAGCGAACGTATGTGGAAACGGAGGACCTTGCTGGTACTGAAATGCAGTGACCACAAAGTGTACGTTGAGTTGCCGGTCCTGCCATCAGGCTAAAACGGCCCTGAATTTCCGTTCCTCAACCCGAACCATCCGGTAATAAAGACATAGTGCGGACCCGGCGGCAGTTCCGTATTTTTGGGGTATGGATGTCTCTGCCCTGTACCGGTATGTCCTTTTTATGCTGTGGCTGGCCCTGCCGGCACACTGCGTGTGGGCGCAATTACCGGAATTCCATGCCCAGGTATTCGGTGCGGAACATGGCCTGGATGCAGGAGATATTTCCATTGTATTCAAAGACCGGCAGCAGTTTTTATGGGTGGTTTCAGATGCCACTATCCAGCGTTTTGACGGGCGGAATGTTTACAAGCATACTTTTGAAAGCCCTGTACGACAAGCGCTTTGTGACCGGGATAATCGAATTTGGGCACTTTCCGGCCAACGGATCTGGCGTGCGCGCACCGATCAGTGGGGGTTTTCCGTGATACCGCTGGATACGTCGGCCTTCGGGCAACCCGCTATCATCTTTCAATTGCCGGAACGTCCCTTTTGTGTTCTGACGACACAGGGCTTTTTAAACTGGAACGAGCGTACGCAGCAGTTTGAACGTCTGGACCTGCCATTCCCGCCGGCACGTTCCGTGCTGGTCAACCGGCGTTTTGATAGTTCCGGGAGTACCCTGTTCTACCCGGGAAAGGAGTGCTATATCGCTGCCGATCTGGCAACCGGGCAAATGCGTACGGCACCAACGCCTACCCGTTGTGCGAGTTTCTGCGCATTTACTCCTGATCGGGCGGTGATCTCCTATTTCGACGGCAACTCTGCCTGGCTGGATTTCAGCACCGGGACGACCACGCCGATGGATGCCAGAGAGTATGACCTGAGTGAGCGGCAACACCGCCTTAACCTGATGGATGCCGAACCCCTGGGCGATAGTCTGTTTCTGGTGACCACCCGGTTTGGCGCCTGTACGTATGATCTTCGGCGCGACCGCTTCGTCCGGCACCGTATTTTTGCCGGTGGCAAACCTATCGGTCTGGAGGATGCGTTGATCCGTATCTTCCAGGACGGAGATGGTACCTTTTGGGCGCACAATACGTCCAGCGTGGTCGCCTTCCGGTCTGTGCGGAATTCCATTGGCCTGCTGCGCAATTATGCGGACGGTCCGGCCCAAAGCTGGAGCAACCGAGTGATCGGTCTGGCTGAAGACCGGGCTGGTAATATCTGGTTTGGCGGATTCAACGGGTTCAATCGGCTGAACCGGCAAAACGGTCAGGTGGAAACACACCCGCCTGTCGATGACGCTGCCGACCGGTTGAGTCATATCAGTGTGCGCGGTCTTGCTTACGACGGGCGCTATATTATTCTTGGGCCGACAGACAAGGGCATGTGGCTGTACGAGCCGGAGACCGACTGTTTCTTCCGCCCGGCATACGCCAATGACAGTGTGCGGCAGATGATCGGGCGGGAGTTTATACACGGGATATTTCCCTTGCAGGACGGCAATTTCCTGGTCTGTGGCCGGTATAATGCCTACCTGCTCCGGAAGCTTACCTACCGATTGGAGTTCCTCCATTTCCCTGGCGAGCATTCCGGCATAACAGCGGCCAGCCAGGATGCTGCGGGCAGGATCTGGCTCTGCCATTTTAAAGGCGTTTCTGTGTTGGACCGGCAATACAAGCCCCTGTTTTACCTCGACTCCGGCGGTGGGCGTGTGTTGTCAGTATTCCAACAATCCGGCGATACGGTGCTGTTTGGCACGGAAGAAGGGCTCTGGCGCTTTTCTCCAGCCACGGCCGGTGGGCGTTGGTCAAAAGTAAAAGGACCATTGGCAGGAGTGTCGGTTATGGCTATCCACCGCGATTCGCTGCATCGTTATTGGTTTGGCACCGATGATGGCCTTTACCTGATGGACAGCCGGTTGGAGGTATTCCGGCATTTTGATTACACCGATAATATCCAGGGGGAATTGTACAACCTGTTTGCTTTGCTTCAGGCTCGCGACGGCCTGCTTTTCCTGGGGGGCATGAACGGGATCAATTATTTTTATCCGGAAAATATCGACCTGCAGGCCCGCCCACTGGCCGTGACCCTGCAAACCCTGAAGATCGGCGACGGCGACAGCCTGATCTGGAACCCCGGCCGGCAGCTGGAATTTGCCCCCGGACACAACACGCTGACCTTTGAAGTGGTCGCGCCATATTATAACAATGCCGGAAAATTACAATACCGGTATCGGTTTAAAGAGGCCGGTCCCTGGATCGGCACAGGCGGCAGCCCGGTGATCCGGTTGGCTGACCTGGCCCCGGGGCAGTACAAACTGGAGGTGGAAGCCCGTGTTGCCGGGTTGCAGTGGTATCCCGCGCCTGCGCTGGAGTTCCGGGTCCGGCCAGCGTTCTGGCAGCACCCTGCATTTCTCACCGGGATGGCGCTCTTTTTACTCCTCCTGCTTTACGTCATCGTCCGCTACCGGGAAAATGCACTTCGCCGGCGTCAGCAACAATCGCTGGAGCTGGAAAAACTCAAAACGACCACCCTGCAATATGAGCTGGAAATCGAGCAGGTCATCAACTATTTTAACCGGTCGATCGCCCAGACAGCTACGGTGGAGGAAGCCCTTTGGGATATAGCCCAACAATGTATTGCCCGGCTGGACCTGGAGGATTGCGTCATCTACCTGCGGGATCCGGAAAGGCCGGTGCTCCTGCAAGTGGCGGCCTTGGGTGATAAATCGTCGCCCGACCAGCAGATCGTTGCTCCGATCGAGATACCCGTGGGGCAGGGCATTGTCGGCAGCGTCGCACAAACCGGTAAACCCGAACTGGTGGCGGACACGGCGCTCGATGCCCGGTATATCCCGGACGATGCGATGCGCCGTTCCGAATTGTCGGTGCCGATCCTGGATGGTGAAAACGTGATCGGTGTGATCGACACCGAACATTCAAAACCGAATTTTTACACCTCCTGGCATCTTCACCTCTTTACTGCAATTGCTTCCCTGTGCAGCAACAAAATAGCCCTTGCCCGCAGTGAGGAAGCCCGCCGGGAGGCCCTGCTCGAAACGGTGAACAGCGAGCGAAAGGCGGCCGAAGCAAAGTTGCAAAGCCTGCGGCTGCAGATGAATCCGCACTTCCTGTTCAACGCGCTGAATTCCATACAAGAGCTGATCCTGACCGGTAACAGCGATGGCGCTGCACTGTACCTGTCCAAATTCTCCCAGCTCCTGCGCATGGTGCTCACCCACAGCGAGCAGGATCTGCTGAGCCTGCGGGAGGAGATTGGCATCCTGCAACTGTACGTAGAACTGGAAGCATTGCGTTTTTACGACACTTTCGAGTTTAAGCTGGAGACAGAATCCGGACTCGATCAGGACGAATACAAACTTCCCACCCTGCTCATTCAGCCCTTTGTGGAAAATGCGATCTGGCACGGGCTGCTCCATAAGGAAGGGAAACGCCGGCTGCTGGTGCGCTTTGAAACCGATGCCCGGGAAAACCTTATTTGTATTATTGAAGATAATGGTATAGGCAGGGAAGCCGCTCAAAAAGTCCGGCATACCGGATTACATACCGGCAAAGGTTTGACCAGCAGTGCCGAACGCCTGCAGGTGCTCAACAACCGGTACCATCAGCAAAACGCCCTGGAAATAATTGACCTGATCGCGGAGGACGGTTCAGCCGCCGGTACACGCGTCCGGATAACCCTGACCTGACGATTCACTAAACCTGAACTTTACGCATGTTCAAGGCCCTTATTATCGACGATGAACCCCGTGCTTCCGGGATACTGCAGCTGATGATCGAGCGGTTCGTGCCGGAAATCGAGCGTATCTGGGTTTGCAATGATGCGCGCGAGGCCGCACCGATGATCCACGACCTGAAGCCGGACCTGGTCTTCCTCGATATCCGGATGCCGCACCTGAATGGCTTTGATGTGCTGGACCAGATCCGGTTTCGCCACTTCAAGGTCATTTTCACTACCGCCTATGGTGAGTACACCTTGCAGGCGATCCGGTTCAGCGCATTTGATTACCTGCTCAAACCGATCGATCCGCGGGAGTTGATCGCTACCGTGGAGCGTTACCGGGCCAGTCTTGACGACCTGGCTTTCCAGCCCGAACAGCTGCGCAATGTTTTAAACAACCTGCAAGCGGAAAGTCCGGACCAGTTTCGCCTGGCCATTCCGACCAAAGACGGGGTGCATTTTTTTCAACCTGCTGAAATTGTCCGCCTGGAAGCCCTTGGAAGTTACACCCAATTGTACCTGACCGGCGGGCAGCGTTTTATGGCATCCAAAGGGCTCGGAGAGTACGCGGAACTGCTCCAGGAACACGGCTTCGTGCGCACCCATAAATCGCATATGGTCAACCGCTTGTTTGTCTCCTTTATCGACCATGACGGCTTTGTGGTGTTGCAGGACAATTCCCGGATCGAGGTGTCCCGGCGCCGCAAGGAAGATGTGCTGCGCGCCATGAAATAAGCATCCGGCCACCCATTACCGGTTGCTCCCGGTTGACGAACGGTAGCCGCTGCCGTTAATCAATTTCCACTTGCCACAGATCAGGAATTCCACCTGTGGGGCCGGCCGGCCCCGCATCTTTGTATTGTCAAACGACAACATCTAAACCTCTAAACTATAAAACGTACCAGCCATTATGAAAAAAATGAAAATTGCCATCATTGGCGGCGGGGTTTCCGGATTATCCCTGGCGTACAGTCTTGAATCGAAAGGGATCGATTTTATGCTTTTTGAAAAAGAGAAAAGCCTGGGCGGAAATGCCTGCACCCGGCAGACAGAACATAACGGCCGGCAGAAACATGTCGATATGGCCGTTAATGATTTCAATCCCGATACCTATCATCGGTTGACCGAACTGCTGGACAAGACCGGCTCACCGACCGGCCGGGTGAATGTGAATACGACGTTTTTTTCTTCCGACCATTTTCTGTTCCGGGAAAGCGACCTGACCGGAACGGGCCTTGCCGG
>SBHD01000275.1 GCA_006226345.1 Bacteroidota bacterium | reverse complement strand
GAAAAAAGAATGACTGAATCCGGCAGATTGGGCGCCGGCCCCCCAAAAATCATACCTGCACAAAAGTACGGCTCATCCTACCGATAACCTTTATTTTGACGCCTAACCTACAAAAAACCGACCGCATCCTTGATGATTCGGAAAAAGAGTATACCTTTGTTGTACATAAAAGGTTGAGCCAAGGCCTATGTTTTCATTTTTCTCAAAAAAGACGGACGAATCCACGAATAAGGACCAGCCCGACAACACAAAAAGTCAACTCGACTCTATTCAGGAATCCGTTACGGTGCTGGATAAAGACGAGATGGTACGTGTGGAGGGTGGTAAAAGTGGTTCCAAGCAATTTGACCAGGTCTTTACCTGGAATTCAAGTTGCGGCGGTACTATTCCGCAGTAAATGTTTTTCGACATATCAACGAAGCCTTCCGCTGTCTCAGTACAGCGGAAGGCTTTGGTGTTTATAAAAACATCTTCCACCGGCTGCCTGGATTTCGTGCCGTTCGGCAGATTGCCGTAACATTGCAGTTTTACCTGTTATTCCCACCTTGCTATGAGCTTGCATGATATTTGGGAGGCGCTGCTGGCGGGTCTGCTGGCCACCACCTGGCTCGAATTTATCGCTGTAGCCTTCGGTATTGCCAGTGTGATCTTTTCCCGCATGGAAAAGATCCTGGTATATCCCACCGGTCTCGTCAATACCACGATCTATATCTACCTGAGCTACATTGCCGGCCTGTATGCCGAGGCAGGAGTCAATTTTTACTATACGGTAATGAGCATTGCCGGCTGGATCATGTGGGCGCGCAGGAAAGACGGGCAGGTGGCCCTCCGGATCTCCCGTTCGAATACCCGCGAATGGCTTTGGGCGCTTGGTTTTTTTACGCTCTGCTGGCTGGTGTTGTTTTTCGTACTTGACCGGTGGACCGATAGTACGGTTCCCCTGGCCGACGGCTTTGCCTCTGCTGCTGCCTATACCGGCATGCTGCTAATGACCCGTAAAAAACTGGAAAACTGGATCTGGTGGATCCTGACCAACATAGCTGCAATACCCTTGTATTTTATTAAAGGGTTCGTATTCACCTCATTTCAATACCTCGTTTTCCTCATTCTGGCCATCCTGGGTTATATAGAATGGCGGCGGCGGTTAAAGGAGTAATTGCTTTTCAGACTCGATTCTACCCAACCATCGCCTTTTGGTACGGAAATTATCCCCCCAACATTTTCACAACAAGCCAGGCAAAAGGTGCCACAAAGAGAAAAGAGTCGAACCGGTCCAGCAAGCCACCGTGTCCGGGCATGATCGTGCCGGAGTCCTTGATGCCAACGCTGCGTTTGAGCATGCTTTCCACGAGATCGCCCAGCGTGCCGATCACACCGACGATCGCACCCAATGCCAGCCATTGTACCGGAGTATATTCCCCGAGCCAGAAGGATAGGCCCCAGGCCATCAACATGGCGCCTGCCATGCCGCCGAAAGTACCTTCCCAGGTTTTTTTCGGCGAAATCCGTTCAAACAGTTTGGTGCGACCCAATTGGGAACCGATCAGGTACGCAAATGTATCGTTGGTCCAGATCAGCCAGATCAGTCCGAATACCCGGTGTGGTAAGTAAACAGATCCCGGTGTTGCCAGTTCGAAAAGCGCAATAATGGGAATTCCGATATAAAACAGGCCGAGCAGGTAGTGGCCGATCGTTTCGGCCGGTGTCGGATCGGGAATGAACAGTTCGATCAGGAAAAGACAGAGTATAAAAAATGCCGTGCCACCAAACACCAGCCCGAGATGAAAGGTGTCGGCCTGCCAGGAGGACAATCCTGTATGCCCGGTTTCCGGTAATCCGGCTCCATCCTGCAGCAGCCAAATACCCATCCAGATCACAGGGAACAAACCAGTCAGGCAGCCGATCAGGCGCCTGCCGGTACGCCAGGCGCTTCCGGGCCGGAATAAAATGCCCGTGAGTTCCCATAACGCGCCGGCAGCAATCACGGTAAAGAGCACCTGAAAACTCAGGATATTCCAATAGATGCCTCCGAGCATGATCCCAGCAAAAATGAAGGCTGTAATGGCGCGTTGTTTCATGTATGCTATCGTTGCGTTGGTCGATCTGTATTCCAGCTCGCCTTTTTATTATGTACAGGCTTATCGGGTTTCCGGACAGGGCAAGCCCTTTATCTGTTTCCACAATTCACCCATTGCGGTTTTGAATTTTTCCGGACTTTGTGGTGAGCGGTTGTGCTGATAAATATCCCAATCCCCTCGTTCATTGCGGAATAACAGGAATGGGAAAATATAGTTTTTGTCTTTCAGGGTGTCGCCCATCAAACCAAAGCGCAGATCGTTTACCTGCAGCGTATCCTTACCGTATGGCAACACGTCGTAATACCCGTTTGAAAACCAACGCAGGAAGCGGTAGGCCGGATCATCCTTTGGTATGTGGTCCAGCAATTGGTGGTTTTTAGGCAAGGTAGAGATTTTGTCAAAACCGGGTATGCAGTCATTGAAACCGGCTTGTCCGAAATAATAGGCCGTATCTCCTTCTGCCAGGCCATACCAAACAATATTGTTGAGGATTGTAGGGCCGGTCATAAGCCGGTTGTACTGAATATCCCGGGCCTGAAGGTGTTCAGCAAAAAGATTGTTTGCCTGTTGTTTATGCCAATAGGTATAACTCAAATAAGCACAGCTCCACAAAATGCCTGCCCAGGTCAGGTACAGGCGCATTTTTTCGCGCCGGTCAAACCGGGAAGCCAGGAATAAACAGATTCCGAACGGAACGGTGTACAGCGGATCCACCACGGAAACCGTGGTCCATTGCACCCGAAGATCGGAAAAGGGCTGCCAGATCTGGGTACCAAAATTCGTGAAGCAGTCCAGCAAGGGATGCGTCACGATGCTGACAAAGAACAATAGTACCCAGGTCTTGTAGGAAGCCTGGACGACGGTCAGGTCGCGTTTCCAGTAGTCTTTCCAAAGGCGCCAGGTAAACCAGGCACCCAGCATCAGTGTGGGAATAAAGACCGGCCAGCTGATCTGTCCGTTGAGTACAACCGGGATGAAGTTGATCCCGGCAGCAGCACCCAGGAAAAAGATCAGCCAGATCAGCATGGCGATCAGCTTGTATCCCCGGAGCCGGTAAACACCCTGGCTGTAAAACCAGAGCGTAAGCTGGGCCAGTATCCACGGCGCAATAACAGCGAACAGCATGGAATGCATAAAACCGCGGTGGAACGCCATGGCGGTCATCCGGTCTGTAAAGAACTCAGCCATTACATCCAGGTCGGGAATAGTGCCACCGATAGCACCCCATAACATAGCACGGTTACCGAGTTTCCGGCCGGCAACCGCTTCACCGCAGGCAGCGCCGAGTACGATTTGGGTAAGTGAATCCATGTAGTGTCGTTTAATCCGGTTTGATCCGAACAGGACGGGACATAAAGAAGGAGTTGTTCATCAGGCAGGGCCGGAGTTGTTAGGGGCTATTTTTCCAATTGCAGTACCGCCCGTTGAAATACATTGAAGGGGAAGGTTTGCACCTCCGGGATCTCCTCTTCTCCCTGTTGGGTATTACCGGTAGTGCTGACCGGTTTTTCAGCACCGGAATATACCTCGAACAGCATATCGTCTCCCCGTTTTTCATACGTACATAATACCCGGCTTCCCTGAACGGTGAACCAGCATAACAACTTGGGGCCGTACTGGTAACTTTCCATTACAATGCTGTTCTTTTCATCCACCCGCCACAGGCCTTTCTCCGGCTCCACCGGTACCAGTTCGTAGGGCCGGTAATCCTCGGTTTTTGAGCCGTATACCAAGCCAAAAGTGTACCGGCCAGTGGTGGATGTGTCGATCGGATGGATCTCTATCCACATCGGGACGGACTGTACTTTTCCCCGGGCATTGAAAATATCGAGCGTGCCATGCCAGTCTCCGGTCCAGGACGCCGGGAAGCCCAGCGTGTCCGTAATCTGTCCACACAGCACGATACTGCCAAAGAGAAAAAGAGCACAACATGCCAATATTCTGCGCATAACAAACGATTTTTAGGCGGTAAAAATCCGAACAACCTCTAAAATATCCCAATATCAAACGACCGGATTATGAAACTACCTTCCTTTTCTTTTTTGGCCGATGCATTTCTTCAGGTGTGCATGCGGTTTCCCTTTACCATGCTTTCCGCCTTTACCGGCGTAGGCGCCGTCATGATCCTCATTGAAGGAGAAGGTGAGGGCGGGGAGCCGATCATTAAACTCTGGATCATGGCCCAGCTGGGTCTGGCACTTTTTACTGGTCTGGTTACGCTGGCGGAAACTTCAGGCTGGAATACATCGCGTAAAACGGTCCTGCAACTGGCCGGCCTGGCCATGCTGGCACTGTACTACTTCCTTTATGATATGGAGGCCGACAACCAGGAAATCACCGAATTGCCCCGGTACCTGGGCTTTTTGTTAGCCGCGCATCTGTTTGTGGCGGTAGCCCCTTATCTCAACCGCAGGTCGGTGAAGGACTTCTGGGAGTATAACAAACAGCTTTTTGCCGGTTTCGTGGTCGGGGCAGTATATGCGGTTATTTTATACAGTGGCCTGGCGCTGGCTTTGCTGGCAGTAAATGAATTGTTCAACCTGGATATTTCCGAAAGCATGTACGGGCACCTGTTTGTGCTGCTGGCCGGGATATTCCAGACGACTTTTTTCCTGTTTCATGTGCCAGCTGGTTTCGAATTTACCGAGTCCGACCGGGCATATACGGTGGTGTTCAAGAATCTAAGTCAGTATATCCTGATCCCGATCGTCGGCCTGTATTTTTTGATCCTGTATGCCTATTCCCTCAAGATCCTGCTTTCCTGGAATTTGCCGCACGGCTGGGTGTCTTCCCTGGTATTGGGTTTTTCCGTAGCTGGAATTTTTACCTATCTGCTCAACTACCTGTTGCCGGAGTATTCCGACAATCCGATGGTGAAGGCTTACCGGAAGTGGTTCTGGTGGGTACTGCTGCCCTTGGTGTTCCTGTTGTTCGTGGCCGTTGGCCGCCGGATCATGGATTATGGCATTACCGAGCCGCGGTTCTACCTGGCACATGCCGGCGTGTGGCTGCTGGTCATGTGTGTGTATTTTCTGTTGTCCAAAACCGATAACATCAAGTTTATTCCGCTGTCGCTGGGCCTTTTCACCTTGGTGGCCGTGGTGGGCCCTTTGAGTGCGATCAAGGTTTCCAACCGGAGCCAGCAGGCAGTTATTCAGGATCTGCTGGCACAGTATGGCCGTTTTGAGAATGGCAAGTTCAAACAGGAAGGCAACCCGATGCTGGATGAAGATACCCGGCAGGTATTGTCGGCGTTGAACTTTCTGGAAGACCGGGATGCTCTGGATGATCTGGGGCCCTTGTTTCCCGTTCCCTTGGACTCCATTGCGGCGCCGGAAAATGATTACTTCGGTAACCGGCGCGCCAAAGCGGTGGCCCGGTGGCTGGGCCTGGAAACAGCGAACAATCCACTTCAATTGACCCGGAAGGTTATGGTCTATCCGCCGGGCAAATGGACAGAAAAGGGAAATATCGGTGGTTTTCGCACCTTTTACCGCGTGGACCTGTACAGGTATCCGCGGAATGCTAAAAAGGCGGACCGGCCGTTCCGGGAAATTCAGTTTTCGGACAACCAGCAATATCTGGTGCTGCACAACGCCGTCAGCAAAGCACCGGTCGACTCTTTTGCCCTGGAGCCATTGATGAAAATGTGGAATACGGAAGCCGGTACGGACGTTTCCATAGCCTTGCCGGAAGGCGCTGATATCATCGAACTGACCGGAACCCGGTCGAAAGCCCGTCTGTACCTGCAGGAAGCCCGTTTTGATGCCGATGAATTGAAGATGGAGGGGATCAAAGGGCTGTTTTTTGTAAAATAACCAGTACACAAATAACCATGAGCCAACGTCTATTGCTGATCCTGCTGCTGCTCCCGGCTATCCGGTTGACAGCGCAAAAGACTTATTTTCAACAGGAGGTCCATTATATGATCCAGGCGACGCTGGACGACAGCAGGCACATGCTTGACGCCCGCATCCGGATGGAGTATATCAACCATGCACCGGATACCCTGCGTGAGATCTGGATGCATTTATGGGCGAATGCCTACCAGAACCGAAAAACGGCATTCTGCCGACAGAAACTGCGGGACGGGAATGCCCGCTTCTTTTTCGCTCCGGAACGGCAACTGGGCTATTTTGAAAACCTGGACTTTAAGGTGGATGAGCAGCAGGTGGCCTGGCAGTATGATCCGGTCAATCCGGATATTGCTGTGTTAAAACTGGCCGAACCCCTGCCACCGGGCGGGAAACTGGTTATCTCCACACCCTTCCTCCTGAAGATACCGGCCTCTTTTTCCCGGTTGGGCCATGTCGGAACATCTTACCAGATGACCCAATGGTATCCCAAGCCGGCTGTATACGATGCCCAGGGCTGGCATGCCATGCCTTATCTGGACGTTGGTGAGTTCTATTCCGAGTTCGGCTCTTTTGATGTGCAGATCACCCTGCCGGAAAACTATATCGTAGGTGCCACCGGCACACTACAGACCCCGTCGGAATGGGCGTTCCTGGAGCAGCGGGAACGCGAAACCCGGGCGGAGATCGACCGGCAGGACAAACGCCTTGCACAAGAAGATAAAAAGACCCCCATTCGCGATACTTTTCCACCGTCGGCAGCACAGACCAAAACACTGCGTTACACTGCCGATCAGGTGCATGACTTTGCCTGGTTTGCCGACAAACGCTTCTATGTGCTCAAAGATACCGCAAGGCTATCAGATGGCCGGACGGTTGACTGCTGGGCCATGTTCACCGCTTCCGACTTCAACGTCTGGAAAAAAGGCGCCCAGTTCGTCCGGCGGTCGGTGGAGTTTTACTCCCAGCACGTAGGGCCCTATCCGTGGCCTCATGCTACAGCCGTACACAGTGCATTGAGTGCTGGAGGCGGCATGGAGTACCCAATGATCACGGTAATTGGAGATGAAGGCAGTAGTAAAAGCCTGGACGAAGTGATCACCCATGAGGTTGGCCACAACTGGTTTTACGGTATCCTGGCTTCCAATGAGCGGGAACACCCCTGGATGGACGAAGGGCTAAACTCGTATTACGAACACCGCTACATGGTACAGTACTATGGCAGCGATATGATGAGCGGCATGCTGCCGCAGTGGGCGTTCGACCAGGAGCGCTCCGGCAGTATCCCTGAAAACGGCTATCTCATGCTGGCCCGGGAAGGGGAAGACACACCGCCGGATTCCCATTCTGATGATTTCTGGTTCATCGCATACGGACTGCAGGTATACATGAAAACCGCCATGTGCCTGGAATGGCTTGAGCAGTCCATCGGCAAGGCCCGGTTTGATCAGGTTATGCAGGCTTACTACGAGAAATGGAAATTCCGCCACCCTTATCCGGACGACCTGCGTACGGCATGGCAGGAAGCAGGCCTGGAGGCGGATTGGTTCTTTAAAACCATGCAGACCCGCCTGCGCTTTGATATGGCCCTGACCGATGTTCGGGCACAGGAGGGCGGCTACCGGTTAACCGTGAAAAACAAAAGCGGCCTGCCGGCACCCTTTAGTATTTCCGCCATGCGAAACGGGCAACCCGTTCAGACGATCTGGTATGCAGCCGTTTCGGAATCCGCAGAATTGGACTTTCCCCGGGTGGAAGCTGACGCCTTTGTGCTCGACCAGGAACGCGCCACTTTGGATGTTAACCGGAAAAATAACCGCCAGCGGGTCAGCGGGGCCTTTTCCGGGCTGGAGCCGCTCGGTTTGCGGATGCTGGCACTGGCGGAGAATCCTTCCCGTACGGAATTGGGGCTATTGCCCTGGATTGCAGTAAACCAGTATGATAAAGCCATTGTTGGGTTGTTATTGTACAATGCGCCATTTCCGCCGAGGCGGTTTCAGTATTTCCTGTTGCCGGGTTATGCCGTGCGGTCCAACAACCTGGTGGGGCTGGCCGATCTGAAATACCGGATTTTGCCGGGTGGCGCTGTGCCGAAGATGCTGGTGGGGCTGAATGCCAAAATGTTCAACTATGATTACAAAAAGGAGGAAGACACGCATATGCGCTACTACCGGGTCATGCCGCAGGTTAGGCTCAGCCTGCGCGGCCGGTCACCGGCATTCAGTCACGCCCTGAACCTGCGTACCCTTTTTATCAGTAAGGAGGAAGCGCGGTTCGAGGATGAAGTCTTTTTGGGAAAACAGTGGGAGCATGCCATGATACATGAGGCGCGGTATGAAGCCGAATATCGCGGATTACCCAACCCGTATCAGACCACTTTGGCACTCGAATGGCAAAATTATGATACACCTGCCGGTACGGCTGCCCGGTACCTGCGTGGGTCGGTGGAATGGAAACAGCATATTTATTTTGCGCGCCGGCGCAAGTTTACGGCCCGGTTCTTTGGCGGGGCCTTCCTGGTCAATACCGAGCGCAATGCCAGGGCGGTGGCCACTAATAACCTGTCCGGAGACCCCGTCCGGGGCTCATTTGCCCTGACCCCGCAGGGCTATAATGATTACCGGTTTGATCAACAGTTCGTGGGCCGTACAGAAGGCATGGGCTTTTTTGCGCATCAAGTGAGCCAGACGGAGGGTGGCTTCAAGAATGCCCTGGGGCGGGACTATGCCGGAGTGTTGGGTAATTCGAACAGTTTCATCCTGGCGCTGAACCTGAAAAGTGACCTTCCGGTGCGGTTGCCGCTGGGCCTGCCGCTCAAGCCGTATTTTGACCTGGGTTATTTTGACGATGCCACGCCCGTGGGTGATGGCCGGCCGTTTGAAGAGCAATTTCTGTGGAGCGGCGGACTGATGCTGGAGTTTTTCAACGGAACCCTGGAGGTATACTTCCCGCTGGTACACGCTAAACCTATCCGCGACCGGTATGCCGAACTGGCAGGTGATAACTATTTTCAACGGATCTCCTGGAGCATCCGGATCGGGCGGGTGACACCATTGGAGGTCGTACAGAAACTGGCCAGGAACTGATGTCATCTGTTGCGAGATCCGTTTTGACAGATTCCCGGCGGTTTTTTGCAGCGGACCGGGCAGAATTGGAATTTAGCCCGAAAACCCATTATACCTTTGCCCGAAAACTGGAGCATACATGGATCTAAAAGCAAGTTTACCCCGCCTGAAGCATGCCGCCTCGGGCAACTTTTTTCTGATCGCAGGCCCTTGTGCAATTGAGGGCGAGCAAATGGCATTCGATATTGCCGGGGAGGTCCGCGAGATATGTGACCGGCTGGCTATACCGTACATATTCAAAGGGAGTTACCGAAAAGCCAACCGCAGCAAGCGGGATTCATTTACCGGTATCGGTGATGAAAAAGCACTGGGTATCCTGAAGGCGGTGGGTGAAAAAATGGATTTGCCAGTGACGACTGACATACATTCCGACCCGGAGGCGGCCCTGGCTGCCGGTTATGTGGATGTACTTCAGATCCCGGCCTTTCTGTGCCGCCAAAGCAGCCTGTTGGAGGCAGCGGCCCGCACTGGAAAGGTGGTAAATATTAAAAAGGGGCAGTTTCTGAGCGCAGAGGCTATGCAGTTTGCCCGGGATAAGGTGATCGAGGCCGGCAACCCCAATGTCTGGCTTACAGAACGGGGCACTACGTTTGGCTACCAGGATCTGATTGTTGATTTCCGGGGCTTGCCGGTCATGCAGTCCTTCGGAAGTCCGGTTGTACTCGATTGCACCCATTCCCTGCAACAGCCGAATCAAAGTTCGGGTGTTACCGGTGGCCGGCCGGCTCTGATCGAAACTATTGCGCGGGCAGGTATTGCAGTGGGCGTAGACGGCTTGTTTATCGAAACACATCCCAAACCCTCCGAGGCTAAGTCGGATGGCGCCAATATGTTGCCACTGGATAAACTGGAGGGGTTATTGGAACGGCTGGTGCGGATCCGGGCTGCGATCCGGAATCCCTGATGTCCGGTCTCCTCTGATGCCGGAGGGCAGACCGCTTTTTAGCCTCATACATGCCAAACCACCAGATATTTTCCAGGATACCCGGCAGACTGGTACTCTGGGCTAAACCGCTTTCCAGAGTTACGGATCGTTAGGAAGGGTGGAATAGCGGAAATAAGCAGTTCTTTTCAGTATATTATTGGCAGATTGGGCTGTTTGCCGTTTAAAAATGCAAATTTAGGTATCGAATAATGTGTTCATTAGATGAAATTCCAATAGTCAGTGTTGGAAATTGTACGTCTTACACTATTTTTACCGCCGCGAAAAAGCCACTTCTTGCAAAAAAGCAGGTGCGCTCCGTAGAATTTTTTTGTTGCCACACACCAATTTTTCAATTTGTTGCATCTCTGTTTAAGTGGGATTAAAACGAAACGGAAAAATTCATCACCCGGAGTCGTAACCTGAATTAGCAAGGAGTCTTGTAACCTTAACATTCATTCATTCAAAATTAAAACGCAGCATGACAGCAGCAAAAAACACTCCTGCTAAGACACAAGGTTCTCAGAACAAGGGTTCGATCTTCCCCTATATCGCGATCCCGTTGTGTTTCGTACTGTCCCTTCTGATTTATCTGTATGTGTTTGGTGATCCATCGCACTTTGCAGACGGCGATCCGACGAAAGACCCGGTCGAAGGTGATTACTTCGGTATCATTTATAAAGGTGGTTGGGTTGTGCCGATCCTGTTAGGCATGTTCTTCGTCGTATTGGTATTTATCATCGAGCGTATGATCACGCTGAACAAAGCCGCAGGTAAAGGAAAGGTGGACGAATTTGTAAGAGGTTTGAAATCATCCCTGGACAAGGGCGACCTGAATGCTGCGATCGCTGCATGTGACAAGCAAAAAGGTTCGGTTGCAAACGTAGTTCGTGCCGGTTTGGTGAAGTACGGTGAAATGGAGCAGGTTTCCGGTATGGAGAAAGACGAGAAGATCGTCGCTATCCAGAAGGAAGTAGAAGAAGCCACTACACTGGAACTTCCAATGCTGGAGAAAAACCTCAATATCCTGGCAACGCTGGCCTCGCTGGGTACCCTGGTCGGTCTTATCGGAACGGTATTGGGTATGATCCGTGCCTTCGCGGCCCTGGCAACAGCCGGTGCGCCGGACTCCACAGCCCTGGCAACAGGTATCTCGGAGGCCTTGATCAATACGGCCCTTGGTATTAGTACTTCGGCATTTGCTATCCTGTTTTACAACTTCTTTACGTCGCGTATTGATAGCATGACGTATCGGATCGATGAAGCCGGCTATAGCCTGACCCAGACGTTTGCGTCGCGGCACAGTGACTAATCCTTGCCGGAACATAGTTTTCAGACGAGGAAGAAACACTAAACGCTTGACGTTCAGGCCTGTTGGAACCGTGTTGCACGGGCTTGAGTTCAAAATTTTAAAATTATGCCAAAACATAAGCCGAAACGACATTCGCCATCCGTTGATATGACAGCGATGTGTGACGTTTCCTTTCTGCTTCTGACGTTCTTCATCCTGACCGCCAAGGCCAGACCGCAGGAACCGGTGATCGTAGACACACCGTCTTCGATCTCGACCACTAAGTTGCCTGAAGCGGGCACCCTGACGATCCTGGTCGGCCCGGAAGGGAAGGTTTATCTCGATATGGCCGGACAGCATACCCGGAAGGCACTGATCGATGATATGAACGAGCAGTACCCGATGGGACTGACAGAGGAGGATAAGCTCAAGTTTTCGATTGCCGGCGCCATCGGTGTGCCGCGAAATCAGTTGAAATCCTGGCTGGAACTGCCCTCTGCCGAGCGGAACAAGATACCGGTGCCCGGGGTGCCGGCGGACTCAACCAACAACGAGTTGGGTCCCTGGATACATAATGCCCGCTTAGCGCAGTTTAAAATGAAGCAGGAAGGTGTCGTCTCCGACGAGTATGTGATCGTGGTAAAGGCCGACCAGAATACGCCTTATCCCGCGATCCAGAAAGTGATCAATACGTTGGTGGATATTAATGTAAACAAGTTTAATCTGATCACGAGTCAGGAAGCGGACCCGAACAAAGTCGAAGCAGATATTGAATAGCCGGGTATGGGTACTTTGTTCGTTCATATTATTTCATCACCCATAACAGAATTCGAATATGGCTGAAATGCAAACCGCGGAAAGCGGTGCCAGAAAAGACGGTGGTAAGGTCCGATCGAAAAAAATGTCAACCCGTGTGGACCTCACTCCCATGGTTGACCTGGCATTCCTGCTTATCACGTTCTTCATGTTGACAACAACACTGGCCAAACCTCAGATCATGCCTGTGGTTATGCCTGAGAAGGATATCAACAAAGAAGACTTGCAAGCCACCAAAGAGTCGCAGGTATTGACGCTGCTTTTGGGGGCTGACGATAAGGTATATTATTATGAAGGCATCACAGATGCCATACTGGATTCAACTGATTATTCGGCAGAAGGCCTCCGTGCCGTGATCCTGGAAAAAAAGGAAAGGGTCAAGGAACAATGGGGCGACCTGGAGCGGGATGATCCCAAGAATCCGGGAGAAAAACGGTACCTCTCCAAACTCAATGTGATCATCAAACCTACGGAAGAAGCCCGGTATAAAAACATGGTGGATGCTTTCGATGAAATGAAGATCACAGGTGTGGCACTGTATGTATTGCTGGATATTTCGGAACAGGAAAAAGCGTTCATTAAAAATCCGGCTGGCGGTCTGAACTTCACAGTGGAAGAACAAGCTGCTGCTTCCACGGAATAAATCAGAACTGCACTTTTTACTGTGCCTCCTGAGTGAGAGAACCCGTTTAAACGTCACTATTAAAAAAAGAAACTATGGCTGAAGCAAAGAGCACATCCGATTATAAGGATATGCTGGATATCATCTTCGTAGACCGGAATAAGGCCTATGGTGCATATCAGCTGCGGCGTGCCTATCCCAAGTATCTGGGCAGAGCCCTGGCCTATGGCCTGGCGCTGATCATCCTTTTCTTTGCTATCCCGTATATTACCTCCAAGGTTTCGGGAGCATTTAAGAAAGAGGCCAAGCAGATTGATGTGGTTGCCGAACTGGGGCCGCCGCCGGATATCGATCCGAACAATCCGCCGCCACCGCCACCACCGCCGCCGCCTACACCGCCGCCGCCTACGCGTTCAACGGTGAAATTCGTTCCGCCCGTCGTTAAAAAAGACGAAGAAGTAGCGGATGAAGAACCGCCAACGGTGGAAGAGGTTATTGAAACCAAGGCTGATGTCGGTGTTGAAACCAAAAAGGGTAACGATGAGGCGCCGCCTACTATCGATGAAAATCCCTCCGAATTGGATGTGGTGGAAGCGCCTAAAGCACCGGTTGAGGAAAAGACCTACGAAATGTTCGATATCCAGAAACCACCCAGTTTCCCGGGTGGTGAAGGCGAACTGCTCAAATACCTCGCGGAAAACATCAAATACCCGCCACTGGCCCGGGAAAATAACATTCAGGGGGTTGTTGCCCTCACGTTTGTTGTTGGAAAGGATGGTAAAGTGCGCGATGTCAAAATTGTGAAAGACATCGGCGGTGGTTGTGGTAAAGAGGCTGTTCGCGTAGTTGAAACCATGCCGAAGTGGCTTCCTGGTGAAGCTAATGGTAACCCGGTTAAGGTTCGCTTTACCCTTCCGGTGCGGTTTAAACTGGAGTGATCCAACCAGGCCCTGTGCCTGCAGATCACCTGTCCAATGGGTGGTTTCGGTATATGCCGGAGCCACCCATTTTTTGTGTAAAAAATTGATTTTCAAGCGTTTGCTATGCGCCAAAATGCCTTCTAAATGCATCTTTACTCTAGATGGATAATTAAATTTCAGGCATTTATGGCAACGACACCTCAACCGATACAAACCGGCCGCAGCCGGTCCGGGATACATATCGACCTCACGCCCATGGTAGATCTTGCATTTCTGCTGATCACTTTTTTTTTGCTGACAACTGCACTGGCACGGCCTCAGGTCATGCCGGTGGTCATGCCGGACCCGGACCCCGATGGGACGCCATTGCTGAAAAAAGAGTCGCAGGTTTTGACCCTGTTGCTGGGTGCCCGGGATCGGGTATATTACTACAGTGGTCTGGACTGTACCCGTTTGGATACTGCCACCTTTGATCCAAAGGGACTTCGTCTTGTGTTATTGGAAAAAAGACAGGCGGTAGACAGGGCTTGGGGACGTTACCCCAAACCGGGTTCTGATAGATTGGGGCCCTCCGGAGATATTTCCCGGCTGACTGTTTTGATCAAGCCGACAGCCGACGCTTCCTATGGAAATGTAGTGGATGCTTTTGATGAAATGAAAATCTGCGGGATCGATCACTATATGTTGTTAGAAGCGTCACCGACCGAACTGGCCGGTTTGCGGTAA
>SBHD01000394.1 GCA_006226345.1 Bacteroidota bacterium | reverse complement strand
CAACCCTCCAACCCTCCAACCCTCCAACCCTCCAACCACTCAATAGCATGTGTACTACCTGTGGCTGTAGCGGAAACGGACATACTTTGACTGCCTTTCCGGCAAGCCAGCGGCGCTGCATGAACTGCGTATCGCAGTGGATGTAATGCCGGTGCCGGTATCCGGACCGGAATCTCAGACGCCATCTACATTGACCGTACTGGCGCCGACCAAAACAGTGGGGAACTCGAATGCGACATCCTGGATAAAAACAACCGGCTGGCAGAGCGCAACCGGGGCTATCTCAAAGGCCGGCAGATACTGGCGTTGAACCTGGTCAGTTCGCCCGGCTCAGGCAAAACAGCTCTGCTGGAGCGCACCCAGGCCGATCGTGCAGGCAGGGAGCAGTTTTACGTGGTTGAAGGCGACCAACAGATAGCCCGCGACGCCGAACGGATCGCTGCAGGCGGGGCTCCGGTCGTACAGATCAATACCAGAAAAGGCTGCGCTGCCACCTTGAAGCGGATATGATCCATCAAACTACCCGCAATTGCAGCCGGCGGTCGGCAGTACAGTATTTATTGAAAATGTCGGTAACCTGGTTTGCCCTTCCATGTTTGATCTGGGGAGGCCAGCCGTGTGGTCGTGATCAGTGTGACAGAAGGTGAGGATAAGCCGATCAAATACCCGGACATGTTCCACACTGTCCAACTTTGTATGATCAACAAGATCGATCTTTTGCCATACCTGCAATTTGATGTGGAGGCCTTTAAAGCCTATGCCCGGCAGGTCAACCCCAGACTGGAGTTTGTGGAAGTATCCGCTACTACCGGTGCCGGTATGGATGCCTGGTACGCCTGGCTGGAGGAACAGCGGAAAATGCAGGACTGACCCCGGCCAACAAATCAACAAATCAACGCATCAACAAACCAATAAATATGTGTCTCGCAATTCCCGTAAAAATAACTGCGATCACCACCGATGCCGACAACCCGTTCCGCAGTGGGAAAGTAAGTTTTGGCGGCATTATGCGGGAGGTCAATTTGAGTATGGTGCCGATGCCCGGCCCGGCGACTATGCCCTGGTACATGTCAGGGCGGCTATCAGCATAGTAGATGAAGAGGAGGTCAAAATCACATTTCCATTCCCGGGCACAACATAAAAACCCGGCTAAACCTTAAAATTCCTGCAGGAGCTTGCCCGGTCCGGAATATCCCCGTATTTTTACCGACCGATCGGTAAGTAAAATTTTTAAGTGCCTGATCTTCAGGCGTTAATGAAACAGGTCTGCCATGCCAGTACAAAAAATTGACAAAAATGACTTTCTCCTGCGGTGTTGGGAGGAGTTTCACCTGCATGGATATTACAATACCAGTATGGCGCAGTTAGCCTCGGCCACCGGACTTCAGAAGGCGGGATTGTACCATCATTATCCGACCAAGGAGGCTCTTATGCGCAGTGTGATGGAATTTGCCCTGGACGAATTCCGGCAGTACGTACTGGCAGTGGCCGACGAAACCGGACTTCCGCCGGAACAACGCCTGGAAAAACTCCTGCGGCGGCACAAGAAGCTGGCTACCCTGCACCGGCGCGGCTGTTTTTTTGCCAACATAGCGTTGGAAACCAGCCGGGAGGAGTTGTTTAACGAAGTGCTCAAAACAGCCATGGCCGAATGGTCGGAAGCCGTAGGCCGAATCCTGGTTGCCTGGTTGCCGGAGGCAGAAGCCCGGTCGGAAGCCATGCGATTGGTCATGGAGTATGAGGGTGCTGTGCTGATCTACAAGATCACCGGTGAAGAAGCGCACTTGCAGGCTTTTATTCAGCGTGCAGTCCATAAATATACTCCTGACTCCGTGCAACAACCTGCCTGATACGCTGGTCTATCTCTTTCAATATTTCTTTTTATACAAAAACTACGTCCTTATCCGTACCAATCATGCCTGCATTCTCCCCTGCCCGAATTATTGGAAGTCTCTTTAATGGAATGTCCCTGGTTGCGCCCGGCCTGGCCGGTCGTATCGCTTTTTACCTGTTCGGTTTCCCTTTGCGAAAAAAGGTAAAACCACAGGAATCACAGTTTCTGGCAACTGCCGACCTGCACTACGAACAGATCAATGGCAACAAAATAGCGGTTTACCACTGGGGGTTCCGAGGTCCGGTCATCCTGCTGGCCCATGGTTGGGAAAGTCATGCAGGGCGCTGGCGGAAAATAGCTCCGCCGCTGGTACAAGCCGGATTTCAGGTTGTGGCAGTAGATGCTCCGGCGCACGGGCGTTCTTCCGGCCGGCATTTTACCATGGTACGCTATGCAGAGGTGCTACGCGTTATTTTTCAACGCTACGGCCGGGTGGATGCCTTTATCGGGCATTCCGTCGGAGGCTCTGCCGGTATCTGGGCGATGGGGACACTCAGTCCTGCTCTTCGGCCGCGACAGGCAGTGATCCTGGCGGCCTTCAGCTCGCTCGAATACATTATGGCTAATGCCCGCAAAATGGTTGGAGCAAGCCCGGCCCTGATGACGGCTATGGAGACCGAGATCATTCGCCGGTTTGGGCAAGGCATTCCCTATTTCTCGCTCACCCGCCAGGCCGGGAAACTGGAAGCGGTGGAAGCCCTGCTGGTGCATGACCGACACGATAAGGTCACGGCCTATACTGAAAGTCAGTATCTGCATGCGGCCTGGGCAGGCTCCCGGCTCCATGAGACCGAAGGGTTTGGGCATGGCCTGACGGCGCCGGCCGTCCTGGAAACAGTATTGGAATTTGTGCATGAGGATATTGTGGTATAGGCATGCCACAATATGACCCGGATATACATGTGCCGGGCAGGGTGTGTTGCCCCGTAAAGGTGTAGCGCATCTGGTAGGCGCTGGCCTGTGCGCCTGTTCAGGTCCGTTTCAGCATATAAAATCAGCCTTGTACCTGGTTTCAGGCAGGAGCTGGTAGAACCAGTAACCGGGATTCACCAAAACTTCCGTTACATTTGCCTGTTAGTTGAATACTATTTCCCCGCAAATCGCACTTTAATACTATGCCAAAAATTCTCGAGAGCCAGGATATCCGTGCGCTGGGCAGTAACCTGGAATTACTGGCCCGCCAGGTTGTGGAGGGGTTTATCGTCGGGTTGCACCGCAGCCCGTTCCACGGTTTTTCCGTTGAGTTTGCCGAGCACCGGCTGTACAATACCGGGGAAAGCACCCGGAATATTGACTGGAAAGTTTTTGCCCGGACGGACAAGCTTTTCGTCAAGCGTTTTGAAGAAGAAACCAATCTCCGGTGCCAGATTGTGGTGGATGCCTCCTCTACCATGTACTATCCCTGGGATGCCAGGGATCCTAAGAAATACAAATACCAGAATAAATTTTGCTTCGCAGCCCAGTCGGCAGCCGCCCTCATGTATGCGCTCAAACGCCAGCGGGATGCCTTTGGACTGACCCTTTTTGACGACGATATCCGGATCAGCACGAATACCAAATCCACCACCCAGCACTACCAGCAATTACTGTCCTACCTGGTGGAGAAGATTGAAAATCCGGAACTGAATCACCCTACGGACCTGGCTGCCTGCCTGCACAAGGTAGCTGATTCGATCCACCGGCGTTCCCTGGTCATTGTGTTTACTGATGTCATGGAGCGTCCGGAAGAAGCCGATCAGTTGTTTTCGGCCCTTCAGCACCTGCGCCACAACAAGCACGAGGTCATTCTTTTCCATGTGACCGATAAAGCCAGTGAGCTGGACTTTGAATTTGAAAACCGGCCGTATATTTTCGTGGATATGGAATCCGGAGAAGAAGTGCGGTTGCAACCTGGGCAGGTCAAGGAATTTTACACCAAACAGGTGGCGGCGTTCACGGAACAACTTAAGCTGCGCTGTCTTCAATACAAGATCGATTTCGTAGAAGCCGATATCAACAAAGGCTTTATCCCGGTGCTGCAGACCTGGATGGTAAAACGTGCCCGTATGGGCTGAGAAAATGTAAAAGGCAATATGTAAGATGTAAAGGTGAAAAATGTCTTTATTGTTGCCGCCTGACATCGCCCTTTAGGGCAGAAAGCTTTGGGGATTTTCCTGTTTGTCGCGTTTAATTTTTATTTATTCATTTAGTATGATCCGACTTTCCGAAATATCGACTACCGCTCCTGACGGCTGGAAGGAAAAAGAAACCGAGAAAAAAACCAAAGACCTGGTAGATCGTCTGGGAGACCTCCAACAAAGGCTATATGCCGAGGGAAAGCATTCAGTTATGGTTGTGCTGCAGGGCATGGATGCCAGTGGAAAAGATGGCGCCGTGCACAAGGTGTTTGATGCCTGCCGGATCACCGGGATGTCTCTGACGGCGTTCAAAAAGCCTACCGAAGAAGAATTTGCCCATGATTTCCTCTGGCGCGTACACCAGGTGGCGCCGCGGAAAGGTATGATCGCTATCTTCAATCGCAGCCACTATGAGGATATTCTGATCCAGCGCGTACATGGCTGGATCGACGCCCAGCGGATCGAACAGCGCATGAATGCTATCAACGCCTTCGAGGAACTGCTTGCCTTTGATAATAACACGCACATCTTTAAGTTTTACCTGCATATCTCCAGGGAGGAGCAGGAGAAACAACTGCGCCAGCGTATGGAAGATCCGGAGAAGTTCTGGAAACACAATCCGGGCGACTGGAAGGAACGCGAGCACTGGGATGCCTATATGGAGGCATATGAATACGCCATCAACAACAGCAGTATTCCCTGGTATATCTGCCCGGTGGACGACCGGTGGTATCGGGATTACTTTATGGCAAAAACACTGGTAGAAGGGCTGGGAAAGATCCCCATGTCTATGCCGCCCCTGCCAACCAACGAGTAAGCCCAAAGCAATTTGGATACTTGCCGGAAACCATTTTCCGGCAAACCGGGTTTTATAATTCCAACTAACCTGGAATAATATTCGTGGAAAAAGTACGCATCGACAAGTGGCTCTGGAGTGTCCGTATCTTTAAAAGCCGGACCATTGCAACCGATGCCTGTAAGGCAGGCCGGGTACGTATCAATGGAGAAGCGGTCAAACCCTCCTACCTGTTGTCGGAAATGGAGGAGGTTACCGTACGCAAAGACGGTTTCAACTTTGAGTTTCGCGCCCTGCGCCTGATCGAAAAACGGGTCGGTGCACCAATCGCCGTTACGTGTTACGAGAACATCACTCCAGAAGAAGAACTCAATAAATACCAGTCCTGGTTCCTGAATGCCAAGGCTACCAGCGAGCGACGGGAAAAAGGTGCGGGTCGCCCTACCAAAAAGGAGCGACGCGAGATCGACCGGCTCAAAAACTGACACCGGCAGGTTGGCCCGGGCTCTTTACATCAACCCGAACATTTTCGCGTATTTCAACATTTCACCGGGGTTGCTGATCTTTAACTTGCCGGTCATCATGGCCATCATCGGGTTGAGATCGCCGGAAATCAGCTTGGAGAAACTTTCAGCAGAAGTGGTGACCCTACAGGTCGGTTCGCCGGAGAAGCCTTCCGAAACTTCCAGTTTGCCGTCCTTCAGTTCAACGGTAAACTGGCCGGCATCGGCAATATCAAAGTGAAAAAGCGAAGACTGGCCTTCCAATACATCCGGGTTGGCTTTGGCGGGGAGGTCAAAAAGGAATTTCTTTACGTCGATCATAGTTAAACACGCTGTTGGTTCGGATTTCCGGGTGAAAGTTCACGGAATTTTAATCCGGAATCGTTCCTGCTCCGGATCTTCCCTGCTTACCTTTCCGCTCAAAGGTAAACGTCTGGACAAAATGACCGGTCAAAAAATTCGTCTCATCTTATTTGCCATGTTTGCAGCGCTTCCCTTTATTACCTGCACGATCACGGAAAAAAAGCCGGTGCCGGTACCTTCCGGTTTCGACTGGCAGGGGCACCGGGGTTGCCGGGGTCTGTTACCTGAAAACAGCCTGCCTGCCTTTTTGCACGCCCTCGGGTATCCGGGCGTGCAGACGCTGGAGCTCGATCTGGCGGTGTCAAAAGACGGCCAGCTGATCGTCAGCCATGAACCCTGGTTTAACCCGGCCATTTGCCGCAAACCCGGGGGCGATTCCATTTCAAAGAAAGAAGGCGAACGGTATCTGCTGTACCAAATGTCCGCAGCCGAGATCCGGGAGTTCGATTGTGGCAGTATGGGCCATCCGAAATTTCCGGAGCAACAACCCATGCCGGTGTACAAGCCGACGTTCCGGGAAGTGGTGGAGGCCGTCCGTACTCAATACCCGGATAAAAAGGTGCGCTGGAACCTGGAAATCAAAAGCCAACCGGATTGGGATAGTATTCGAACGCCCCCGGTCCGGGACTTCGCCCGGCTGGTCGTCAATACTATCCGTGAACTGGGGCTGGCCGATCAGGTAACCGTGCAATCCTTCGACGTGCGGGCTGTACAGGAAGTACACGCCGCAGGCCCGGAGTTGCAACTGGCCTTACTGGTTGCCAACCCGAAAGGACTGCAGGCCAACCTGCGGGCCCTGGGCTTCAAACCGGCTATATATAGCCCGTATTACCTGCTTGTGGACCGTAAACTGATACATACCTGCCATGCTCAGGGCATACGCATTGTTCCCTGGACCGTTAACAGCGTACCTGCCATGCGCAGGTTGATCCGCCTTGGCGTGGATGGTATCATTACGGATTATCCGAACAAGATCGCGGAAGTTTCGGCAAAATGACGTGTTCCGAACCTTGCTCTTAGTCCCGCTTTTCTACAGACCCTGAGCCCGAGATGTTGGATTTGACCGCAGCTGAGCCACGATAATAGATATCACCGCTTCCTGCAATAGAGGCATCCAGCTGCTCGGAGTAGTTACAGTTAATAGTGCCGGAGCCGGAGATCGTTGCTTTGCCGCGGTCGCTGACCAGGTTTTTGGCATCGATGTCGCCGCTGCCGGCGATGTCATAGTTGGCCTGCTTGGCCATTCCGCCGATGCTCATATCGCCGCTGCCGGAAATATTACAGTCCAGCTTTTCCACGTTGGTTTCCGGTACGTTCAACTCACCGGAGCCGCTGATGGTCAGTTCCAGGAACTCGCTGCTGATCGGGGATTTCGCTTCGAGGTGCCCACTACCCAATACAGCCAGCTCGTCGTAGGCCGGCGCGGTTACCAGGATCCGCAGCCCTTCACAACTGGAAACGCTTTCATCAAAATAGATCTCCAGTTTGCCGTTTTTTACTTCCGTTTTTAGGATGGACAGGAGGTTTTCCTGTGCCTGTACTTCAACAGAATACCGGTCGGCCACGCGGACTTCAGTATCACCCGGCACCTGAGCCAGAACAGCGTGAAATTCCGGTGTGCTGCGGGTTTCTGTTTTCAGCGGACCTTCGCCTTTAATGCCAAAGCCAAAGGGAAAGCCTCCGCAGGAGCGATTGGCAAACATAAAAAACCCAACCAGGATCATGAAAAGGATCAAATAGCGCATACAAAAAATCGTTTTTTATCGGAAAGACTTGTTTTACAGATGGTTTGCCGAATTTTACGGGTAAAATCCGGATTCCCCCTTTGAAACATGTTTCAATGTAAACGTTACAAATCTGCAGAAAAAAATTCAATGCAACGTATTTTGACCCTGGTACTTGCCGCTGTTTTCCTGTTGAGTATGACCGCTCATCAGCTCCATCCTGAACGACCGGTAGCCGACCCGTCCGGAAATGTGGTGAAGTGGCTGGCCGAAACCGATTTTGATTTTGGTGTGCTCGAACAGGGCAGCACCTCCAGCGTAACGTTCTCCTTCCGGAATATCCTTGGTGAGCCCATTGTACTGCAAACTGTACGGACGAGTTGCGGTTGCACAGCCGCCGACTGGCCGCAGGCACCCATCGAACCTGACAGCACAGGCACCGTATTGATCGAATTCGATGCCGACCGGCTGGGTTCGTTCCGGAAAAAGATCACGGTTTTTTTTGATAAGCAGCGAAAAGCCGAAGTGCTGCATATTTCAGGGGAAGTAGAGTAGGGGAGCCGGTATTACCCGATCTCAAAGATCTGGTTGTCTCCGGGGAAGGCTGCGACCACTTCCTCGATCCGCTGCCGGTGCGTATCGGTAATGAACAACTGGCCGAAACTCCGTTCGATCAGCAGCGCGATCAACTGGTGTACGCGTTTTTCATCCAGTTTGTCAAAGATGTCATCCAGCAACAGGAGCGGCGTGTCGCCTTTCTGTTGACGCAGTATTTCATATTGCGCCAGGCGGAGGGCCAGCAGGAAGGACTTAAGCTGACCCTGCGAGGCAAATCTTTTGACCGGCTGTTCATCCAGCATCAACGTCAGATCATCGCGGTGCGGACCGGTGGTGGTCCGCTCCAGGATCCGGTCTTTTTCCCGGCTTGCTTCCAGGAGCGCGGCGAAGTCTTCCGTTCCGACCCTGGACTCCAGGGTAATATTTGCCTGTTCGGCGCTTCCGGCTATCGCCTGGTAGATCTCCCGGAACACCGGTGCAAATTGATCTGTAAATGCAATACGGTTGGTCGTCAGTACATGCGCAGGCTCGACCATTTGCTGGTCCAGCACACCCAGCAGGGTTTCATCAAACCGCCGGTGCTCGGCAAACGATTTGAGCAGGGCATTGCGCTGTTTCAGCAGGTTGTTGTAGGTCAGCAGTGCGTTCAGGTACTCGGGGTACAGCTGGGAGAGCGTAGAGTCGAGAAAACGGCGCCGTTCTTCACTGCCCTCCTGGACAAGTGTAATATCGTCCGGTGCGATCATTACCACCGGAAACTGGCCGACATAGTCCGTAAGCCGGGGGTAGGCCGAACCGTTGCGTTCGATCTCCTTGCGCTGACCTGCCGCATATTTGACGACGACCTTGCTGGTCTCGGCTTCTTTTTGGAACACTCCTTCTATCCGGAAGAACCCGGCGCCGTGCCGGATCAGGTTTTTATCCGGAAGGTTGCGGTGGCTGCGGGTCAGGCACAGGTAATACACAGCATCCAGCAGATTGGTTTTGCCTACGCCGTTCAGCCCGACAAAGCAATTGAGCCGGGGCGACAGTTCGAGTGTCCGCTGTTCGTAATTCTTAAAATTGGTCAGTTTGAGCGTAAGCAGATGCAAAGGCAGGCAAATTTCTACAGGCGAAGGTAAAAAGGATATTTTTGCCCCAATAAAGCCATCGCTATGTATCGTATGATTTTTGTCGCGGCCTGCTTCGGCGTACTCGCCCAGGCCTGTAACCCGCCGGTGCGTCTCCGGCCCTCCCGGGTGGAAACCGGATTGGACTCCACCCTGTATGTTGGTGTTGTGGAAGACGCCAGGTCCATTGATCTGCGGGAAGCCCGGTTCCTGGCCCATGTCAAGGTGGGCGACCTGGGTGTCAGCCTCGATTGTAAATACCCGGATGTGTTGCAGCTCGCAGCGGGGGCGGCCCGGCCAATTGGCGGCAATCTCCTGGTGATCACGGAACATACCCGCAACTCCGTCAAATCGACCTGTCACCGGATCAAAGCCGATATTTATCATATCCAGAGCCTGGAGGGCCTGGAGCCCCGGATCAACTGGCATCCGGCACGCCCAATTCAACCCGGCGACCTGCGTGGGGATCCGGCCGAAACCGGGCCGGATGGTTTGCCGATACTAGAGGTATCTATCAGTTGCCGGATAGGAGGTGATTATTTTAAGGACGCTATTTTGCGCACAGAAACGATCTTCTGGGCCGATAGCAGCAGCCTGCCAGCAGATGCAGTGCTTCGGGACCAGGCTTTACGCCGCGCCCGGCTGCACTTCGATCTTGCCGAGCTGCATGCCCGTCAGTTAAAGTCCGACCTGGCTGCACTGGGGCCGGATGTGTCGGCCATTACCGGTCAATACCGGGAAATGACGATCCGGCAGCAGGAAAAACTCCGTCAACAGCGACAGGAATTGGACGGCGAACTGGCGGCCGGTTCAGCAGCAACCGTCCTGGACCGCTGGGAGACCCGGATCCGGGCTGAACTGGCTAAATACCAGGCGTATCAAGAGGATGTGGTGATCGATCTGCGCAAAAAAGCCCGGCAGTAAACCGCCTTACACTTCCCGTAAAAAGGCAATTGTTTTTTCGATATCTGTGCTGAGCACCCGGTCTTCTTCCAATACCGGCACCACCTCGCGGTAACGAGTTGCGATGGCCTCGATCGTTTCGGAGGAGCGGAGCGGGCGGCGGAAGTCAAGTGCCTGCATGGCTACCATGAACTCAATAGCCAGTAACCGCTCCAGGTTGAGGACGATCCGGCGGGCTTTGGTAGCAGCATTGGCTGCCATGCTTACGTGGTCTTCCTGCCCATTGCAACTAACGATGCTGTCGGCTGATGCCGGCATGCACAAGGTTTTGTTCTGGCTGGCGATAGACGCGGCGGTATACTGCGCGATCATCATGCCGGAATGCAGTCCCGGGTTGCGGGTCAGGAAGGCCGGGAGTTCGCGTTGTCCGCTGATCAGCTGATAGATACGGCGTTCGCTGATACTGCCCAGTTCTGACAGGGCGAGCCCCATGTAGTCCAGCGGAAGGGCCATGGGCTCGGCGTGAAAGTTGCCACCTGAAAGGATCAGATCATCGTCGGGGAAAACATTGGGATTGTCTGTTACACTGTTGGTTTCGGTTACGACCATTTGGAAAACATGGTCCAGCGCGTCGCGGCAGGCGCCATGCACCTGTGGGACGCAGCGAAAAGCATAGGGGTCCTGTACACTGGTTTTTTCCGACTGGGCAATGGCGCTTCCGTCCAGGAGCTGGCGCAGCGCAGCGGCAACAGCCACCTGACCTGCGTGCGGCCGGATCCGGTGGATGTGCGGATCCAGCGGCGAAAGCCGGCAATTGAAGGCATCGTAGCCGATGGCGGCATTCAGGTCGGCGAGGTTGGCAAGGCGGCGGCCTTCCAGCGAGCACCATACGGCATACGCCGTGGAGAACTGGGTGCCGTTGAGCATGGCCAGTGCTTCCTTCGCTTTAAACACGAGGGGCGTCCAGCCGCGTAATTGTAACACCACATCTGCGCGTTGTTGCCGCCCCTCATACCAGACCATCCCCATGCCGGCGAGCGGCAGGCTGAGGTGGGCGAGCGGGGCCAGGTCCCCGGAAGCCCCGAGGGAACCCTGTTCCAGCACGACCGGATAAATACCGGCGTTGTAAAAATCGATCAGACGCCCTACCAGCTCCGGTCGCACACCGGAGAAGCCGTAGCACAGGCTTTGAATTTTCAGCAGCAGCATGATCCGGACAATTTCCACTGGTACGGGGTCGCCCGTACCGGCAGCATGAGACACTACCAAGTTGTGCTGCAGTTGCTCGATGTCTGAATCCGAAATGCGGATATTGCAGAGCGAGCCGAAGCCGGTGTTGATACCGTATATAAGATCTTTCGAATGATGGAGTTTATCTTCCAGGTATGCCCGGCAGTGCTGGAGGCGGCGTTGGGCATCTTCCGATAGATGGAGGGGCTGGTTGTCCTGTAAGATCGTTTCGATGTTTTCCAGTGAAAGATGGTCAGGGCTGATGGCGTGCATGTAAAGGATCAGGTATTCGTTAGGTGCGTAGTATCAGGTTCCTGGTTTTGAGGTGTCCGTTCGGCCAGGCCGGTGGTGACGGGCGGCAAAGGTACGCAGCGGCGTTAAATTCGTTTAAAACTGCGTTAAGCAGTGGTTAAATTGCACACCAAAATTGTCGCTTTTGCTGTTTAAGGTTACAGATTGTCAACCTCTTATGTTTCCGGGTATAAAAAAAATTAAACATTCGATACAACGCATGTTGTTGCCAGAACGTCAGATGACCGTCTAAACATGTGAAATCCGCTACCTTTGTCAGAGAACTTAAATACTCCGAAAACGGACACTAAATACTCAAACTGCATTAAGTCTATGAAGAAGAAATTCATCTCTACCGCTCTTTTTTCCCTTGCACTGACCACTTTTGCCTTGGCACAAAATATTGTGGTCGTTGATGTAACCGCTGTTCTGGAAAGTGTTCCGGAATATCAAAAGGCTCAGGAACAACTGGATCAACTGGCTACCCAGTGGCGCCAGGAGATCGCCCAGGAACAGGATGAGATCAAGGGCCTCTACAGTAAATACCAGGCAGAGCAGGTCATGCTCAGTGAAGAGACCAAGCGCCAGCGTGAAGAAGAGATCCTGAACAAGGAAAAAACGCTTCGCGAACTCCAGCGCCGCAAATTTGGTCCCGAAGGCGATCTGTTTAAAAAACGCCAGGAACTGGTCAAGCCGATCCAGGACAAGATCTATGCTGCCATTTCCAAATATGCCGAAGACAAGGGCTATGAGTACGTCTTTGACAAGGGGAGCGCCTCCGGTCTGTTGTACACCAACGAACGGTATGAAAAGACGGAGGATATCATCAATATCCTGAAGCGCGGGTAAGACATATCCGGATCTGTATGAAATGGTGGTTTTGGACAGGCGGAATGTCCGTCCAGGATGCCGGATAATGCAGATTTTTTTACCTTTGCGCGCTTCACAAAGCGATATATTATTCAACTGATACTGAATTCTGAACTATGAAGAAGACATTCGTGCTGACCCTCGGGATGGTATTCACCCTGGCTTTCACCGGTTTTGCACAAAAATTCGGCTACCTGAACTCCGTAGCCCTGCTTTCCGAACTGGCTGAAGTAAAACAGGCAGACAGCGACCTTAAAGCATTCCAGACCCAGCTGACGAAAAGAGGTCAGGAAATGGTACAGGACCTGCAGGCCCAGGCTGCCGAGTTGGACCGTAAAAAAGAACTGGGAACGATCTCGCCCAAAGATTATCAGACACAGGCTGAAAAACTACAGGCAGATGAAGCCAAGATAGGTGAGTATGAACAAGAGGTGTATGAAAAACTTGCCAAAAAGCGGGAGGAACTCTACAAGCCGATCCTGGAAAGAGTCAATACTGCCATGCAGGACGTAGCCAAGGAAAATGGCTACCTGCTGGTTTTTGATACCAGTACCCAGGTGCTGCTGTATGCAGACGAAGCGCTTGATGTAACCAATCTGGTGAAAGCCAAACTCGGACTTTCTGTTACCACTCCTGGTGGCGGCAACTAAGACCGGTTGGCGAATCAAAAAACTATGGGGTTTCCATCCGGATACCCCATTTTTATTTTCTGCCATCCCGTTCCTGTCGCCGGCCTGATCCGGAGTTTCCGCTTTTTCTTTAATGGCATGCCATGACCAATAACGATACAATACCCGGGCCGATCGGTATTTTCGACTCCGGCTACGGCGGCCTGTCGGTTTTCCGGGAAATAGCTGCCCGGCTGCCGCAATACGATTATATCTATTTCGGTGATAATGCCCGGACGCCCTACGGGATCCGGTCGTTTGACACGATCTATAAATACACCCTGGAGTGTGTACGGCACCTGTTCGACATGGGGTGTCACCTGGTGATTCTGGCCTGTAACACGGCATCGGCCAAGGCACTCCGCACGATCCAGCAGCATGACCTTCCGGTATACGGACCCGGATACCGGGTGCTGGGTGTGATCCGGCCAACTACCGAACTGGTCGGCCGGATCAGCCACAGCAAACATGTCGGGATCATGGCTACCTCCGGTACGGTCCAATCCAACTCCTATGTTGTGGAGATCAACCGGTTTTTCCCCGGGGTACAGGTCTTCCAGCAGGCCTGCCCGATGTGGGTGCCCCTGGTGGAAAACAATGAACATGATGGGCCGGGCGCCGATTATTTTGTACAGAAATACGTTCAGGCGTTGCTACAGCAATCGCCGGACATTGACACGATCATCCTGGGCTGCACCCATTATCCCCTCATGCTGCAAAAGATCCGGACCTTTGTGCCGCCACATATCCAGCTGATCGCCCAGGGAACGATTGTAGCCGAACGCCTGGAAGACTATCTGCTCCGGCATTCCGAAATAGATGCCCTTTGCAGCAAGGGTGGGGAATACATCTTTTACACGACCGAGTCAACCGAAACTTTTGATCAGAAAGCCCGCTATTTTTACGGCGGAGAAGTGCGTTCCCGGCATTTTGAGTTGTAAAATTTCGGTTTATGGAAGAACCACTGGATCAATTGGAGCCCCCCCAACCAGATGAAGACAGGGCAATAACCGGGAGAATCGTATTCTGGAACTTTGGGATAATTCTGGGGTACTCCATCCTTTCGTGGTTTGTTTTGGGCTATGAATCGGCCAATTTCGACTTCATTCTGATCATCTGCCAGGTAGTGATCAATTTCCTGCTGGGTGTTATTGCCATGATCAGGGGTAACGTTCCGTGGGCCCTGGGTTACCTGTTCAGTATTCTGCTGATCGTACTGACCGGGTTTATCGTTTTGTTTGATAAGGTGGGCTAAGCGTGTCGCCAGATAAAGTGCCTGAAACAGGCTTTCCTAAAAAAGGTTGCAGGTGTCGGAGGGCTTCAGAGTTCTACCGGATTGGGGGGAGGATGGCTACAGTGTGAAACTTTTTTCTGTCAGGACAAAAATTTCCGTTAAAAATCAGATTTTTTTCAATTTTTGAAACAAAATCATAATTTGCTGTTATTCAGCATTTTATGTGTTTTTTAAAAACAATAGTACAACTCCAAAAACAATAGTACAACA
>SBHD01000215.1 GCA_006226345.1 Bacteroidota bacterium | reverse complement strand
AACCGGGCGATTGCGCCAACTCGTTCACGGTAGTACGTACCTGGACGGCAGTTGATGCCTGCGGTAATGCTACGGCCTTCACGCAGACGATCATCATCTCCGACGACGAGGCTCCGGCCCTGGTTGGTCTGCCTGCGGATGCATTGGTCAATGGCGATTGCGCGGATGACGTGCCTGCAGTTCCGGTGGTAACGGCTACGGATAACTGTACGTCGCCGATTGATGTGGACTTCACGGAGACCACGCAACCGGGCGATTGCGCCAACTCGTTCACGGTAGTACGTACCTGGACGGCAGTTGATGCCTGCGGAAACGCGGTAGTCTTCACTCAGACAATTATCATTTCCGACGATGAAGCGCCGGTACTGAGTTGTCCGGTCGATATGAATGCGCAGTGCAGCATTGATGAAATTGCAGTGTACGACAACCTGCCTGAGTTTGAACTGGCAGGCGGTACGGCTACAGATAACTGTGGTCTGAACAGCAGCCTGTTTGGTCTGGCCAGCGAAACAGTTGTCGGCAATGTTTACACGCGCGTTTACGAAATGACGGACCTATGTGGCAATGTTGGTACCTGTGCCCAGACGATCACAGTACTGGATACAGAACCGCCGGTATTTGTCAACTGCCCGGATGATATCACGGTAGGTAACGATGTAGATAAATGCGGTGCGAACGTGGTCTTCTCCACGCCGATCGCAGAAGATAATTGTGACATCATTGCTTCGGTAACACAAGTGGATGGTCTGCCGAGTGGCAGTCTGTTCCCGGTAGGCGTCAACACAGTCACCTTTGTGGCTTCCGACCCGACGGGTAACACCTCCACCTGTCAGTTTACCATCGAAGTAATGGATATGCAAACGCCGACGGCTGTTTGCCAGAACATTACGGTCAACCTGAATGCACAGGGTCAGGCAACTGCCAGCGCAGTACTGATCGGTGGCGCGTCGACAGATAACTGTCCGTCCGCCCTGACACTGACGCTGAGCCAGTCGACCTTCGATTGCTCGAACGTGGGTAATAACAATGTGGTACTGACCGTATCGGATGTATCCGGTAATACGTCGGTATGTAATGCCACTGTTCAGGTGCGCGACCTGATGCCGCCGACCTTTACTTGTCCGGATCCGCAGGTCATCCACGATTGCGACGGTCTGGTGCCGGATCTGGTAGCCCTGATCACGGATGCTTCCGACAACTGCGGCGTAGCGCTGATCAGTCAGAACCCGGTAGCGGGTACGGACTTCGGCAACGCCCATGGTCAGTCGGTTGATGTGACGATCACCGTTATGGATGTAAATGGCAATATCGCCACCTGCATCGTACCGGTTATGATCGTGGACAACGTACCGCCGGTCTTTGTCAACTGCCCGACCACCATGGTGATGGTCGCGAACGATCCGGACCAGTGTTCCGGTAAGTTGAACTGGTCGATTCCGGTGGCTTCGGATAACTGTACACTGTTGTCCGTCGTACAGATCGCCGGTCCGGCATCTGGCACGCCGGTGCCGGTTGGTCAGCCGCAGACGGTTACGTATCGCGCCTTTGACGCTGCCGGAAACAGCAGTATCTGCTCCTTCCAGGTGCAGGTGGTTGATACGCAGATCCCGGATATCGACGACGATATCGTGATGCCGGCGAACGTAACAGTAGAATGCGATGCCGTACCGGCACCGTATGTACTGACGAACGACGACGTAAACGATAACTGTACGGCATCTGAAGATCTGGTGATCGAGTTTACGGAAGTACGTACGGATGGCAATTGTCCGTTCAACTACGTACTGACCCGTACCTGGACGATCACGGATGAAGCCGGCAACCAGCGTAAGCACGTACAGAAAGTGACCGTTCGGGATACGACAGCACCGGTTGCGGTATGTCAGGATGCCACGGTTTCACTGGATAAGTTTGGTAATGCTTCCATAACGGCCGCTCTGGTCAATAACGGCTCTACCGACAACTGCTCGGATGCCGCCAACCTGACCCTGAGCGTGAGCCCGAACACCTTCACCTGCGCCAATGTGGGTCCGAATGTTGTTACCCTGACGGTAACGGATGAATGTGGCAACAGTGCGACCTGCACGGCTGTGGTGACGGTAGAAGAAGGCATCGCTCCTTGCGCTCCGGCATTCAGTGTCGAGACGACTTGTATGAACAATGCTACTACCCTGGATAACGGCCAGTTCATGGATGTGATCACGGTGAAAGCCCTGGCAGGTCAGACCTGGACGTTGAGTTCCAACACCGGCCTGTACTCGGTGAACAGCCCGGCTCCGCCGGCTGCACCGCAGGCACTGGGCACCGGTATGGTACTCACCATGGGTAGCAACGATGGTATTGATAACGACGGTGACGGTCAGACGGATGAGGCAGATGAGATGGTGTACTACACCCTCAAAGGCCTGCATGTAGATGCCATTGGCTATACTATCGGCTTGAGCAACGGTCAGGGCCAACCGGCCTCGATCAGCAACAGAGGCTTCTATCCGACTCCGTACTTCACCAACCTGGAAGATCCGTTCTGTATCGAGACGCCTCCGTTTGTTATTGAGGTAGGCGAGATCAACGGTGCACAGGGTGTCGTGACCCAGATCACAGTGAACGGTGTTCCGACGAATATCTTCGATGCCGCCGCACTGGGACTTGGCTTCCATACGGTAACGGCTACGTTCGATGCCGGCAGTGCTACTACCAACCTCACCATTAATGGTGTACTGGTAGGTGGTACGGTCGCTGAGGCGCAAGCCGATCCGGGTTGCCAACAGACGATCACCATGACGGTGCAGATCGTAGGTACACCCACGCAGATCGTATGTAACGACCTGGTGAATATTTCACTGGATGCCGATTGCGTTGCCGATATCAACCCGGATGATGTCCTGGAAGGTTCATATGGCTGCTTCGACGACTACACGGTGGTACTGACCTATCCGTTTGGTACCAACTCGTATGATCCGCCGAACAAGGTAGATGCTACGCATATCGGCAAACTGATTAACTACAGCCTGGTACATGCCCTTAGCGGTAATGTTTGCTGGGGTCAGATCAAGGTGGAAGACAAACTCCCGCCGACCCTGACCTGTCCGGAAAACCTTACTCTGGCCTGCAGTGAACCGACGGATGTTGCCTTCACCGGCAATGTTGAGATCGAGGATTGCAGCAGTACCACGGTACAGGTGGACGATGAGGTGGTAGACAATGGCGAATGCGGTGATCCGCGTGCGATCATTACCCGTACCTTCTTCGTCACGGATGCATGGGGCAACCAGGCCGCCTGCACGCAGACTATCACAGTAGTACCGTTCGATCTGGCAGACGTAGTGTTGCCGGTTGATGTAACGGTAGATTGTGAAGATGTATACCTGAACCCGGCTGCTACGCATCCGTCCAACACCGGCCGCCCGAGCATCAACGGCGCGCCGATCGGACAGGGTACCATGTGTTCGGCATCGGTAGGCTATACGGATGAACGGCTGGATATCTGCGAAGGCAGCTATGAAATTCACCGGACCTGGAAGGTAAGCAACACCTGCCTGCCGCTTGGCGACGACAACCCGATCGTTTACACCCAGCGTATCCGGGTGAAAGACTTCGGCGGTCCGCAGTTTGCCTGCCCGGGCGATGTAACCGTATCGGTTGATCCGATTGGTAACTGCTGTGCAACGGCAGCACTGCCGGATATGATCGTTTCCGAAGGTTGCTCGAATATTACCGATCTGGAAGCCAAGGTGACGGGTATTGACCCGGCAACCGGTAACGTGATCACCTTCACGGTGCCTGGTCACCTGGCCGACTTCCCGGGTAATAACCACTGGGATCCGGATACTATGGCCGTGTTCAATTACACGCAGTGTCTGCCGATCGGTACCTACACGGTACGCTACACGGCAGCAGACGGTTGTGGCAACACATCCAGCTGTGAGTTCCAGATGACGGTAGAAGACCTGGTACCGCCGGTATCTGTCTGTGATGAATTTACGCAGGTAGCACTGGGTGCTCTTGGTGAGGCATTTATTAATGCCGAAACCTTTGATGATGGTTCTTATGACAACTGTTCACCGGATGTATTCTTCAAGGCACGCCGGATGGATGCGAATGCCTGCCAGACGGATACGGTATTCCACGATCAGGTGAAATTCTGCTGCGACGATGTCAATGACACCATTACGGTTGTATTCCGCGTCTATGACGTGCCTGTACAGCCGGGCGTAGTTGGCTTCGACGAATATGACGGACACTACAACGACTGCATGGTTTCGGTCTTTGTGGAAGATAAGATCAAACCGCTTTGTACGGCTCCGGCCAACGTAACGGTATCCTGTGAAAACTTCGACCCGAGCCTGTGGACGTATGGATTCGCAACGGCAGAAGACAACTGCTGCATTGATACGATTACGACGACGACCAACTACTCGCTGTTCGATACGCTGTGTAGTAAGGGTACCATTACCCGGACCTTCCGCGCCTTCGACTGTGGTGGTCAGTCCAGCCAGTGCACGCAACGTGTGTTTGTGACCTACGAACAGGATTACTTTGTGAAATTCCCGAACGACGTGATCGTTACGCAATGTAACAGTTCGGGTGTATACGGCGAGCCTGAGTTCTACGGCGAAGATTGCGAACTGCTGGGCGTATCCTTCGAAGACGAGGTCTTCACAGTGGTACCGGATGCCTGCTTCAAGATCGAGCGTACCTGGAGCATCATTAACTGGTGCACCTACAACGCCAACCTGCCGAAGATCGAAGTGCCGAACCCGAACCCGAATGCAACGGTGAACCATCCGTCCAACCTGGTAGGCCCGACCGTGTCGGCCGCCGGTACGGCTGCTCCGTGGAACCCGACGATCGTGAAGATCAACCCGACCGATCCGTCGCCTACGAACTACTCCACGTTCTGGGACGCCAATGCAAACGGTTACACATACAAACAGATCATTAAGATCATCGACGGTGAAGCACCGCTGGTAGCCAACTGCCCGGATACAACGGTGGTGGTGTGCGACCTGACGCCGAACTCCGACGTCCTGTGGAATGACAGTGACTGGTGGGATCAGGTGATCAGCAGCCATGACCTTTGCGAGGCTCCGACGGATCTGCATATTACCGCTACCGACCTGTGCTCCGGCGCCAATATCAATTTCGAGTACCTGTTGTTCCTCGATCTGAATGGCGACGGCGACATGGAAACGGTGGTCAGCAGCACCAACCCGCCGAATGCCGGATTCGTGAACGTAGGCAACGCGCAGAATCCGAACTTCACCGGTGGTGTGCCGACCGCATTTGATCAGCGTCCTGTTCCGGCCAACCAGAAGTACCTGTTCACGGTACAGACGGCAACGTCCGGCAACGATGTAACGGCCTCCCTGCGCTGGAATACGCAGCAAACGCCGGGTAACTATGTGGTACCGCAACTGCCTTACGGTACGCATAAGATCAAATGGATCGTATCTGATGGTTGTGGCAACGAAGTAGTCTGCGAATACACCTTCGAAGTGAAGGATTGCAAGGCTCCGACGGTGGTATGTACCAATGGTCTGAGTGTGAATATCATGCCGACCGCGATGATCACGCTGTGGGATACGGACTTCCTGCAGTACACGGAGGATAATTGCACGCCTTCCGGACTTATCGTAACGGCCATCCGCAAATCGGGCGCCGGCACAGGCTTCCCGCTCAACCCGGATGGTACGCCGCAGAAGGATGTGACATTCACCTGTGACGAACTGGGTACGCAATTGGTTGAACTCTGGGGCATTGATTTGGCCGGAAATGCCGACTACTGCGAAACCTACGTGATCGTCCAGGATAACATGGGCGTATGTACACCGGGCGACAATGCTTCGGTTGCCGGCTTCCTGAAAACGGAAGACGATGAAGGTCTGGAAGAAGGTCATGTCGAACTCGAAGGCATGCACCCGGCTCTGCCGCCGGTGAGCATGTTCGACCTGTCTGACCAGAATGGTATCTACGGCTTCCCGAATGCCCTGCCGTTTGGTTCGGATTATACGGTAACACCCACGAAGGACAATGATCCGCTCAATGGGGTATCGACGTTTGACCTGGTGCTCATCAACAAGCATATCCTGGGTCTGGCGCCGCTCAACAGTCCGTATAAGATGATCGCTGCGGATGCCAACAACAGCCGCTCGATCACCACGTTCGACATCGTTGAGTTGCGCAAACTGATCCTGGGTATCTATACTGAATTGCCGAACAATACGTCCTGGCGCTTTGTCGAGAAGGCATTCGACTTCCCGAATCCGAACAATCCGTTCCAGACCTTGTTCCCCGAAACAATTTCGGTGTCTGATATCCAGAGCAACAACCTGTCTGACGACTTCGTATCTGTCAAGGTGGGTGACGTGAACGGTAATGCTGTGACGAGCAGCCTGACCCAGTTAGACGACCGGACCAGCGGCGAACTGCTGTTCGACGCGGATGACCGCAAGGTATACGCCGGTGAAGTCTTCACGGTCAACTTCAATGCTGCCGAACTCGTCAAAGGCTACCAGTTCACGATGCGCTTCCCGGATATGGAAGTAGTGGATGTGACGCCGGGAACTGGCATGACGATGGAGCACTTCGGTATCTTCAACAGTGAACACAGCCTGACAACCTCGTTCGACGACGAACGCACGGTAGGTACGTTTGCCGTCACCTTCCGCGCCCAGGCTGCAGGCACGCTGAGCCAGATGCTGCGCATATCTAGCAGTATCACGAAGGCCGAAGCATACAGCCTGAAGGGGCAACTGCCGATGGAAGTCGGCCTGCGCTTCAACGGCCAGGGTGGTCCGGTGGTAGTTGGTCAGGGCTTTGAACTGTACCAGAACCAGCCGAACCCGTGGATGAACCGCACACAGATCGGTTTCTACCTGCCGGAGGCAACCGATGCTACGTTGACGATATACGACGAAAGCGGCCGCACCTTGTACCGCCAGGTGGGCGACTTTGGTAAAGGCTTCAACACCTTCACCCTCGATCGCGCCCTGTTGAGTACCACCGGTGTGCTGTACTACCAGGTAGAAACAGCCGTCGGCAGTGGGGTCCGTAAGATGATCCAGACGAAGTAGGTCGAAATTTAATTTCGACATCTGTTCAGGCGAAGTTGTACTTCGCCGCTAACCACCTCGTTCCGAAATTCCGGAACGGGGTGGTTTTTTTATGCACGCCGTTAATAAAACCTAACGACGTGATCAATCTGGTTGATCATTTTGTTTGTTTTTTAAAAAAAACATCAGGCTACTTTGATAAAAAGTTAGTTCTTTGCAGATACTTCAAGGATTAGTTTTTACTTAATCTCCTTCGATCCCAATTGGTTAAACCACTGTGCAGGTGAATGTGAATGTACCTGTACAGGACCTGGTTCTCTTCAACCGATCCTATAATATGTTTCTGGTTATTGAACAGCGGCAGGGGTTTGCACCCTGACCGGTGTTTTAAGCCTATTGTTTCACTATTTCCTTCTTGCACAGTGAATGTATTAAAGCTGCACTGCCTGCAGGCCTTATTTGTATTGGGTATATTATTAACGGTTCAAACCGGTTATACACAACAGATAATACCTGCGCCTGAGCATGATCCGGCAATTACCTGGCTGGCTGCCGGGTCTGCAAAAATTCAACTTGAAAATAAGTTGAATGTACTCCAGCCTCAGCTGGCCGATTTGACACCTGGTACACCTGCCCACACAGACCTGTTACGGCAAATCATTTTTTATAAAGCCATATTACGGGCAGTTGCCTTGGAGATCCCCGTACCGCAGGCAATCCATGGTGCACTGCCGGATGCTGCAACGCTGGGTGGTGTTCATGAACTGGCTTTTACGCCAGAAGCAACGCTGCGGCTCTTGTATGAAGAAGCAGTTGACTTATTAAAAGCCTAGGGTGTGTCTGAAAAATATTCACCAGGCTGAAAAAGCATCCTTTGGAACCTGCTCGGCGTGTCTTTTTCGGACAATAATCACCACTATTCCCCGAAAAAGCACACTTGTTCAGAACCCAAAATCTGCTGTTTCCAACTCTGGCAATATTTTTCAGACACACCCTAGTGCTGGCTAATAGGTTACAACAGGCCAGCAATTGAATGTAATCCACGCTCTTAATGCTCTGGTTTTATATAGGGCCCTGCGTATACTGTAAACTGATTTTCGATGGGTTTTTGCTAAATTATTTGGCGAAAAAGACTCTTGCTATTCATTCGGTAATAGCCTTGCCTGCCTCCCGGAACTTCGAAAAGCCTGGTTTACAATGTACTAAAGGCAATTAATCAATTTTTCAATAATCTCTATGGAAAGGCGAATACTCTGCAAACGTTTTATTCTGGCTGGTATGGCGTGGTGGTATGTATTGCTACTTAATGCCCAGACGAATATAGCCATGCCCTTTAACTCAGGGCCAGTTACCTTTACGCTGGACCCACCGACTACGTGTTCTTTTATCTTCACCGATAATGGTGCCGGGAATAACAATTATAGTCCGGACGCAGCGGCAGGCTCGGTAATAACGTTCCGGCCCTCCTCGCCGGGTAATAAGATTGTGGTACAGTTCAGTTCCTTTCACACTGAGCCGGAATTTGATGGTTTGTTTGTGTATGATGGCCCGGACATCGTATCACCACAGATTAGCTCGGCTGCCAAAGCCTTACTTGGCAATCCTAAACCGTTCTCCGGAGGCGTAGGAGCCTGGCAGGGTAGCCTGGCGCCAAACAATGTCGCGCCGGGTGTAGTGCGGGCTACAACGTCTAACGTATCCGGGGCGCTGACCTTTGCCTTTAGTTCGGATGCATCAATTGAAAAAGGCGGGTGGGTTGCCACCGTTTCAGAAGTTCCTGGAAATGTGTGTGCAATACAGGCGCCGGGCGCATTGTCAGTGGCCGCTCCGGATGGGACTTGCAGCGCGGATGTTCAGACTGCTTTGCCCGTTATTCAGCCTGGAGCCTGCTCCCTGGCCCTGGAGTTGCGTTATCGTCTGAACAACAATCCTGCGGTCAGTATTTCAGCTCCATTCCCTCCCTCTATTATACTCCAGGATGTACCCGTTGGCCTTAGTGTGATCTCATGGCAACTGGTTGAACCCTGTGCAGGTGGCCTGGCAGCAAGTGCGGCCCAATTGATCACAGTCTCTGATCAGACCCCTCCGGTGATCCAGGTACCGCCCAGTCTGACCCTTAATTTGGATCCTGGCGCGTGCACAGTATCGTATAGTTATCTTATAAATGCCATTGACGACTGTTATTATAATCCGGGTGGCCGGGTGGAACATCCGGTCGACTTTGACAATGCGACTGCTGGTGTCATGTTTGACGTAAAAAACCTAAGTGCCGATACCATTGTCCTAACGGAATTTGGCCCTGTGTTGGACGCCGGTGAATGGCCCGTTGAAGTGTATGTGACTACTAATGCAAACAGCTGGCAGGGTATTGGAAATACACCATCTGGCTGGACACATGCCGGGGTGCAGACGGCTGTTTCGGCTGGCCCGGCTGCAAGTACCGCTTTGGAAGGATTCCATATTGTTTTACCGCCGGGGGTATCCAGAGGGATTTACCTGGCTAGTGCAGCGGGGGCCCCAATCCGGGTTACCGGCACCGGAATTGGTATTGAACGACTTTTTAAGGACGGCACATTACAGGTTTCTTCAGCACCCGGTGCCTCAGTAGGATACGCATTTGGAGAACTGAAACTGTCACGGGCCTATAACGGCTATGTACGCTACACCGCCAAACCACTTAAGGTGCAGCAGACAGCAGGACTTCCATCTGATGCAGATTTTCCCATCGGAACGACCGCCAATGTTTTCAAATGTACTGACAATGCCGGAAATGAAGCCACGGCATCTTTTTCTGTAACAGTCAAGCCTTATGCGGATCCGGTCAACACGCTCATCTGCGCCGGAGTGGTAAATGCTTCGCTTGGACCGACCTGTTCCACAACTTTGGGTGCTGATGATATCCTGATCGGTGGACCCTATACTTGTTTTGATGCGTATACTGTTCAGATTGATAAAATACCGCCTTTGCAGGACGGCCCCTGGGTGCCCGCTGTTTTAAACAGCACGGACGTTGGAAAAACCTATGGTGTACGGGTTGCAGATCCGTTCAATGGCAATGTATGCCATGGAATGGTACTGGTGGAAGATAAACTGCCACCCAGTCTTACCGGGACAAACGTCGATCTCCCGTGTAACTTTAATACGGATCCGACTTTCAGCTCCAAGGTTTCCGTTACAAGGACTTTTTCACCCGCAGCAACACTGCCGGTGAACGTGACGGATTTTAAAGATGTGGAACTGGAAATTCCGGTTGTGGCACAGGATGATGCCGTTGTTGAAGATCTGGATATGGAAATCCGGGCAACAGGCGATGTGTTTGAAAAAAACCTGTGGATAGAACTGGAAAGTCCCGATGGAACACGGGTTATACTTTGGCAACAACCGGGAGGTTGCTCCGGAACGCTCTGGGCTCGCCTGGATGATGAAGGTTTAGCCAGCTTGGATTGCAGTCAGTTTAGCACTAACCAACGAGTCCGGATTCCACTGGGCAGCGGATCATTGGCAGATTTTGACGGACTTCCCGTTTCGGGTACCTGGATATTACGCATACGCGACCTGAACGGTTTCAGTGATGTTACAAAAATTGAGGCCGCCTTCATCCATATTCAGTACAAAGCGACGATGTCGGCCGGCTTTCCAAGTGGATTGGTATACCCCGACCAGATCACTCAGGTATCGCCAAATACATTCGTAGTGCCGGCTCCGCTGCTCGATGGTTGTAGTGATGTGGTGTTGAGCTATTCAGATGAACAGACTACGTTGCCTTGTTCGACGGGTATGTCGGCAAAAATTAACCGAACCTGGACCGCCCGGGATGCAAGCAATAATACGTCCAAACTGGTGCAGGTAATCCGCCTGGTGCGACCCGGCCTTAATGATGTGGTTTTGCCCCCGGATTACAACGACATAGAGGCCCCGGCATTTGATTGCAGTGCTGATTTCCCGACACCTGGCTGGATCGAGGGGCAAGGTATCCAGGGCTTCCCATATGTATTTGGCCGGCCTGAAGGCTGTTCGATCAACTGGTCTTTTGAGGATGTGATCGTGAACAACTGTGCGGGCTCGTATACCTTGAGCCGCACATGGTCTATTGTGGATGCCTGTACGGCCCTGACAACCCAGGCAATGCAATTAATTCAGGTGCTCGATCGCAAGGAGCCGGTAATGACTTGCCCGGCAAATCTGACCGTGTCGACGGATCTGTACAATTGTTGTGCTACGGTAAACCTGCCGGATGTGGTAGTCGAGGATGCCTGCTCCGAACTGACCGGCTTGCGTGCCAATGTGGTCATATTTAACCAATATTCCGGCGATACTACACAAGTTAATACAGTTAACGGGGTGTTGACCACTTTCCCGGGCAATAATCCGGCAACACCAGATACGCTGGCGGCATTTGGCAACACCTCTTGTCTGCCGATAGGTGTGCACCATGTGTATTACAAGGTGGAAGATGCCTGTGGAAACCTGAAATCCTGTTCGTTTTCGGTCGCCGTTCGCGACTTCACACCACCTGTAGCGGTAGGGCACAGCCTGACGACGGTAGGATTAAACGGTGATGACCCCAATGATTGTTATGAACCCGGAAATGACGGTGTGCATTTCGCAGGGGTAACGACGCTTCCGGCCACTGTGTTTGATCAGGGTTCGTATGACAATTGTAATTTTATTCGTGTGACCGTGCGGCGCGTACCGCCTTACTCCGATTGTATTGAAGGTCTCAATGCCGATAATGGCACACCTCCCTGTAATGATGATTTCCCGGACCTGAAAAGTGAATATGCCCGAGCGACGGAAGAGTCGGATTCCATCCGGTTTTATTGTTGCGAAGCCGGTACAACGCAGACGCTGGCCTTGCGTTGCTACCAGTTAAATGCACTCGGGCAAAACAGCCTCGGGCCCGACGGTAAACCGTTGTTCAATGAAACCCTGGTACAGGTGGAAGTACAGGATAAACTGAATCCCGGATGTAAGCCACCGCCCGATGTTATAGTCTTATGTGAAAATTTTGACCAGTCATTGGCTGCTTATGGCCTGCCAGATCTGGAGGATAATTGCTGTCTGGATGCTGCTAAAAACTATCAGAACAAACCGGGTTTGTCGCATACTCTGGATGATTCATTGTTTGATTCTTTGTGTAACCGTGGTATTCTGCTCCGAACTTTTACAGTGTTTGATTGTCAGGGGCAGACCAGCCAGTGTACTCAAAAAATTGAGGTAACACGTGATGTGAACTACGCTATCCGGTTCCCAGATGATGTGATCGTGCCGGTTTGCGACTCGAGCGGTTTTTTTGGGCAGCCTGAATTGTTCGGCAAGGATTGTGAACTACTGGGCATTTCCTATACCGATGCAGTATTTACGGTGGTGCCGGATGCTTGTTACTATATCGAGCGCACCTGGCGGGTGATCGATTGGTGCGATCATTTGCCAGGTTCCAACTGTATCACGGTGCCAAACCCAACACCTAATGCTACCCTCAATGCCCCCGACAACCTTCCGGGGCCGACCATAGCCCCTCCGGGGACACCGGCACCCTGGTCTTCTACTATAGTGAAGGTTACACCGAATAGCCCTTCACCTACAGATTACAGTTCGTTTTGGGATCCTGCTGTCAATTGTTACGAATATACGCAGGTGATCAAGGTTCTTGATACCAACCCTCCTGTTGTGGGCAACTGCCCGGACGACACAACTGAATTTGGCGATTTAACGCTAAATGCCGGTGACCTGTGGAATGAGTCGTACTGGTATGATGATACAATCGGCAGCCATAACCTTTGTGAAGGCCCGACGGACCTGAAAACAACCGGTACCGGTGTATGTGCAGGAGCGGCACTGAATATCCAATACCACCTCTTTCTTGATCTGGATGGCGATGGCACTCCGGAAACCGTAGTCAACAGCGCCGATCTGCCGCCGGCTAATACCCTGATGTACGGCAATGCCTTAAATCCAAATTTTACAGGCGGCACATTACGGGCCTTTGATGAAAGGCCGGTATCACCCAACCAAAAATACGGATTTGCCCTCCAGAAAACGGTTAGCGGTTCGAACATGACGGCTGCTGTCCGCTGGAACACACCTCTGGCACCGGATGATTATGTAATTCCGGAATTGCCTTATGGCAAACATGAGATACGCTGGACGGTATCAGATGGTTGTGGTAATGAGACGGTATGTTCGAACAAGTTTGTTGTGAAAGACGCAAAAGCCCCTACAGTAGCGTGTATCAATGGTCTGAGCATCAATATCATGCCGAATGCTACAGTGACACTCTGGGCCACGGATTTCCTACAATATGCGGAAGATAATTATACGCCGTTCAACCAGCTCCGGGTCGGGATCCGGTTAGCGGGCACGGGCACGGGTTTCCCTTTTGAAGCCAACGGGAACACGCCACAGTCGGGTATAACGTTTACCTGTGATGATTTAGGAACACAGGTGATCGAGCTCTGGGTGATGGATGTGGCTGGAAATGCAGATTACTGTGAGACCTATGTAATCGTACAGGATAACCTGGGTGCCTGTACCGCTGGTTCTGGAACGGTTGCCGGAACGTTGAAAACAGAATTTGGCGAGGGTTTGGAAAACGCAACGGTGCTTTTATCCGGCACGCATCCAGCTATACCGCCTGCGGGCATGGCGCAACAGACCGCCAGTGACGGCGGGTATGTATTTAACGGTCTCCCCCTTACAAGTGATTTCGATATAACGCCCTCAAAAAATGATGATCCGCTCAACGGTGTATCGACTTTCGACCTGGTGCTGATCAATAAGCACATACTGGGCCTCACGCCGCTGAACAGCCCGTACAAAATGATCGCAGCCGATGCAAACAACAGCCGCTCGATCACCACGTTCGATATCGTCGAATTGCGTAAACTGATCCTGGGTATCTACACCGGTTTGCCGGACAATACGTCCTGGCGTTTTGTGGACAATTCATATGTGTTTCCAAACCCGGCAAATCCGTTTGAGGAAATCTTCTCCGAAGCGAAGCAGATCGCAAACCTGCAGGTGAGCATACAGGATCAGGATTTTATTTCGGTGAAAGTAGGTGATGTAAATGGCAATGCACTGACGAGCAGCCTGACACAGGTGTCTGACCGGACGAGCGGCGAACTGTTGTTCGACCTGGATGACCGCAAGGTATATGCCGGTGAAACCTTCACGGTTAACTTCAATGCTGCTGAACTCGTCAAAGGCTACCAGTTCACGCTGCGCTTCCCGGATATGGAAGTGGTGGATGTGACGCCGGGAACAGACATGACGATGGAGCACTTCGGTATCTTCAACAGTGCGCACAGCCTGACGACCTCGTTCGACAACGACCGCACGGTAGGTACGTTTGCCGTCACCTTCCGCGCCCGGGCTGCGGGTACGCTGAGCCAGATGCTGCGCATTTCCAGCAGCATCACGAAGGCCGAAGCATACAGTCTGAAGGGGTACCTGCCGATGGAAGTCGGCCTGCGCTTCAACGGCCAGGG
>SBHD01000199.1 GCA_006226345.1 Bacteroidota bacterium | reverse complement strand
GCCAGTTTTCAGGGACAGGACGGCAAGGTGTTCGACAAGGTGTATATGCGAAAACTGGTCAGCGGGGATACGACCAGGGCCGGAGAAGTGCAAACCAATGGCGATGTGATCAAACAGGCTTTTGCCGACCTGAAAGAAAAATACAACTATACGATCTACGATCGCGATTTCCTGATCCTCTTTATTTCTTCCCACGGCCGGAGTGTCAACAATTCCTTTAAGATCGTGCCAACCGACTTTGAAATGGTTGGCGAAAAAGCACTCATCGATTTCCAGGATGACGTAATTGAACAGATTGACCGGATCGCCTGCAACAAGCTCATTTTCATTGATGCCTGTCAGAGTGGTTCGATAGCACAGAACGATTCGCTGCCGCCAGGCCAGGAAGCACTTAGTGCTGAAGAATTGGAAAAGGAAAAAGTGAAAGAACAGGAGCGTCTGCGGGCGCAGGCTAAGGCGATCGTCGAGCAGGGGAAGGCGGCAGCTGCCACCAGCACGCTGGCTTCCTGCAATGCCAATGAATCCTCCTGGGAAGATAAGATATGGGGCAACGGCGCCTTTACCGAAGCGATCATAGCTGCTTTCAAAAATGAACCGTATCAGGATGCCAATGGGGCCTTTAAACCGACCAGTGACGACAATATCCTGACATTGGGAGAACTGGTGGAATATATCCGGCGCCGTGTTCCTCAAATGATCCTTGATGCCGGCAAACAGGGTACACAACACCCGTTTATCGCTCCGGAACAACTCGAACAGGTAAAAAATATCGCCCTGGTCAGGGTATCAAAATAAACAATACGCACCACGACCCTTTTTCGTGCCCGCCCATTCAGGCCGGTCTATAAATTTTCAAAAATCATGTTGAAATCTACTTATCGCATTTCCCCAGTCCTTCCCTTGCTGCTCACGTTGTTTATCGGTCTGTTCCAGGTGGAAGAAGTACGGGCGTTGGACATCGAAGTTACCAATACAGACGATGCCGGAGCAGGCTCTCTGCGGGCAGCCATCACGCAGGCCAACAGCATTTTTCTGGGTGGCGGAAACATTATTTTCAATATTCCCGGTGGTGGCCCCTATATAATTACCCTTGAATCTCCTTTGCCGGCTATTACCAAACCCGAAACAATAATAGATGGTGGTACGCAGCCGGGAATAGTATTGCAGCCCAACGGCTCCATTGCCTATGCTTTGGCCATTCAGGCCAATGGTTGTACGATCAATGAGCTGGAGATCACCGGTTTTGATATTGGTATCCAGGTAGCCAGCGGCCAGTGCAACAATATCATTGAAAATTGCACCATCGCCAATAACCTGATCAACGGGGTCAAAACTGATCTGGCAACGAATACCCAGCTCCGGAAAAATACCATGTATTGCAACGGCAGCGACCCGACCGGTGACCCCTTCCTGCCGTCCTCCAATGCAGCTGCACCTCCGGAAATCCTGACAGCCAGTGAGTCTACGATCACCGGTACGGCCGCTTACCTGCCGCCGACGCTTGATTTTCCGGACAATATCGTGGAGATCTTCGTGGCCGGGGATACCGCCTGCCCGGATGCCGATGTACAAGGTAAAACGTACCTCACGGAGGCTATTGTGAATCCTGACGGCACCTGGACTGCTACCGGTAATTTCCCTAAAGGGGCTCAGTTGACGGCCACGGTAACTAACCCGGATAACTGTCCTATCCCTTGTTTCATGACGGCGGACTTCATATACGATTCTGATTTGACCAATGTGTTCTTCACGGATTTTAGTTCGAATGGCCCGGTATTCTGGTACTGGGATTTCGGGGACGGCGAGTTCAGTTATGAACAGGATCCGAACCACGGCTATGCGGATTATGGCACTTATAACGTCTGCCTGACAGCAGGCGCCTATGTTAATGGGATCTATTGTGAGGATACGTATTGCGAAGAGATCACTTTGGTGGATTGTAACCTGTTCGCCAGTTATGACTACTACCAATATGGCCTGGAAATAGAGTTTGTCGACTATTCATTTGACAGCCCTACGTCCTGGTTCTGGGATTTTGGCGATGGTGAAACGAGTACAGACCAGAACCCCATCCATGTATACAGTGATTTTGATGTGTATACTGTTTGCCTGACGGTGTCTAAAGTTGTGAACGGTGTTTTGTGTGAAGATACCTATTGTTATGATGTAGAGGTATTTGATCTGTGCCAGGACTTTATTGCCAATTTCAGCTGGGCGAATTCAGGTTTTTGTATCGTAGATTTTACAGACCTGACTGCAGGGAGTCCAACGTATTGGGAATGGGATTTTGATGACGGGAATTTTAGCAACGAGACAAACCCATCGCATGGCTATGCCATTCCACTCACGTACAATGTGACCCTGTATGTGGAGCGTGACGTTCCGTTCTGCTACGACCAGATAACCAAAGTCGTCCAGCCGAATTGCTTTTCCTTCCAAAAGGGTGACCCGGTTGTTGCTGAGGCACAAAAAGGCGCTTTCGGCAACCCTCTTCCGGCGGCCAATGCAGTCACCTCTGACTTTTCACCGGTTTTCTGTCTTGAATATGCAGATACCCTCAATGTAGACATCTGTGAGAATGAATTCTATATTTTCTACGGGGATACGCTGAACATGGCGGGGACGTACGATACCATGTTTACGTCTTTTAATGGTTGTGATACCACGATCACGCTTAACCTGTCTGTTCTGGACACAGTTGTAACGGAATTGTCGGCGACGATCTGTGAGAATGAATTTTATGTTTATGAAAGTGATTCATTAAATGTCGGTGGAATTTATACCTACGGGTATCTGGGTGCGAATGGCTGCGA
>SBHD01000403.1 GCA_006226345.1 Bacteroidota bacterium | reverse complement strand
CATCCCGCGGGATGAATGCCTTTCGGATCTCCCGGCCTTCGGGAGTCCGGATCGGAATATTCTGCAGGTTGGGATTCTGGCTGCTCAGCCGGCCGGTGGCTGCCAGCGCCTGGTTGAACGACGAGTGCACCCGCCCGGTACGCGGATTGACCAGTACCGGCAGGGCGTCCACGTACGTGCTCCGCAACTTCATGAGTGCCCGGTGCTGGAGAATATCGCCGCAGACGGGGTAGTCCTTCGCCAGTTCGGTCAGCACCCCTTCGTCGGTGGAGTACTGACCGCTTTTCATTTTCTTGCCGGGGTAGGGGATTCCCATTTTGTCAAAGAGGATCTCGCCTACCTGTTTGGGACTGGACACGTTGAACGTGTAGCCGGTGTCTTTAAGGATCTGTTCTTCCAGGGCGTTGATCTGCACACCCAGCTTGACGGAATAGGCTTTCAGGAAATCTGTATCGATCCGTACGCCGGCAAACTCCAGGTCGGCAAGCACTTTGACCAGCGGGGTTTCTACCAGTTCGAACAATTTTTTCAGTCCCTTGTCCTCTTCTTCCAGTTTGGGTTCCAGGTACTGTTTGAGTTGCAGGGTGATATCGGCGTCCTCACAGGCGTATTCCTTGATCTGATCGATTGGGACGTCGCGCATATTGCCTTGTTTGGCACCTTTCTTTCCGATGAGTGACTCGATCTTCACCGGTGCATAGTCCAGGTACGTCTCGGCCATATAGTTCATGTTGTGGCGGAGCGAGGGTTCGAGCAGGTAGTGCGCGATCATGGTATCCCAGTAGGGGCCGCGGAGGTCAACTCCATAGTTTTTCAGAACGATCGCGTCGTATTTGAGGTTCTGGCCGATCTTTTCCTGGTCTTCTTTTTCAAACACGGGCCGGAACTCTTCCACGATTGCCTGTGCAGCTTTCGGGTCAGCCGGGACAGGCACATACCAGGCCTCATGCGGCTTGTAGGCAAAGGAAAATCCGACGAGGTCGGCCTGGGTAGCTTCCAGTGCGGTAGTTTCTGAATCGTAGCAGATAGCGGGCCGGCTGAGTAACAGTTTGACCAGTTCGGCCCGTTCTCCGGCGGTTTCGGCCACATGGTAGGTATGCGGTGTGTTTTCCAGGTTTCGGGTGCCGCGCCGGAACTCTGCGGCGCCGCCCGGTTGACCGGCATCGTCGCCGTCGCCGAACAAACTGCCCTGTACGCCGGAGGTGCTTTTTGCCACTCCGACAGTACTTTTTTCCGCCGGGGCGCCGGCGCCGGCCAGCGGGTGTTTCAGAATATCAGTAGCGAGGGTGCGGAACTCCAGTTCTTTAAAGATCTCTACCAGTTTTTCCCGGTCGAACGGTTCGATCTCGAAAAATTTATCGTCAAACTGTACCGGTGCATTAATCTCAATGGTCGCCAGCCACTTCGAGAGTTTGGCTTTCTCGCCCTGGGTTTCGACAATTTCCTTTTGTTTGCCTTTCAGCTGATCGGCGTTGGCCAGCAGGTTCTCTACATTGTCGAACTGTTTGAGGAGCTTGGCGGCTGTTTTTTCGCCGATACCCGGCAGTCCGGGAATATTGTCCACCGAATCTCCCATCAGGCCAAGCATGTCGATCACCTGATCGACGCGTTCGATGTCCCAGCGCTCGCAAACCTCTTTCGGACCCCAGATCTCCACGTCATTGCCCTGCCGCCCGGGTTTGTACAGGAAGATATGCTCGTCGACCAGTTGGCCGAAATCCTTGTCCGGAGTTACCATGTAGACATCATAGCCCTCTTTTTCCGCCTGTTTGGCCAGAGTCCCGATCACGTCGTCGGCTTCGTAGTTTTTTACGATCAGCACCGGGATGTTCATAGCCTGGATGATCTTTTCCACCCAGGGAATTGCCAGTGTGATGTCTTCAGGCTGAGCCTCGCGGTTGGCTTTGTAGAGGTCAAATTCCTGGTGGCGGAAGGTGCCGCCAGGCGGATCGAACACGACTGCAAGGTGCGTCGGTTGTTCGCGTTTCATCATGTCCCAGAGGGTGCGCATAAACCCCTGAACTGCCGATACGTTCCAACCTTTGGAGTTGATCAGCGGCCGGGAAATGAATGCATAATGGGCGCGGTAGATCAGGGCGTGGCCATCGAGCAGGAATAGTTTCTTCATAGGTATACCGGTTTTTTGCCGGAGCAGCGGGTGTTATTTCCAGGTGGACAAAATATGATCGAGTTGGTTACTGGCATCTGCCTGTACTTGTTTCTCCAGGTCGTCGAATGCTTCCCGGGTAAAGGTTTGCCGGATCTGTCCGCCACTCAGTATACTGATGCGCTGACAGGTCTGGGTAAGCGTACTGAGGATGTGCGAAGCGATCACCATAGCGCCTGATCGTATTTCCTGGCGCCGGAGCACGGCCATCATCATTTCATTTCCGGCCAGGTCGACGCCGTTGAACGGTTCGTCCAGGATCAGGACAGGCCGCTGTTGGAGCAGGGTGCCGATAAAGGCCAGTTTTTTTTGCATGCCGGTGGAATACTCGTCCACCAGGTGGTGCAGAGGCAGTCCAAACAATTGATTCCACTGTTCGATCGCCATTTGGTCATCCCGGATCAGCCGCAGGTATTCGACCCCTTTCAGGTATGGATAAAAGTACGGGTCTGTTTCCAAAAATGCGATCTGGCGTTTCGTGAGGGGCTGTCCATTCCAACGAATATCGCCGGCATCAGGTGCCAGCCAGCCGGCCAGCAGCCGGAACAAGGTTGTTTTCCCCGCACCATTGGCGCCGAGTATTCCGTGGATCTCTCCGTCCGGCACCTGCAGGTCCAGGTGGCGGAGGACCGGCTGGTTTCCATAAGCGAACTGCAATCCCTCCAGCGTTAGCATGGCCCAAAAGTACAGTATCAGTATCAAACCGCGGGCAGTAGTGTTCAGGATCTGCTCCACCACTGCTTGATCCGTTTGAGTCCGCGGCGGGTGGTCCAGGCTGCCAGGGGGACGGCGATGAGTATCCCGCCCGGAAGGAGGATCAGGATTAGGCCGATAGCGGTATACAGGGTGGCTGACAGGCGTTGCACTCCGGGCTGCCATAAGGCGTATTTATAGAAAAAGACCAGGGCCAGCTGGGTTTCCAGGGCAGCAATGGCATACACAAGCAGCCAGAAATAACCGGGCTGCCAAATCAGCACCTGCAGGTAGGCGGGGCTGAAGAACAGGTGGAAAATGGCTGCCGTCCGGCGCCACTTTCGGATCAGTTCGCGATGGTGGACCGGCAGTAACTCTTTTGGCTCGAGGTATTCAAAGGAACTGGAAAGGAGTACCAACCCGAGGAGCAGGGTTCCCAGGAAAAATCCGATGTGCAACCATATCCCGGCCTGGAGCAGGGCCGTCAACAACCAACCGCCGGCCTGTTGCCGGCCTGTCGCCCGGAGTTCAAACAGGAAAAGTGGGATAACCGCAAGCGACAGATTTGCCCTGCCTGTCCGGATGCCTGCAGCCAGGCCGGGTGGCAGGAGCGCAGCCCCAAGCCCGCCGGCCATAGCCAGGGCGGCCAGGTAGTTTCCGGTAGCGAGCAGAAAAGCCGCCGGCATGCCCAGGAGCAGGCAAAGATCAGCCAGACAGACCAGGGGCGCCGGCAACGCCAGTTGTTGTAAGAAAGTACGGTCCTTCCGGGAAAGCTGAAGTGCCAGGCCGATAATCAGACTCAGGAACAATGCCTGTGATGGTGTAGCCTGCGAAAGTTTGTCCAGTGCCGGCACCCAAAGTGCGGCGGTTACTACTACCAGCACGAGGAGTATTGCCCACCCGGTCTCCTGCAATAACCGGTAGGCTTGTTTTATCCGAATAAAAATAAAATAAGCCATAGTAACCATTTTGGCCCCGTATTTGTGCGTAAAAGTAGAAGAATGCACCAAATTGACCTACCTTCGCGCCCCCTTTGACAATCCTGTTTACGCTCCCTGTAATATATCCCTGAAGTCTGACCGGAACGGCGTACTCGTTTTTGACGATTTGAAGTGCAGTAATGTATATCGTTGTCCGAAAACAAGTGCCGGTTTACGGTATGAATAAACCCTGAATGCATATTTTTCCACTAACTGATATTCAATTCCGTGTTATACCCAAAACTGGCAACTATACCGGTCGGCCATATCGAGGACAACACCATTTTGCTTGCCGAGAAAAGCCGCCTGGATCAGCTGGAGCACCTGTTGGAGCCCGCTGAAATGAATTTCCTCCGCCGATCGGTGGAAAAAGGCGTGCGCAGTTTCTTTTTCCCACATGCGGAGCATGCGTGTTTTGTACGCATCCTGCAGCCAGCCGACGACCCGGGGATAAACCTCGAAGAGTACAGGCTTTGTGGCAATAATTTATTGCGGGAATTGCGCAATTACAAAGTCGAATCGGCGGTGGTCCGCACGTTTTGCCCCGACGACCATGCTCTTGCCTTTATGGAAGGGCTGTTGCTGGGCAGCTACCAGTTTCTACCTTATTTTACCCATCCGGAAAAAAAATCCAAGCCATTACACCAGTTGACCTGGGCACACGAGCAGCCACCCGTACAGGCGGTAAACGAACTAAATGCCCAGATCGAGGCTGTTTTCCTCACCCGGAACATGGTCAATGAGCCACACTCCCACTTCGATACGCTGAAACTGGCGGATGCTGTTCGTGAGGCTGGAAAAACCTACGGCTTTTCCGTGGAGATCCTCGGCAAGGAAAAGATCGAAAGCCTGAAAATGGGCGGTTTACTCGCCGTAAACCAGGCGAGTACTGTACCGCCGCAGTTTTGTATCCTGGAGTGGCACCCCGAAAATGCGGTCAACAGCAAACCGGTCGTACTGGTGGGCAAAGGCGTAGTATACGACACTGGGGGGCTGAGCCTCAAGTCCAGCGACGGCATGGAAAGTATGAAGTGCGACATGGCCGGCGCTGCTGCCGTTATCGGCACACTGGCAGCGGTAGCCAAGGTAGGCATGCCGGTACACGTTGTCGGCCTGATCCCTGCAACCGATAACAAGATCAGTGAAAAGGCGGTCTCTCCCGGCGATGTGATCCGGATGTACTCCGGCGCCACCGTTGAAGTAGTTAATACAGATGCTGAGGGCCGGCTGATCCTGGCTGACACCTTGCACTACGCTAAAAAGTTCGATCCGGAGCTGGTGCTGGACCTGGCCACGCTCACCGGTGCTGCGATCCGGGCGCTGGGCAATCAGGCGATCTGCTATATGGGTACTGCAGACGAACAGACCAAAAGAAGTCTTGAGTTCAGCGGTTGGAATACCTACGAGCGGCTTGTCGAGCTGCCGCTCTGGAAAGAATATGGGCAGGAGCTCAAAAGCAGTATTGCCGATCTGAAAAACATGGGGTCCGGCCCTGCCGGCATGATCACTGCCGGAAAATTTCTCGAACATTTTGCAGATTATCCCTGGTTACACCTCGACATTGCCGGACCTGCGTATCTTCGCACCGCAAACGGCTACCGACCCAAAGACGGAACCGGTGTCGGAGTCCGCTTGCTTTTCCACTTTTTGAAAAAACGCACAATGGATTAACGGGGGTGCAGGTAAATATGGGGGATGGAGTACTGAAGTGCATACACCGGGCGTTCTGGACTGGCAGGGAGGAGTGTAGTTCCGGCTAAATGCAGTACGAGCTTTTACCCATATGAATCATATTGCCCGCAATAACCACATTGAGCACATTTCGTAACCATGGATAACATAACAATCGGGATCACCTGTGGCGACATAAACGGTGTCGGGCTGGAGATCATCCTGAAAGCCCTGGCCCAAAAAAATGCCGCACAGGGGCATAAAACGATCATTTACGGCAGCACTAAAGTGGTCGCCTACCACAAGAATATCATTACCCAGGATAACGTTCAATTCAATTCCATTCAGGCGCCTTCCGAGGCGCAGGGTGACCGGATCAACGTGATCAATTGCTGGCAGGACAACGTCAATATCACCTTGGGGAAACCTACCGATGTAAGCGGTCATTGTGCTTTTCAGGCACTCGAGCGGGCGGTGGCAGATCTGAAAGCGGGCAACATCGATGCCCTGGTAACGGCTCCCATCCATAAAAAGGCCATGCAAATGGCCAGCTTCCCGTTTATCGGCCACACGGAATATATTACCGACGCTTTTGAGGCCAATGGCTCGCTGATGCTGATGGTATCGGACGAGTTGCGGGTCGGTGTGGTGACCAACCACCTTCCCATACGCGAAGTGGCCGGAGCGATTACCAAGGAACTGGTGTTGCAAAAACTGAAAATACTGGCGGAAACCCTGCGCATCGACTTTAACCTGGACAAGCCTACGATTGCCGTGCTGGGCCTGAATCCGCATGCCGGCGACGAAGGCGCCATTGGCAAGGAGGACAGTGCGATCATTCGCCCGGCCATCGATCAGGCGAAGGAAAGCGGAATACTGGCCTTCGGACCTTATCCGGCTGACGGCTTTTTCGGTTCCGGTCAGTTCCAGAAGTTTGATGCCGTACTGGCCATGTACCACGATCAGGGCCTGGTGCCGTTCAAAACGCTTTCCTTCGGCGAAGGGATCAACTATACCGCCGGCCTTGCTGCCGTACGTACGTCACCGGACCATGGCACGGCATACGATATTGCCGGCAAGGGAGAAGCGGATGACGCATCGTTTATCCGCGCATTGTTTCTGGCCGTGGACATTGTGCGTAACCGCAGTGAATACCTGGAAATGCACGCCGATGCCCTGGAGCGGCGCAAACGGAAAGCCCTGGAAAGTGAAACCGGGGAAGATGAAGAGGTGGAAGAGGATATTCCGGAGGAATAGTCGTCCGGTGTTTCGGGCAAGCGTATACCTGTTCTGTCTTCCCCCCGACTAACCAGCATACGCGAACCAGAGAAAAAGACATGAATACTATTTTAGGGATTGATGTAGGTGCTTCCGGTGTGAAAGGAGCACTAGTAGACCTCAAACACGGGCGCTTGAATGGCGAGCGCTTCCGGGTGCCTACTCCGCATCCGGCAACTCCGGCCGCCCTGGCCGGTGCATTTGCGGAGATCGTGGAGTTCTTCGACTATAAAGGTGTGGTTGGCTGTGGTTTCCCCGCTATTGTTAAAAACGGCGAAGCACAGTCTGCTGCCAATATCGATAAACACTGGATCGGCACCAATATCGAGCTGGTGCTTGGTAAAACCAGTGGTACGCAGGTGCTGGCTATCAACGATGCCGATGCCGCTGGCATTGCCGAAATGCGGTTTGGTGCCGGAAAAGGTGAAAATGGCCTCGTGCTGCTGATCACCATCGGCACAGGCCTGGGTACGGCATTGTTTTACAAAGGCATGCTGGTGCCGAACACCGAACTTGGACACCTGATCTGGAAAAAGAACAAACCGGTGGAAGCATACTGCTCTTCCGGAGCCCGTGAAAGGCAAAAATTCAGCCGGAAAGAATGGGCCCGGCGCTTCAACGCATACCTCCATCACCTCGAACGCCTTTTCTCCCCCGATCTGTTTATCCTGGGTGGTGGCGAGAGCAAAATGTTCGATTCGTTCAAGGACCGCCTGGATCCAAGGGCCCGGGTGATGCCCGCGCAGTTACTCAATAACGCAGGTATAATAGGCGCAGCCGCCTATGCCGCAGAGCAGGCAGGTTAAAAAAGAGAGTCTCGTCAGGGCTGTTGCATCAGCGCCCGTTCCCGCCGTTTTTGGACCCGTTTGGACACCAGGATACTGACTTCGTACAGAAAATAGAGTGGAATGCCCACAATGGTCTGGGAGACCACATCCGGGGGCGTTATGATGGCGGCTACGATCAGGATGACCACAACAGCGTGGCGCCGGAACGACTGAAGGCTTCTGTAACCCACCACGCCGATCTTGGTCAGGAAATATGCCACTACCGGCATTTCAAAGATCAACCCGGTCGGTATGGTGAACATGGTCATGTAGGTCACATAGGAGTCAAGGGTGGGAGACACCTGGGCACCGTCGATGGAGTAGCCGGCCAGAAAGTTGATGGAAAACGGCGCAATGACAAAATAGCCGAAACCCACGCCCACCAGAAATAGCAAAGAACATATTCCAACCACTCCCCGAACAACCCGGCGTTCACTTTCATGCAGGCCCGGCTGAATAAATTTCCAGAATTCCCATAAAATGAATGGAAAGGCGCCGATAAACCCAAGCCAGAAAGACACATACAGGTGCTGCATCAGGATCTCTCCTAACTGCCGGGTGATGATCGTAAACTCGATCGGTGTAAAACACAGTTTTTCGCCCAGCCCTATTGCCTGCGAAATGTGGCACAAAAACTGGTAGGTCGGGAAATCCGGATTTCGGGGGCCGAAGATCAGGGTGTGGAAGATAAAGTCCTTATTGATAAAGCAAACCGTGCCGACAACGGCGATAGCCACAACGGAACGGAGAATATGGCGGCGCAGTTCCGCGATATGCTCGAAAAAGGACATCTCTCCGCGTTCCTGGCGAATCCGTTCCGCTTCATGTAACTGATCAAGGGCCATAGTCGGGTTGTTTGACCGGACAAATGTAGAGATGTAAAATGTAAAATGTAAAATGTAAAATGTAGAAGTAAAAAAAGGCCCCACTATATAGGAGTCTATAGCACGTCGTTGCATTCCCTTTTTACTTCTGCATCTTACATCTTATATTTTACATTTCCCGGGGATTGTCCGTATAACCCCTTTCCCCTCATTCCGGGTATTCCCCGAAATTCGCAAAAACTTGGTGCCCGGGGCACACGCAAAGCAATTGTTAACGTTACTTGCACAGGAATTAACGAATACCAACTTTTTACATGCAACATAAAGTCGATGTCGAAGCGCTGAACAAGGAAATTCATGCCGAAAGCGCTTTCCTGGATAAACTGAACGCTGCTACGTCAACCGTCATTGTCGGACAGCAGAATATGATGGAACGCCTGCTCGTCGGGCTGCTCACCCGGGGGCACATCCTGCTGGAAGGCATGCCCGGGCTGGCCAAGACGCTGGCTATCAAAACACTGGCCCAGGCTGTGGACGCCCGGTTCAGCCGGATCCAGTTCACACCCGACCTGCTGCCGGCCGACGTGGTGGGTACTATGATCTACAACCCCGCCAAGGCAGAATTTACGGTCCGGAAAGGCCCCATTTTCTCCAATTTTGTGCTGGCCGACGAGATCAACCGGGCACCTGCCAAAGTGCAAAGCGCCCTGCTGGAAGCCATGCAGGAGCGCCAGGTCACGATCGGAACCGAAACGTTTAAACTCGAGGAACCGTTCCTGGTACTGGCCACACAAAACCCGATTGAGCAGGAAGGTACCTATCCCTTGCCGGAAGCCCAGGTCGACCGGTTCCTGCTTAAAGTAAAGATCGAATACCCCTCACAGGAGGAGGAGCGCGATATCATTCGCCGGAACCTCAACAGCGAGGCCATTGAGGTGAAAAAAGCCATTTCGGTGGAAACCCTGCTGAATGCCCGCAAGGCTGTCCGGAAAGTCCATATCAGCGAAAAGATTGAACAATATATCCTCGATATCGTATTTGCAACCCGCGAACCGGCCCGGTTTGGGCTGGATGCCCTGGCGCCCCTGATCAGTTATGGTGCGTCTCCGCGGGCCAGCATTGCCCTGGCCCAGTCTGCCAGGGCCCTGGCTTTTATCAACCGCCGCGGCTACGTCACCCCCGATGATGTACGGGATATTTGTCCCGACGCCCTGCGCCACCGTATTGGCCTGACCTATGAGGCCGAGGCGGAAAATATTTATCAGGAAGACATTATCGAGCGTATCCTGCAAACTGTTGTGATCCCCTGATGCCATTGCCCTAACCGGTGCGGTATCCGTTATTTTACCATTGACATGACCTCAGCCGAACTACTTAAAAAAGTCCGCAAGATCGAGATCAAAACCCGGGGCCTGAGCAGCCACCTGTTCACAGGCGGCTACCACAGTGCCTTCAAGGGGCGTGGTATGTCGTTCAGTGAGGTGCGCTTGTACTATCCCGGTGATGACGTGCGGGCCATCGACTGGAACGTGACGGCGCGGGCCGGCGAACCCTATGTTAAGGTATTTGAGGAGGAACGTGAAAACACCGTGATGTTGCTGGTGGATGTGAGTGGTTCGGCTGTATTTGGCAGCCACGCCCAGTTTAAGGAGGAGTACCTGACCGAATTGTGCGCAGTGCTGGCGTTTTCCGCGATCGCCAACAACGACAAGGTTGGAGTCATGCTTTTTTCCGACCAGGTCGAGTTGTTCATACCCCCCAAAAAAGGCAAACAACATATTCTGCGGATCATTCGTGAGATCCTGATCGCCAAACCCCGTGGTCGTGGGACCGACCTGAAAGCCGCGCTGCAATTCATCCATAATGTGTTAAAAAAACGCAGTGTGTGCTTCATCCTGTCCGACTTCCTCGCCAGTGGCTACGATGATGCCCTGCGGGTGCTGGCCCGCCGGCACGATTGTATTGGCATTCACTGCTGGGATCCGCTGGAGCGCGACCTGCCCGATGTCGGAGTACTGCGGGTCGCCGATGCCGAAACCGGCGAGCAGGTGTGGGTGGACACTACCAGCAGTCAGCTCCGCCGGAAATACCTGTATTCCTTTGAAGAACATAAGGCCCAGACCCGCAACCTGTTTCGCCGTGCTGGCGCCGATTTTCTGAGCCTATGCACCAACGAACCCTACGTAACGGCCTTGCTCCGCTTTTTTGCCCAACGCTCTAAAATAGTGGCGCATGGGTAAGGAGCTGCAACATATCAGTCGGTGGTGCGCCATTGCAGGGGTCCTGTTGCTGCTTTTTCCCGGAAAGGCAATGGCCCAGATCACGGCCAATGCCTCGTTTGACCGGACTGCAGTGGCGACGGGCGATACCTTTACGTTGCGGGTACTGGTCTCCGGCGCCCGGGTGGCCCCTAGTCGGGTCAGTTTTGCCAGCTGGCTGCAGCAGGTTCCGACTGAAAATATCCTTTCCCGCTCGGCCTGGACACGTTCGGGTGCCAAATGGGTCCAGCAGTTTACCCTGATCCATTTTGATACGGCAGCCCTGGTACTGCCGCCGCTGACCGTACAACTGCACCTGAATGATACCATCCGGACCAATCCGCTCCAACTGACCGTAACCGCTCCGGCGGCTTCCGCCAGCCTGGCTGATATGGAGGATATCCGGGAAATATACCGGGAGCCGGTGATGTGGTACGACCACTGGCCCTGGGCGGTGGGCGTGCTGCTGCTCCTGGTGCTTTTGCGGTGGTGGTTGCCCCGTACACGGCGGGCCAAACCGGTGCCGCAGCCGGTGCCGCTGGAAATCCCGCCGCCACCTGCCCATGAGCAGGCCTTGCAGCAACTGGAAGACCTGCGCCGCGAAAAACCCTGGGCTTCCGGCGGTCTGTTGGAGTACTACGCCCGGCTGAGCCTGATCGTGCGGGGATACCTGGAGGCCCGGTATGGTATTCCGGCACTGGAGTCTACTACCCGGGAAATAAAGACTATGTTGAAAAAAACAGCCTTTCCGGATGCACAAAGATCAACCCTGGAGTTTCTGCTGCAACAGGCAGACCTGGTCAAGTATGCTGAAATGGAGCCTCCGGAACAATACCATGAACAAGCCCTGGCAAAAGCCGTTAAACTGGTCCGGGAAACAGCCGTAGAGACCTCGACTTTGTAATAATAAACACTACGTCGCCTCCAACGTAAATAATAGATAAAACGAATACCTGATCGTGACATTTGCTGAACCATATTGGCTCCTGATGCTGCTCCTGCTGCCGGTACTGATCTATTTCTACCGGCGGGCCTCATTCCAGCGGCACGTGACCCTGCAGGTGTCGCGGCAGGCAGCCATGAAGGGGGTGAAAACCTGGGTGGTTTATGCACGCAGCTGGCTGCAGGCTGTCCGTTGGCTGGTGTTGGTACTTTTAATACTTGCAATGGCGCGTCCGCAGCTGTTGTGGTACGAAGAAAAGACGGAAGCGGAAGCCATCGACATCCTGCTGGTGATGGATATTTCACCCAGCATGCTGACCAAGGATTTTTCGCCCGATCGCCTGACCGTGGCGAAGGAAGTGGCCAACTCATTTGTGGCCCGGCGGCCGTTCGACCGCTTGGGACTCGTGGCTTTTTCTGGTGGTGCATTCACCCAATGCCCGCTGACCAACGACCGGCGGCTCCTGCAGGGTTTTATCAATAACCTGCAGGTCGGCAAACTCAAAGACGGCACAGCCATCGGTATGGGGATCGCTACTGCTGTGCACCACCTGAAGGACAGCCCGGCACCGAGCCGGGTCGTAATCCTGCTTACAGACGGCGAGAACAATGCCGGTGCGATCGGACCCGTGCAGGCGGCGGAAATGGCCGAGTCGCTCGGTGTGCGGATCTATACGGTCGGGATCGGAAAAGAAGGGGTGGTGCTGTCGCCCAGCTACCGGAACCCCAACGGTACCTATGCCTTTGCCCCCCGCGAAATGACCTTCGACTCGACCCTGTTAGTGCAGGTGTCCAGCCTGAGCCAGGGGCGGTTTTTCCGGGCATATTCACCGGACGACCTCCGGACGATCTATACTGAGATCGACCAGTTGGAAAAAGCAAAGATCACGATCAGCCGGGTAGCGCAGAATACCGAACTGTTCTTCTGGCTACTAGACGCAGCCTTTTGCCTGCTGGTGCTGGAGCTGTTCCTGCGTTGGGGCCCCTTGCGGGTGATAACCGTGTAAAAGGCAAGATGTGAAATTTAAAATTTAAAAGGCAAAAGTGATGTTGGAGCGGGGGAGTCTTATTGGAAGGTAATATTATGAAATTTGAAAATCCGGATCTGCTGTTCTTATTGTGGGTAGTATTGCTGCACGCCTTTTTGCTGTGGGTCTACTGGACCTGGCGGCAACGTACGCTCCGGCGCCTGGGCTCGCCTGCCCTGGCAGAGCGGTTGTTGCAGGGCTTTTCGGGCCCACGGTTCTGGATCAAGAATATCCTGTTTGGCCTGGCGCTTGTCCTGATCGTGCTGGCGATCGCCAATCCGCGCCGGGCAGTCAAGGAGGCAGCCACCACCGGACAGGGCGCCGATATCATTCTGGCGCTGGATATTTCTCAAAGCATGCTGGCCATCGATCTGGAACCCAGCCGGCTGGAGCGGGCCAAAGTGTTTGCGCAAAAACTGGTGCAGGCCCTGGAAGGCAATCGGATCGGATTGATCTTCTTTGCCGGCGATGCTTATCCGCAAATGCCCTTGTCGACCGATTATGAGGCCTTACAGATGTTCCTGCAAAATGCCAGCCCGGCATTTATCGCCAACCAGGGTACGGAAGCGGCATCTGCTGTAGAACTTGCCGACCGGATGTTCGAGTCCAATTCAACTGCCGGCAGGGGATTGATCGTACTCTCCGATGGTGAAAATTTCGGCGACAATGCGGTGTCGCGGGCTCAGGATGCCCGTGTGGAGGGGATGACCCTGTATACGGTCGGAGTAGGAACACCTGAGGGGGGTAATATCCCTGCCTCTAACCGGCAGTTGAAGCGCGATGTCACCGGACAGGTCGTGCGCACCCGCCTGGATGCCGCCTTCCTGCGCCAGCTGGCTACTGCCGGGGGTGGACGAATGTATGATCTGCGCGATGGCAATACGGCGATCGATAACCTGGTGCAAAGCCTGGACCGGCTTCAGAAGGCAACTGTGGAGGCTAAGGCAAAAACGGAGTATATCCTGTATTTTCAGTGGTTGATCCTGCCCTGCCTGCTGTTCCTGATGGCTGAGCAGGTATTATGGTGGCGCAAACAAAAAATCGGATAATGATGCACCTGTGGAATATGATAAATGTTGGTTTTCGGAGGGGCGTACAGAGAATAATTGGAAATGTCCTGTTCATCCCCCTGCCCCCTTCAAAGGGGGAAATTCGTCCGGCTACGCCGTCCGATCCCGCGGGTTTGCGCAGCGTAGCGAAGCAAGTTTCCCCCTTTGAAGGGGGCAGGGGGATGACTACCCAATCCCGGAAACTGCCACAAAAACCACCTTACCTCCCATTACTGGCGCTCCTCCTGTATACAACTATCCTGCCGGCCCAATCGGCCGACCATGCCGAACTACGCAAAGGCGAACGCTTGTACGACCAGGGCAATTACCTGAAATCGGAAGACGCTTACCGGCAGGCTGCTGCCAATCCGACCGCCCTGTACAATGCGGGTAATGCCGCTTACCGGCAAGGGAAACTAGGTGCTGCTGCCGATCTGTACCGGCAGGCAGCAGCGGCTGCTACTACCAATGTCAGCCGTTCCGATGCCTGTTTCAACCTGGGAAATGCGTTGCTCCGGCAAAATAAATATGCTGAAGCGATCGAGGCCTACACCCGCAGTCTGCGCCTGCAACCCAACCGGCCCGACAGCAAAAAAAATATGCAGATCGCGAAAAATCTGTTGAATCAGGAGGATGAGCCGCCGCCGCCTCCACCGCCGCCTCCACCGCCCCCGCAACGTACCCGCCGGGTGTATGTGGACCGCGCCGTTCAGCCCCGCCAACCAGAAAAACCCTCCGGCGATATGACCGCCGAAAAGGCCCGCAATATCCTCGATCAGACCATTGACCAGGAAGAGCAGGAAAATGCAAGGCAATACCGGGCGCTGCCACCTAAGGCGCGGCCGGACCGGACAAAGAAGGACTGGTGACGGGCGTGTGCCTGCCCCATCCCCATCGCTTTACTTAAACAATAAATGCCCGTCAGGACCGGTCCTG
>SBHD01000207.1 GCA_006226345.1 Bacteroidota bacterium | reverse complement strand
TACCTGGGCTTCAGCGCCTCCAGGCGAGCAGAGGAAAACCAGGTGTGGCTTGGCATGGCAAAAGAAACCGCACATCAACTCGGCACACCCATTACGGCCATTCTGGGTTGGGTGGAAGCCCTGAAAGCCGCCAATGAAGACAACCCCATGAACCAGGAGATGCTGGACGAACTCCGCAACGACGTAACCCGGCTCGAACTCGTCGCCGACCGGTTTTCCAAGATCGGTTCACAACCCGACCTTACACCGGTTAATGCATATGACCAACTTGAAAAATGCCGGGTGTATATGCAGCGCCGCGCGCCGCGGAAAGTGACCTTTGACTTTCCGGACCCTACGGCTCAGGAACCGCGGAACATTGGCATCAACCCGCCTCTGTTCAACTGGGTGATCGAAAACCTGTTGCGCAATGCCATCGACGCTATGGAAGGCGGTATCGGTGTTATTACTGCTGTAGTTTACGATGAGCCCGGACAGGTATGCTTCGATATTTCTGATACCGGAAAAGGTATCCCTTCCGGAAAGTTTGCCACCATATTCAAACCCGGATATTCCACCAAAACCCGTGGTTGGGGCCTGGGCCTGTCGCTTTCCAAACGGATCATCGAACAGTACCACCGCGGCAAGATCTTTGTCAAACGCTCAGAACAAGGTAAAGGCACCACCTTTACCATTAAACTCCCGGTCCTGAAAACCTGAACAGGCCGGCGTTATACCATTTAATCAAACACTGCTCGCAGGACCTTGTTATGCGCATCCTCTTCCTTTTACTGCTCCCGGGATTTCTCCATGCCCAATTGCAACAAGTCGGTCATTTGTCCTTTGGCAGCAGCAGCCTCGCCGGCTGCTGGCACTATGTGGACGATTCTGGAATCGAGTATGCACTGGTGGGCACCCGTAAAGGTCTGAGCATTGTGGATGTGAGTGATCCGGCACAACCCGTAGAACGTTTCGCGATCCCCAGCCTTGACAACAACTGGCGGGAAGTCAAGACATGGGCCGGATTTGCCTATGTCAGTACAGAGGCAAATAACAGCGGCATCCTGATCGTTGACCTCCGGTCACTTCCCGACACGGTATACCATAAGGTCTGGTATGGCCCGGACCCTAATAACCCGCTCATCCTTAAAAGTCATGCGCTGGCCTGTGCCGATGGGTACTTATATGTTTTTGGCGGAAACCAGTCCGGCGCAGTGATCTGCGATCTGGCCGACCCCTGGAACCCGGAAGTCAGGAGCATCTACAAACAGCAATATATCCACGATGGTTATGTCCGCAATGATACCCTTTGGGCAAGCGAGATCTACGCCGGTCAGTTTACGGTGATCGATGTGTCGGATAAATCCCAGCCCAAAGTACTGGCCTCTCAGCCTACACCGGCACGGTTTAACCACAATGCCTGGCTTTCTGACGACAGCCGTATCCTCTTTACTGCCGATGAAAAATCAAAGGCGCCATTGGCGGCTTACGATGTATCTGACCTGGACAATATCACGCAGCTGGACCTGTATTACCCCAGCCAGTTACCGACCCGGGAAGTCCACAATGTCCGGGTCCACAACGACTTTCTGGTGAATGCTTCCTACGGCGGGCAACTGACCATAGTGGATGCGCACCGGCCGGATATCCTGATCGAAACCGGCTGGGCCAGCCTGGGCAGTTCGCTGGTGTGGGACGCCGACCCGTACCTCCCTTCCGGAATTATTCTGGCCACTGCTAAAAACGAAGGACTGTTTATTTTTCAGTCGGCCTACGAACGTGCCGCCTATCTCGAAGGGCGGGTGGCCGATGCTGCAACCGGACTGCCATTGGCAAAAGTGAAAGTTGTAGTGATTGGAACCAGGAATGCAGATGTGACACGCAGCAATGGCACCTTTAAGACCGGTGCTGCACAGGCAGGCACTTACACCGTTCAGGTTGGTAAAATCGGCTACCAGCCCCGCACTATCCACAATGTTGAACTCAAAACCGGAGAAACGACCTGGCTGGAGCTGACACTGGATAAATACTGATCCGCATCAATTAAACACCTAAAATATTCTGCCTGATATACCACCGATGGTACACCTTTTTCGCCCGGACACTGCCCCATTCCCCGCTGAATTTCCGCCTGGTGCCGTTTTCCTGGTCGACAAACCTGTAGGATGGACCTCATTTGACGTGGTGAACAAGGTACGCATTGCCTTATCAAGGCGTCTGCATGTCAAGCGGGTAAAACTTGGCCACGCCGGCACGCTGGACCCCCTGGCTACCGGGTTACTGATCCTGTGCAGCGGCACCCACACTAAAAAGATCGAGTCGTTTCAGGACATGGAAAAGGAATATACCGGGGTAATGACCTTTGGGGCAACCACCGCATCCTTTGACCTGGAAAAGCCGGTAGACACCACCTACCCTATCAAACACCTGACCGATGAGCTTTTACAACAAACCGTCCGGCAATTTACCGGTACGATCGAACAGGTTCCGCCTATGTTCTCTGCCATTAAGGTGGACGGGAAGCGCCTCTATGTCAATGCCCGTACCGGCCAGGAGGTGGAACTCACACCCCGGCGGGTGACTATAGAAACTTTCGAACTTGGGCCGCTCCAACCAGTCGATCCGGCTGCTGCCGGAAGAGCAGCGCAGGTTTTGAATAACCGTGGAGCCCCAATCTGGTTACACCCGGACTACCCGGCCGGACTCCAATGTACGTTTCGGATCGTTTGCAGCAAAGGCACCTATATCCGTTCCCTGGCACACGACCTGGGCCAGGCGCTGGAAAGCGGCGCCTACCTGAGCAGCCTGCGCCGCACGCGTACCGGAGGATATGCCGTAGACGATGCCTGGAGTGTGGATGCGCTGGTCGAATGGATGCGGCACCCCTAAACCGTGCGGAACAACCCGGGAAAGGTGATTTTTGCGATTTTGGTACCTTAACTTCTATCTGTACACTTTACCGGTCCGGGATGCGTTAAATCCATGCGCAGCCTTAAGCGCTTCAACCGGAATTTCTCCTGGCACAGCTTTACTGAACACGCGTTGCGATACACAAAATATAACAGCCTTTGGTCACTTCGGGAACCCGGCACAGTCCTTCTAACCTGATGTTAATTTACAAATTGCCTTTTCAAAAGCCTACCTTTGCCACCCTATGAAAATGATCCCTCGGTTTGGAGTTAGCAGCGCATTGTTAGTCCTTCTGATTATTATCCTGTTTCCGCAGGCTTGTGTGGATGCCACTTCCCGCAGCCATACTCCAAAACTTCCATCCCCACCGGCTGTACGCAACCCGCACCTGCGGGCTTTGGTGGAAGCGTACGACCGGTACTTTTCTGCCGCCATGCAGGAATCGGAAACACCGGGGGCAGCAGTGGTCATTGTCAAAGACAGTGTGATCATATTTCAACGTGGATACGGGCTGAAAGCCAGTAATAAAGTGCTGGATTCCATTGGGACCAATACCGTATTCCGGCTTGGCTCATTGTCCAAAGGTTTTGCCGGTGTGCTGACCGGCATGTTGGTAGATGAAGGGAAACTGGGGTGGAACGACCGGGTACTTAGATATGTACCCAATTTCAGTCTATCCTCACCTTCCCAGACAAGCCAGGTGCAACTGGCCCACGTGCTTTCTCATACTACCGGCCTGCCCTATCACGCTTATACCAACCTGATTGAGGCTAATTATGACCTGGATTCGATCATTGCCAGGTTTCCACGATTACGCCTCCATGGCAAACCCGGTGAGATCTTCAGCTACCAGAATGCTGCATTCAGTATGATCGGGAAGGCAATGGAGGCTACTACCGGCAGAACATTCCCCGAGTTACTGAAAACCAAAATATTCAAACCGGCCGGTATGAAAAATGCTTCTGCCGATTGGGAAAGTATCGAAGCCTGCCGGGACCTAGCCCTCCCGCACCGCCGGTCGGGCCCCGACAGTATTACCCACCGCTACTACAACGCCGCCCCTGCCGGCGGTGTGAATGCCAGTATTTCCGATATGGGGCAATGGTTGCTGGTTTTGTTGGGTTATTATCCCAATATTATTTCCGACGGCACGCTGGCCAAGGTGTTTGAGCCGGTGGTACAAACCACCCGCGAACGCCAACGCTTCCGGGGTGTAGAAGGAACTAAAAAAGCCTATTACGGTATGGGCTGGCGGATACTCGTAAACGGGCAGGACACGATCGTTTATCATGGCGGATCGGTAAATGACTTTCGGAGTGAAATTGCATTCAACCGGCATGATGGCATAGGGATCTGTGTGCTTTTTAACTCCGTTACGCCAATGGCAACCTCCAGTATCGCCTCTTTTTTCGAGCAATATTACCAACAACGGGAAGCAATCCTGGAATGGTCAGACAGAATGGTCGACTGAGTGTCTGCTTTTGACCAAACTTCTCTCCCTTCTTCGGAAAAATACAACGTCAAGCGCTTACCTTGCATAGGTAGTTGATATCCTGTCAAATTATCATCCCTATGCGAACGGGCTGGCTCCTTATGCTGTTTTTATTGACCGGTTATGTGGCGGTTGGACAAAGTTTTAGCGCCCTACCCGGTACTGTACTGCACCAAGAAGTACTACCTGGCGAAGCCGGCGAATGCTTTATATATTTTGAAAACCCGGCCGGCGATTCACTTCAGCTACAGTGGAAAAATATCGAAAGCAGTTTTCCGGATGAATGGACCATTGACCTTTGTGACTTTGGCGCCTGCTATGTCGGCATCCCGTCTTCCGGGTTAATGCAGCCAGCCATCGGATCGGAAAAGGCCTACCTGAAACTGATCGTACAACCCGGTCAAACTCCTGGGCAGGCCTGGCTTTGGTTCCGGGTCTGGACAACCGGAAATCCGGACGACAAAATGGATGTTTTTTTCAGCCTGACCACCCCGGGCATCACGGCTACAACTACACCTGGCACACCAACGATCCACCTTTATCCCAATCCAACCATAGGTCCTCTCTGGATCGAAAACCCTTCAACCGATGCCACTCCTGTTCGCCTCATACAAGCGGATGGGCAGGTAATCCGCCACATAGAAGTGGGGCCAGGCGACCGGCATCATATTGACATCTCCGGATTTCCGGCCGGTGTCTATTTTCTGCAAACCAACACTGCTACCCAAACCGTTCTCCGCACTAACTGATCTGTGCAACTATGAAAAATCTGATCACCTTTCTGCTTTACTGTCTTTCCGTAACTGCCCTGCTGGCCCAGGCCGAAAGCGAGAGCAACCTGGTCATCCTGCAGGCCGGGCCTACCGAAACCCTGCTTCGGCTCGACCTCAGCAGCATCGATGAAACGACCGTGCAAACGCCCCGCGGTCCGGCCAGTATTATTCATATTGGCGACGGCACTCCGCTCTTGCAGAAAGGTGCGCCCGATGTGCCCAAATACAGCACTATCCTGCTCATACCCAATAAAGGCAGTATGGTCGTGGAAGTAGTTGCATCGGAGTATGCAGAACACCAGGATGTACAAATTGCTCCATCCAAGGGTAACCTGAAGCGAACGGTAAATCCGGCTAACATCCCGTTCGAATACGGTGGGGAATATACCCGTAACGCGTTTTTTCCAGGCGCACTCGCTGAACTGCAAACGCCCTTCATCCTGCGTGAAGCCCGGGGGCAGGCACTCTGGATCTATCCCGTGCAGTATAACCCGGTGACCCGGATTTTGCGGGTTTATCATTCCCTGACCCTCCGGGTACGGCAGGACGGCAACAGCGGAAAAAACGAATTGGCCGGCGGACCCGTATCGGCACCGAGCAGAGCATTTGATCAGTTATACCAACACCTGTTCGTAAATGCCGCCCAACGTGTAACAGATCGAAGCGGGAGTCAGGAACCGGATAAAATGCTGGTACTGGCCCAGGACGAGTTACTCGATGCCCTTCAACCACTGATAACCTGGAGACGCCGGATGGGTATTCATACCACGGTGGTTCCAATGTCGGAGATTGGCACTTCCGATGCTTCGGCTGTCTACGCATTTGTCCAAAACTACTATGCCGAGCATGGTATCACGTATTTATTACTGGCGGGGGATGAGTATGCCATAGAACCGGAGATGCGGAGTGACGGCGGTCTGTACTCGTGCGACAACTGTTTTGGATACATGACGGGTGATGACCATTTCCCGGAAATACTGGTAGGTCGGCTTCATGCCCGGAATCCGGAAGAGATGCGCATTATGGTCAACCGAAACCTCCAATACGAAATTAACCCGCTGATCGACACCACGTACAACTGGATGGCCATCGGTATGGCCTCAGCATCCAATGAAGGTGCGGGAGTCGGTGACGATAACCAGGCAGACTGGGAACATGCCAATGAGTGGAAAACCAACCACCTGGCAGACGGCTTTACAGAGTACTGGGAATTTTACGATGGCTCACACGGCGTAGACTCGCCAACGCCTGGTGACACCACTGCCGACAAGGCCGGCAATCCCACCAATATACCTCTGGTCAACCTGATGAACACACGTGGTGTTTCCCTGTATAATTACACCGGCCATGGCTGGGAGCAAGGACTGGTCAGCGGGAACTTCACAAACAATGCCGTACAAAATCTGCGCAACCCGGGGCGGTACCCGATCCTGATATCCGTGGCTTGTTGCACCGGAAATTTCACCAACGGTGACTGCCTGGGCGAAGCATGGCAACGTGCCGGTGATCCCGCCACGGGAGAAGCATGGGGCGGGATCGCCGGTTTCTTTTCAAGCGATTTTCAAAGCTGGAGTCCTCCAATGGAAGGGCAGGACGGTATGAACCAGTACCTGGCAGACGCCGATGGCATTACCCTGACACCCAGTATAGCTGGCATGCTGGCCTTCGGGAATGCCAAAATGATCGCAGCTTATGGAATCGGAGGCGAAGTGATGGCTGATTTCTGGAACCCCTTTACCGAACCAGCAACCATCCCCCGGACCGCCATGCCCCAGGCGATCCTTGCCAGCCATGCAGATTCTACAGCATTCGAGACCACCAGCCTCCTCGTCAGCTGCCCGGTTGAAGGAGCACTGGTCAGCCTGTATTGGAAGGACCAGACCAAAGCAGTAGCGATTGTGGAAAATGGCATCGCTACCCTGGAATTTGCACCGTTTGACAATATCGGTGAAGCACAGATCACTGTCACACAGTTCAACCACCTGCCATACATGGGTACCGTAGTGGTCCGGCCTGCAGTACAACCTTTTGTGATCCACCAACAGATCTTGCTGGATGACAGTGCAGCCAACAACAACCAGAAAGCCGATTACGGTGAAACACTTAACCTGAACGTCCTGCTGCGTAACGTCGGACTTGGACTTGCCACCGGCATTCAGGCGACACTGGAAACGGATAACCCATACGTAACCTTAAGCAGCAATCAGGTCCAAACAAATGACCTGTACAGCAGCGACTCAACGGTTGCAGTGTTCACTTTTTCTGTCAGCAATGCCGTACCCAACGGAACCAAGGCCTATTTTACACTCGACCTGATTTATAATGACAGTCTGCACTTCTCTGCCGATATCCCGGTCACATTGTTTGCCCCGGCATTGGAAGTGGGCTCCTGGAGCATTAATGACACACAGGGCGGTAATGGCAACGGCAGGTTTGAAAGCGGTGAAACGATCGAACTTCGTATCCTGAACCGCAATACCGGCGGGAGTGCCAGCCCGGATGCTATCGGGAGCCTGGCTTCCCCTTCCCCGTACCTGACGGTATCGGCCCCGGCAGACCTCCCGCCCATGACCGCCATATCCGGGACCGAGGAGGCGGTGTTTTACCTGACAGTGGCCCCGGATGCCCCAGCCAGCTTATACCTGGACTTGTCCTATTCTGTTGCCGCCGGGAACTATTCTACTTTTGCTGCGATCGGGCCACTGGTATTAAATCCCATTGTTGAAACCTTTGAGACCAATGATTTCAATAGTTTCAACTGGGCGTTTTCCGGTAATAAACCCTGGACGGTCACTCCGAACGGTGCCTATGCCGGCACATACTGTTCCCGGTCCGGAACGATTACGCACAACCAGGAGTCTGCGATGCATATTGAACTGCTGGTACAGGAAGACGGCCTGGTCTCCTTTGCAAGACGGGTAAGCAGCGAAGCAGATTTCGACTTTTTATATTTCTATCTGGACGGCGTACAGCTCGGCGCCTGGAGTGGGGAGACCCCGTGGGGAGAAGTCTCGTACCCCGTCAGCGCCGGCCAACATACTCTTGCCTGGATCTATCAAAAGGATCAACTGGTCAGCGACGGCGCCGACCGGGCCTGGGTGGACGAGATCATGCTGCCACCGCATCAGATCGTTGTAGGTACACAGGACAAATTCGGACCAGCAGCTGCCTCGGTGACCGTTCAGCCTAATCCGGCTACCGGCCCGATCGATATTCTGGTTGATCTGGAAGAAGAGCAACCGGTCGAAGTGGCAGTCCTGGACTACCTGGGCCGGACCGTGCAAACCGTTCAGCAGACAAAACGCCTGGCCAAAGGCCTTCACCGGTTTACGGCAGACCTGGGCACAGCACCTCCGGGAATTTACCTGGTTATAGTACGGGGGAAAAACGCCCTGCAAACTGCCAAAGTGGTGTTGACACGAGGATAAATGACAGGTTAACCTACTTCTGTTTTTTCCGGTGTAGCAGCCTTTTCTGTGGATGTGATCGGCAGTTCGACAAAGAAGTCTGTTCCTTCATTTTCACGGGTTTCAAACCGGATCGTACCGTCGAGTGCCTCAATGATCTTCCGGCAGATAGCCAGTCCCAGGCCGCTACCGGAGGTCTTCGTGGTGAAATTGGGCTCGAATACCCGCTTTTGGATTTCCGGCGGAATTCCGTTCCCGTTATCGCTGATCTGAACGATCGCATGGTTGTTCCGGCGGTACAGCGATACGCGGATCTCACCTCTCCGGTCTGAGGAGATCGCCTGAATGGCATTGATCACCAGGTTGTTGAACACCCGGATCAGGTGGTTTTTATCTCCGTTAATGTGATAGCGGTCGCCCGGAATATTCAGGTGCAGTTCAGCATCCTTCTGTTCACTGAACAGATCGTATACGCTTTCCACTACATCGTTGAGGATCAGATCCTGCTTCTGGCGGATATCCAGGTTGGCAAACATGGAAAACTCGGACGCGATCTGGGCAAGTGAGTCAATCTGTTCAATCAGGCGGGTAATCGCTTTTTTCAGGTATGCTGCTGCCTGTGCAGGCTCGGACGAAACCCGCTCCAACTGTTGCATGGAAAGCTTCATTGTTGTAAGCGGGTTCTTGATATCGTGCGCCACCTGCCGTGCCATTTCACGCCAGGCACTTTCCCGCTCGAGCCGGATCAACTGGGATTTCGACTCTTCCAATTTTTCCACCATCCGGTTGTATTCCTCGATCAGGGCGCTGAGTTCATCCTGGGCATCGCCCTGGTACTTCAACGGTTCGTTTTTATCTTCCAGCTGAAGTTGGTTGATCTTGTCGGAGATCAGCTTCAACGGCCGGATAATTGACTGGGAAAGCAGGTACGATACTGAATAGGCGATCAGCAACAGGAATACATAGGCACTGGCCAGCATCCCGATAAAGTCTGATACTTCCGGACCGATATTTTGTTCAGACAGGTAGTACGGCACTCCCAGGAAGCCCAATAGCTGGTTTTGATTGTTGTTCAGCGGCAGGTAGCGGCTGAAATATTCAACGCCCGCAACCTGCTCCGACACGATAGCTTCCCGCTGTTTGTTTTGAGTAAGCATGGCCCAGGCTTGCGGGTTCATTTTGCCCGGCAATACACCAAGCTGCGCCAGATCATTTTGGGTAGAGAACAACAGGGCGCCGTCGGGAGCGAACAGGTTGATATCGGTGGACAAACTGGCTGCCAGCGGCGCCAGGGTTTCCGGAAGTGCCTGTTTCAGGGTATCTGAACCAGGCTCCAGTCTACCCATTTTCGTACGCAGATGGGTCAGCACAGCCTCAGCCCGATTATCCAGGTTGGCCCGTTTGGCAATTTGTGCAGAAGTGGTAAAGTGTTGATAGGTCAGCCAGCCAATACCAATAAAGGCAACACCGATGAGGGCAAAGTTTCCATAGTGGATCCGCTTGGCCAGCGAGCCTTTGGTAGAAAAGTTAAACTGGTAGTATTTGGGCAACACCCGTAGATAGGTATTCAGCAGGGCCAGGGCAAAAATAAACAACGAGGTAAGTGCAAACAGCACCGAAAACAAGTACAGCTGCTTATGCCAGCCGCCAAGGGGGCGACCAACGGTAGCAATAGTCTTTCCATCAGCACTCTTATACACCGCATCTACGCGACGTGGCGAGGTGGTAACAATCTCTTGCGCCGCTCCGGCAGGTAATTCTTTTTGGAACAGCACCTGGTTACCCTGTCCCTGATCGACGACAAGCATCCCGTTTTTCTGCACCGAAAAGTCATACTGAGTCAGCCTGTCCATGTTTTTGAACGGCAAATGGTAGAACATTTCGGCATAGACCCGGGTAGGTTGCGGATACTGATGATCAAAGAAAAAGTATAATTCCGCAGGTTGGGTGGGATCGTTCATCCGGAGCGCCGGCACCCGGATCATATACCGGAACACTCCGTCCGGACCTGTTCCGTATCGTACCGAACGGTCTTCCGGTAAAGCCGTACCCTTTTCCCAGTTCTGCCGGATCACAAACTTTTGCCCCTCTGCCTGATCCTGAGGCAGTATTGCCCCATCCTTGTCAAACGCATAAACAGCCACACGGTAATGCTGAAACAGGTAGCTGTTGGGGAAGACCAGTTCATTGACCCGTTTGCGCAACTCTCCCGTTTGCGGCTTGAACGGCCAGGGCTTGAGCAAACGGTTGAGTACCGTATCTTTTTGTATCTGCGATACGACCTCAAGCAATTGGGGCTCGGCGAGCACCGTATCCCGGTCGGCAGCCAGCGCCTCTACGTATGAAAGGCGTACACCTTTGTCTTTCAAGTAATTGTAGTGATACAACAAGAGGGCCGATGAGAGAGAAAATAACATCAGCCACAATACCACACCTCCCAAACCAGGTACTTTCAGGTCGAGGAAATAGTCGAATGCGCCTACATACACCAGGGCAAAGGCCGCTATATAAAGTGCATTGACCTCCAATACATCCTGGTATCCGGCGCAAATGCCAAATAAAGCCAGAGCAGAAATGCCGATGCCTGCAAACCGGTAGACGGTGGGCAGTTCCAGGTTCTGGGAAGTCAGGACCAGCCGGTGTCCGAACAGGAACAGAGCCAGCAACAGCATAAAGATCCCTACAAAGGCCATTATGCTGAAGGCATTGAAATTCAACAGGTTGTCGAAATCAAAATTGATGGCGGAGTGAAAGACCAACTGCCGGTACACCTCTACCCCTACCAGTACACTCAACATTACCAACAGGTAACAGACCGTACTCAGAACCATTCGCAGGGCCAACGGCGGTAATACCGTCAGGCCATCTGTCCGGAAAGCACGGTGAAAAAAGATCATCAGCCATAGCAGCAAAGCCAGGTGGATTAACCAGTCGCCCAGCGAGTTACCGATCAGACTAGGGGTATCAAATTGCCGGGAAAATAGTGGAAGTTGGTCAAAGGCATTGGCTGTAAAACCGGTAGCACGGTTCAACCAAAACAAGGCTGCCACCACGGCGAACAACAAGACAGCACCGCCCATTGCCCAGCCACGCCGGACCAGTTGCATCGCGCCCTGAAAAGCAAGGGCCATGAACATCACGAGGATCAGGCCAAATGCCAGCAACTTGATCCATTGTACCCATGCAGCCTGTACCGGCCCCCTGGATACCAACCAGCACAGGGTTTCTCCCTGCACCCGTACAGGATGATCGGTAGCGGACAGGCTAACCTGGACTTGCGCCGGAATAGCCTCTACCGCCGGGAAATGATGAACCCCAAGCGTACCATCGGCATCACTCAGGGTAAACCGGACCGGCACCAGCAAGGTAAGGGTCGTCCGGGCATTCAAAGGCTTCCTGTAGGCATAGAAATAGCCCAGCGGCAGCTGGATCACTGTCCGGTCATCCGCCTTGTCAAGTGCATCCAGATGTTCCGGCAGCGGAACGACTTTATTATTAGAGGAAAACAACAACGAATCTTCCCGGTGCAGGAGCAGGGTATACGGTGCCGTTGCCAGAGTTTCCAGGCTTTTCAGCCAGGCGTTTGTATTACCAGGCTCCCGGTCGGCGGCAATAGCCTCCAGAGCCGGCTGTTCCTGTCCGACCCAGTTCAGGGCAATGCCTTCCTGCTCCTCCAGATACGTTGATATTTCAGCAGCATACTGTTCCAGCAGCGCTGTATCTTTGTATCCGCGGTCGGCTGTTACAGCCACTGCCACGAGAATGGCTCCAACCACAATGTACAGGAGCAGGCGTTTGATCATGATGAACGGAAGATATTACTATGCCGTATTAAAGCGGTCTGGTGGACAAATCGGTACAGGTTGGGAATTTCCTCGCAGGATGACGAATCATACCCTGTAACGTCTACAAACGTGTAGCGCAAATGTATAAGAACAAAGTTTACGCCAATACTAAATATTAAAGTAAAAAATCCTGCCAGTTTTGTGAGGTTTGCCCCGGAACGGAATTTTTTTTGGAAAAAACACCGGAATTGGCTCAAAGATAAAAACTGTAAATCGCTCTGCCGCCTTTTTCCCGGCATACGCCGGTAAGGGGAGGAAAGTCCGGACAACACAGAGCGCCGCACCACCTAACGGGTGGGTTCCGGTCCGCAGGGATCGGGAACAGAGAGTGTCACAGAAAACTACCGCTCCGGTTTCGGCCGGTGTAAGGGTGAAAACGTGCGGTAAGAGCGCACGGCGTCCCGGTGCAAGCCGGGGGGCGGATAAACCTTGCGGGTTGAAATGCCATGTACACCTTGTTTTCCGGCCTTCCGGGGCCGGAATGTATGTTGCTCGCATATCATCCCTCCGGGGAGGGCAAGGGGGGTAGGCAGCGCAGAGCCCCGCCGTGAGGCGTGGCCCAGATAAATGGCAGAGATCCCGCCTCCAGGCGGGATACAGAATCCGGCTTACAGATTTGCAGTTTTTTTACAAACGCCCGTTCTTACACGGGCGTTTTGTTTTTTTAGGCCATCGCACATTCATTCATCCTTCATTCTTTGGCATGCGCTACACTACCCTACTCACCGCTATCCTCCTGTTCTTCTTTATAAACCAGTCCTTTATGTATAAACCTGCGCGCATTCTGTTTTTTGGCGACAGTATCACGGAACTGGGAGTCCAACCAGGCGGGTACATTGTCCGGATGCGGGAAGCCCTTCCTGCGGAGCAATACGAACTGATCGGAGCAGGGATCGGTGGCAACAAGGTGTATGACCTGTACCTGCGTTTGGAAGATGATGTACTGGCGCAAAAACCCGACCAGGTGTTCGTGTTTGTGGGAGTGAACGATGTCTGGCACAAAAGCCTGTTGGGCACCGGCACCGATGCCGACAAGTTTGAACGGTTTTATTCGGCCCTGATCAAAAAAATGCAGGCACAGGGCATACAACTGGTGCTGTGCACCCCGCTTTGTATCGGCGAAAAAAACGACTGCAGTAATCCGCTGGATGGCGAATTGAACCTGTATTCCGGGATCATCCGCAAGCTGGCTGTACAATATGACTGTACCTTGTGCGACCTGCGGCAGGTATTTCTGAACTACAGTCTGGAGCATAATCCGGAGAACAAGACAAAAGGGATCCTGACCTACGATGGTGTGCACCTATCGGCTCTGGGAAACCAGTTGGTAGCGGAGGAGATGTTGAAACTGGCGCTGAAGTAGTTTTCAATTTGAGATTAAAAAAGAAAAATTTGGGAACCACCGGTTCGTTTATCTGCCGTTACACCTGTTTAGCCGGGCCTGTACGCGCAAAAGCACCCTTTTATACAACCTGTCAGGTGGAAAAATCAAAACCGGAGCGGCGATCCGCCGCTCCGGTTTTGATTTTTCCACCCGACAGGTTAGGGTAAGGTTACCCTTTCATTGCCCTTGCAGGGAGGAGCCCTTACCCCCGGGTAAGAGCAACAAAAAAGCCCCCGTTGCGCGTGCAACGAGGGCGATTTAGTTTGAGTTGGCATCGACCTACTCTCCCACGGCTTCTACCGTAGTACCATCAGCGCTGGTGGGCTTAACTGCTCTGTTCGGAATGGGAAGAGGTGAACCCCGCCGCTATAGACACCAACATTTCTTTATGACAATCTGGGAAAGAAGTAGTAAAAGTGGATTTGGGTAGAACAAGTGAGGAAGGGCATCAAGCCCGGAGCGCACGTTTGGTGACGCATGCACCCAACGGCGGGTACGTTTTGAGGCGTACCAGAAAAAATATAAAAAAAGGAAGCTTACGGGTAATTAGTATGGCTCGGCTGAACATGTCACCATGCGTATACCTGCCACCTATCAACGTAGTCGTCTTCTACGACCCTTAATCGGAAGATTCATCTCAAAGTAGGCTTCGCGCTTAGATGCTTTCAGCGCTTATCCCTGCCGAACATAGCTACTCGGCACTGCACCTGGCGGCACAACCGATACACAAGCGGTTCGTCCAACACGGTCCTCTCGTACTAGTGTCAGGTCTCTTCAATCTTCCTGCGCCCACAACAGATAGGGACCGAACTGTCTTGCGACGTTCTGAACCCAGCTCGCGTGCCGCTTTAATGGGCGAACAGCCCAACCCTTGGGACCTTCTCCAGCCCCAGGATGC
>SBHD01000352.1 GCA_006226345.1 Bacteroidota bacterium | reverse complement strand
GGCTCCCAGGCATAAACCAAAAAGCAGATCAGAAAGGCTATTCGCATATACCGCGGGATTTGTCGTTAGAAAAGTATGCTTAATTCAATATATACCCCAAGTAAAACAAAATTATCATGACACCCAAGCCGATCTATTTCACTTCCCTGTTTTGCCTCTGCTTTTTATTCTTCAGGAATAGCTGTTCCTACGCACCTCCTGCAGAAGCCATACCAAACCAGGGCAGTTCAATGGATAGTTTAGCGGAAGTCCGCACCCCGCCTCCGGCAGTTTGCGGCGACGTATTTGACCGGGATTCCATACTACTTCGACTGCAGGATAAAATCAACCTCGGTGAGATACTCACCGTACACACCTTCGTCCCCCTCTGCGATAACGAACACCAGGGGATCGTACCGGTAAATGCCCAACTCGGCGATGGCCAGAACCTCCGCACCAACCTGTACTGGGGCGCCGGTTACGGGGTCCGCACCTTTTTTCAGCGCGACCGGACCTGGAAGCAACTGCAAATGGTAGCGGATCCGTCCTCCAGTGTGCTGGAACGGGTGATCTTTGAAAAAACCTTTCCCAACGGCGCCCGTGTCCTGCTTGTTGCCGATGCCTATCGTGGAGACCGGATGCAAGAATGCCTGCACGATTACCTGTCCGCACTGGCGGGTCTGCGGCCGGATACGCTTGCCCTGGCAGATTCCGGTTTCGTCATTCAGCGGCCTGATCTGGCAATTTTCAACGGACACAACGGCCTGATGGATATGGAAACAGAACAGATCATTCAAACCGGCACCGGCCAGATTGACGCAGCCGTAATCGCCTGTATTTCCAACAGGTACTTCAACGAACCGCTCCGGTGTGCAGGCGCCTATCCGGTAGTGACCACCAGGCAGTTGATGGCGCCGGAGGCCTATGTCCTGCATGCTATTATTGAAAACTGGGCACTGCTCAATTCTGCAGCACAGATCCGAAAACAGGCTGCGAATGCGTATGCCCGGTACCAGAAGTGCAGCTACCGGGGCGCCAGTGCGATCTTCAGCACCGGCTGGGAATAGTTCCCATGCAGGAAGAAGGATACAGGCTTGTATAGATCTGATCCGTCAGAACACCGTTCGGGCGTCGAAATTGTTCTTTCGGTAAGGCAACTTCAGGAAATCGAACGAACTGCCCGGGTTGACGGAAATAAAGAACTCGTATGTGCCCCGAAGCGGCTGCCAACGCAGGCTAAACTGCCAGCAGTGCAGGTTGCGGGTAAAGCCCAGGTCGGGATAGACCAGGCGCTTGGCCTGGAAATCATAACTGATGTTGCCGACATTGATCGCCCATTTCGGGGTCAGGGGAATATTTCCGGAAATACTGATGTTATTGGTACCGATCAGGAAGGTATCGCGGCTGGTGCCGAAGATCTGCCGCCGGTCGAAGGAGATCCGGTGACTGACCCGGAACTGGTCGAACCAGCTCAGGAAATCATCCTTCACTGTCGCAGTCGTCCGGCTTGGTTGTCCGTCAGGTCCTACACCATCTTTATTAAAGAGCTTGCGCAGGTCCCGAATGGTCAGATTGGTGTTCAGCGCAATACCGAAGCTGGCCAGCCGCAACAATTTACCCTCCTCCCGGATGGTAAACTTATTGATCCGCGTCCCCTTGTCGCTGAGAATATAGGGATCAAACGTGGCGTTCCAGGTCAGGTTGGTCACCCCCTTGAACAGGCGGAACAGACCACCGGTAGAGATTGTACTCCACTTCAGGGTATCCCGGGTAAGGCTGTAGCTTCCCGAGAAGGTCAGGTTGTCAAATATCCGCACGCGTTTGACCGTATCGCGCTTGGCGGAATAGAACTTGGTTTCCAGGATATTACCCAGACTGTAATTGATCGACAAGTCCCGGGGCGCCGAGGAAGGCCGGCCATATACCGCCTCTTCAAATATGCTGTACTCCAGGGAGTCCAGGCGTCCCGGCCGGGAGGTGGTTTGCACCTGCCGGAAGTAGTCCGATTGCGAATAATCCGGACGGAAACCGGTGGAGATAGAAGGCTTCATCGTATGCCGGATACCACGAAACCAGCCTTTTTTAAATTGCTTGGTAAAGAACAGGGCCGTATTAGCCGAAATCCCCACATCGTACTGGCGGAAGGTTTTAAAGCCATAGTCCCGGTACGAAGTATCCCGGCCCCAAACGGTGGCATTACTGTCGACTACTACCACATCGGCTACCGTATCGTACACGAACTGCACGTCATCGATAAAGCGTTTTTCAATGGTATACGGATACCAGTTTTCCTCGTAGTTCACCCGGGGGGCGATGTTGATGTATTTGAATAGTTTGAAGTTAAAGTCTGTACTGGCCTTATGCTGTATACCCATCCGGGCTTTCTGGAGGGTTTCCCGGCTGAACAACAGGGTATCGGCGATCTGGACCGTATTCTGCAACCGCGAGGAATAGGTGAACGAGATCTTTTCATACCAGCGCTCTTTCCCGACTGGGTTCTTCCGTTTCAAGGGGTAGATCCGCTGCAGGTTGAATGTGGCTGTCGGAAAACTGATGTTCATGAGCCGGGTCTGGGTATTCTGGGAGTGGCTCATGCTGGCATTGAACTGGTAGGGCTTACCCGGAAAACGCTGGGAATAGTTCAGGTTGGAACTCAGCTGGTTCTGGTAAACGCTGGCGTAGTCGTTGCGGTTGCGGTTTTGGTCGCGGTTGGTCTCAATATTGACCGAGCCGCCAAAGGTGCGCGACGGGTGTGCTTTGGGATCCTGTTGATGCGACCACTTGATGCCGAAGGATTTGGCCGACACCCGTTTTGCCATGTTATCCTCGGTCACCCGGTTGTTGAACCGCAGGTTGAGGTTGCCGTTGTA
>SBHD01000027.1 GCA_006226345.1 Bacteroidota bacterium | reverse complement strand
TTCAAATTTCAAATTGAAAGCTTCTAGGCCACCCAGTCGGCCGGACTGATGCTGGTGAAATCCGGCACCATGCGCTGTAAATGGTCAAAAGGAGCAAACTCGTCCGGGCGGTGCGTGGTCAGAATGATCACAGCCTGCATACCGGCCCGGCGGGCGGCTTCGGCCCCGGTAGGGGAGTCTTCAAATACCAGGCACTGATCGGGAGGAAGCCCCATCTCCGCAGCTACCCGCAGGAACACTTCCGGATCGGGTTTGCCCTTGTCTACCCCACTGGCATCGATCACCGAGCGGAACAGCGGGCGCAGTTGCAGGTATTCGAGCACAAAATTTACATTTTCAGCCGGTGCAGCCGTGCCTATCCCCATCGGGATCTGCCGTTCGGTTGCGGTTTGCAGAAAAGCGCCCAGCCCGTCGACCAGTTTGAGTTCGGGCAGAAAAATATCGCGGTACTCGGCTTCTTTTTCCCAGGCAATACGCCGGCGCTCTTCCGGGGTAAACTGCTCGCCGAACAGCCGCTCGATGATCTCTTCGTTAATACCATGTACCCTTTCCTGCACCTCGTCCAGACTGAGCTCCAGTCCCAGTGCAGCCAGTTTGCGCTGCCAGGCTCGGTGATGGGTCATCATATTGTTCACCATCGTGCCGTCCATATCAAAAATAAATCCCTGTATCATCTTATTTGTTTGAGCCGGGTCGTTCCGGGAGCCACAAAAATGTCAAATCCCGGGCGAACCCTGCGCGCCCTACTTTTCAAACTTCAAATTTTTCTTTTCCAATTTGCCTTTACTTTCCGCTCCATGACCGGCAGAAAGCGGCCGGGGATCGAACTGGGCTTTTGCCCCACAGGCACAAACCCGTTTTTCTGATAGAAGCCGGTGGCATGCGGGTCGGACTCCAGCCAGAGTATGGAAGCCTGCAATGTTGCAGCCTGCGCCGTGGCGTGTTCGAGCAGCCGGGCGCCCAGTCCTCTGCCAATGTATTCCGGCAGTACGAACAGATTCTCCAGCTTGCAGCGCTCCCCTTCAGGACCATGCAGGGAATAATAGGCCACTACATTTTCATCGAGGAGGCCGCAAAACACCGTATGCTGGCGGATGTATGCCGGGGAAATCGTCAACTCATCCGCCCAGTCTTCCAGTTGCTCCGGGCTGTACCCCCAGTGCGCTTTGGAACGCCGGGTGATAACTGTCAGCGTTTCGGCATCGGCAGGTTTGGCCGGTCGGATCTCCATGAAAAACGGCTTATTTTCCGATACCTTCCAGGTCCTGGGCACCCCGGAACCGGTGAATCAGGTATTCGACTGCCAGCCCGTAGCCCTCCAGGCCCAGGCCGATAATACAGCCCTCGCATTTAGCCGAAAGATAGGAATGATGGCGATAAGCCTCGCGCTGGTATACATTGCTGATATGTACCTCCACAGTCGGGGTACGGATGGCCGCGACGGCATCTGCAATGGCGATGGAAGTATGCGTATAGGCTCCGGCATTCAGCACAACACCATCGGCATGCATACCGGCATCGTGCAGTTTGTCAATAATAGCACCTTCGTGGTTACTTTGGAAATAATCGAAATGTATACCGTTGAATTGTGTTTTCAGGTGGTGCAGGTAATCGTCAAAACTCCGCGGGCCGTAAATTTCGCGTTCGCGGTTACCCAACAAATTAAGATTTGGGCCGTTGATAATCAAAATGCGCATAGTGTTTTGAATAGGTGGTTTCGGATCGGGAACATGTTGGGTAATCATACCGTCAACCGGCATTCAGCTATGGTCTTGTAAAAATACCACCGCTGGTGCCAATTCCGGTCGTGCTTTTTACAAAAAAACATCCGATTTTTGGAAATCCCTTTCAGAGGCTATGTGAATTTAACTGGCCAAACACAACTCCATCATATGCACAATACCCGACCCGGCTCCCGGCGTGGACAACTGAACATCCTCATCTCGTTCGTTTTATTCCTCGCTTCTGTTTCTTCCCTGCACAGCCAGGGCAATTTCCTGGTATCCGAACCCATTGCCCTGCGCAATGATTACGGTTACGAACTGATCGGACGCCTGAAAGACCGCATTTTGCTCTTCCGGGACAAATTCAACGAATTTGAGATCCAGGCCTTCGACAATTCCATGCGCATGTCGTGGAACCGTAAACTGGAGGACCTGGATAAAAACGGGATCCAGGTGCTGGCGGTGATCGGGGGCAAGAACGATTTTTCGATCCTTTTCAAACGCCGGCGGCGTGGCACTACCAAACTGCACATCCACAAATACGATCCCGGCGCCAACCTGATCGACAGTATGACGATCAAGGACTATGGCGAACGGGTGTTCTCTCCGCCCAGCATCGACATCATGCGCAGTGAGGACAAAAACTGTATTGTGGCGATGAACACCGCCGAACGCTCCCGAATGGAAACTGTTTGTTTCCGGCTGGACAAGATGGAGGTCCTGTGGGATAAAACGATCCAGCTGAGCGACAATTTCTACGACAATAACATCAGCGCTCTGGCGCTCAGTAACCGGGGTGATTTTTTTGTCGTTACGGAAGAGAACAACCGGCGCGCGCGCATGGAAGAGCACGCGTTCAATGTGCTGCAGTTGTATTCCACGGGCGAGCAATCGTATTCCGTCCCGTTACCAGACCTCCTGACCACTGATATCCGTTTTGTGTACGATAACCACAACCGCAGCCTGGTTGGAGTAGGTTTGTATTCTGAGAAGGTCCGCGACCGGGCCAATGGCATCTTTTATGTGCGCATACCGGCGGGTGGGCACAATTCGGTTTTGCACACCGAGCCTTTTTCCGATAAGGTGATCTCCATTTTGCGCCAAAAAGACGTAGAGGATGACAAAAAAGGGGTGGACAATGCCAACATCCAGCAGGTCATTCTCCGACGTGACGGAGGCGCTCTGATCATCACCGAACGGTATCATGAGATCCAACGCGGCACAGCAGCCGGACGCGGGTTCTGGCGCGATGGCATGCGGCTGGTGGTGGATTATTATTACGACGACCTGCTGCTTATAGCCCTCCACCCCAACGGTGAGCCCCATTGGACGACAGTATTGCATAAAAAGCAGTATTCACAGGACGACGAGGCCACCTTTTCCTCCTATTTCATGATGCGCTCGCCGGACCAGTTGCATTTCCTGTTCAACGACGAGATCAAATATGAAAACACCTGCAGTGAATATGTCGTGTCGCCGTTGGGCGATTTTGATCGCAACAGTCTGATGAATACCTTTGGCCAAAACCTGCGCCTGCGTTTCCGGGATGCCCTGCAACTCAATGCCAATGAATGCCTGGTGCCATCCGAATTTCGCAACAAATTGCGGCTGGTTTTGCTAAAATTTTGAAGTTTTGCACCCATGACTGACGTCAATACCCTCGGTGAATTCGGCCTGATCGATCACCTCACCCAGCAGTTTCCCATTGTACAACCCTCAACCAAGACCGGTGTCGGCGACGATGCGGCCGTGATCGACAATAATGGCTTCTGGACGGTTGTCAGCACCGACATGTTGGTGGAAGGTATCCATTTCGACCTGGCTTATACGCCGCTCAGGCATCTGGGCTACAAGGCCGTTGTGGTTAACCTCTCCGATATCTATGCCATGAATGCCCAGCCACGGCAGATCACGGTTTCGGTGGCAATCTCCAGCAAATACACCGTGGAAGCCATGGAAGAACTCTATGCAGGCATTCGCACGGCCTGTGAGGTGTACGGCGTAGACCTGGTAGGCGGCGACACTACGTCTTCCCCAAAAGGCATGACCATTAGCGTCACCGCGATCGGGCAGGGAGAGAAAGACCGACTCAGCTACCGCAACGGCGCCAGGGTAGGTGATCTGATCTGCATCACCGGAAACCTGGGTGCCGCCTATCTGGGCCTTCAACTGCTGGAGCGGGAAAAACGCATCTGGCTTGAACACCCCGATGTGCAGCCCAATCTCGAAGAGCAACAGTACATTGTCGGCCGGCACCTGAAGCCGGAAGCCCGCCGTGATATCATCGAGGAATTCCGGAAAGCGGATCTGCGCCCGACTTCCATGATCGATATTTCTGACGGCCTGGCATCCGAGATCTTCCACATCTGCAAACAGAGCGGAGTAGGGGCACTGATCGAGGAAAGTGGCGTACCCATCCACCCGGACGCGCAGATGATGGCCCTGCAATTCAAACTCGATCCGATCACCTGTGCCCTAAATGGAGGTGAAGATTACGAACTCCTGTTCACCATCGACCCAAAAGATACCGACAAGGTCCGCTTCCTGCCGGATATCTATATCGCCGGCGAAATACTGGAGGCTGATGAAGGGATCAAGCTCAACTCCAAAGGTGGAAAATTACATGAATTGAAAGCCCAGGGCTGGAAGCATTTTTAAACACCTATACGACTGACTGGCAGGTGGATAGGTCAAAAATAATAGATCGAAATACTGGCAGGTTATTTTAAAAGCCTGTACCTTCGCAGTGGCAATTTGCCGGATTACTCAATTTAATTTTTTTACAATGCACAATGGAACAGTAAAGTTCTTTAATGAAACCAAAGGCTATGGTTTCATTATTGACGATGCCTCTCAAGAGGAAATCTTTGTACACATCTCCGGTCTGATCGACAATATCCGTGAAGGCGATAAAGTCGAGTTCAACACCGTAGAAGGAAAAAAAGGAATGAATGCAGTTGATGTCAAGATCGTCTAAACCACGACTGACATTGTTCTCATAAATTCTGTGCCCTCCGGTGGTTTTCCGCCGGAGGTTTTTTTGTGCTTTTTTGGTACAGGAATACAAAAAAACCTAGCATCTGACCGGCTCTGTCAGGAACTTTTTTACTTTTTGCCGCCGGATTTCACATTCTGCGTTTTTTCCGGTTGTTTCGCCCTCTCAACCAGTTTATACCCTAAATGATTTATTATGCAACTCGACTCCTTTGAAGTGATCGGTGGACGGCCGCTCCATGGAGACCTACATCCGCAAGGCGCTAAAAACGAAGCCCTGCAGGTGATCAGTGCCGTTCTGCTGACCGACGAATCCGTCACTATCTCCAATATTCCTGATATCCTCGACGTCAATAAACTGATCGACCTGCTACGTGGCCTGGGGGTCACCGTCGAACAGCTGGCGCCCGACACCTACCGGTTTTGCGCCGGCACAGTTGACATCGAACACCTGCGTTCCGATATTTTCATGAAGGATGCCCAGCGGCTGCGGGGCTCCGTTATGCTGATCGGCCCCCTGCTTTCCCGATTTGGCCGGGCGGCCCTGCCCAAACCCGGTGGCGACAAGATCGGCCGCAGGCGCCTCGATACCCACTTTCTGGGATTCCAGAAGCTGGGCGCCGAGTTTAAATACGATGATATCAAGGATATCTACTTTGTTCAGCAACCGCCGAGTGGCTTGCAAGGGACTTATCTTCACATGGACGAGATATCGGTGACCGGTACCGCCAACGTCGTCATGGCAGCCGTACTGGCCAACGGTACCACCACGATCTACAATGCCGCCTGTGAGCCTTACGTCCAACAGCTGTGCCGAATGCTCAATACCATGGGTGCCCGGATCGAAGGGGTGGGATCCAACCTGCTACACATCGAAGGGGTCAGCCAGCTCAAGGGCACCGACCACCGCTGTCTGCCCGACATGATCGAGGTCGGCAGTTTTATCGGCCTGGCGGCCATGACCCAATCCGAGATCACGATCAAAAACGCCGGTATCGACCACCTGGGCATCATTCCGCATACGTTCGAACGGCTGGGGATCACCCTGGAGCGCCGGGGTGACGACCTGTTCATACCTGCCCAGGACCGCTATGAGATCAGCACATTTATTGACGGCTCTATTCTGACGATCTACGATGCTCCATGGCCCGGCTTTACGCCCGACCTGATGTCGATTGTGCTGGTCGTGGCGACACAGGCGCGCGGCAGTGTGCTCATCCACCAGAAAATGTTTGAAAGCCGGTTGTTTTTCGTGGATAAACTGATCGACATGGGCGCTCAGATCATTCTGTGCGACCCGCACCGGGCTACGGTGATTGGGCTCGATCGCCGCTCACAGCTGCGCGGCATCGAAATGACGTCACCGGATATACGCGCCGGACAGGCCCTGCTTATTGCCGCACTGTCGGCTAAAGGCCGGAGCATTATTCACAACGTCCACCAGATCGATCGCGGTTACCAGTTTATCGACAAGCGGCTGAACGCCATCGGCGCCCAGATCAAACGGGTATAGCCCCCCGGTAGAAAAAACCGGACATGCACAGAATATCACGAAAGGTTCCTACCTTTGTACGTTAAAAGTTCCGGCTTGTCCGGAACCTTATAATCTGATTGATTTCCAGAGGAAATGAAGGTTTCGTTGAATTGGATTCGAGAATTTCTCGACCTAGATAAATCGCCCGAAGAAATCGCCGACATTTTGACCGCGCTGGGCCTAGAGGTGGAAGGATGGGAAACGGTAGGCGCTTCACCAGTTGACCTGGATAAAGTCCTGACCGGACACGTGCTTGAATGTGCACCGATCCCGGATACCGACCACCTGTCAGCCACCAAAGTCGATGTTGGCGACGGCACGATCCGCTCCATTGTGTGCGGCGCGCCAAACGTAGCTGCTGGCCAGCGGGTACTGGTAGCCCTGCCGGGTGCGCAGGTGCTCAGCAAAGACGGCCAGCTCTTCGAGATCGGCGAACGCAAAGTCCGCGGTGTCCCCTCCCAGGGCATGATCTGCGCCGAGGATGAACTGGGTATTGGCCACGACCATTCCGGCATTATAGTACTCCCCGGCGCCACTCAATTGGGGATTTCAGCAACACAGTACCTCGGACTCAAAACAGATACCGTATACGAGATCGGGCTGACGCCCAACCGGGCCGATGCTACCTGCCATATGGGTGTGGCGCGTGACCTGCTGGCCTGGGTGCGGCATCACAAAAATCCGGATGCACAGCTCAAGACTACGCCGCCGCCGCCCATACCTGCCGCCACCACCTCGGCGCCGCTGGAAGTTACCGTAGAAAATACCGAAGCCTGCCCGCGTTATACCGGTGTACTGATCCGGAACGTGCAGGTCCAGGAAAGCCCCGACTGGCTTAAAGAACGGCTGCTTGCCCTGGGGCAGCGCCCGATCAATAATGTGGTAGATATCACCAACCTCGTCCGGCTCGAACTCGGCCAACCGCTGCACGCGTTCGATGCCGACCAGATCGCCGGCAATAAAGTGGTTGTGAAAACCCTGCCGGAAGGCACTGTATTTAAAAGCCTTGATGAAGTAGACCGGAAGCTCTCCGATCAGGACCTGATGATCTGCGACGGCGCCTCCAATCCAATGTGCATCGGTGGCGTTTTCGGTGGCGCAACCAGTGGCGTTACGGAAAAAACGACCCATGTGTTCCTGGAAAGCGCCCGGTTCAATCCGGTGTGGATCCGGCGATCCATGCTGCGCCACAACCTGCGCACCGATGCCGCCTGGACCTTTGAAAAAGGCGTGGACCCGAATGGATGCCTCACCGCACTTCAACGGGCCGTTGCCCTGACCCTCGACCTCGCCGGTGGTGCAGTTGCCTCTGCAGTCACGGATATTTACCCGCAACCGGTAGCACCGGCCCGGGTACCGGTTGCCTATGACCGCGTAAACGCACTTATCGGTGAAAAGATCCCAAAGGATACGGTCAAAAACATCCTTACGGCGCTGGATATCCGGCTGGAGGGCGAAACCGATGCCGGTTTTACAGCCCTGATCCCGACCAACAAGCCGGACGTCACCCGCGAGGCCGACGTGGTGGAAGAGATCCTGCGCGTATATGGCCTCGACAATATACCCCTGCCGGAACGCGTGCATACCAGCATGGAGAATACGCCCCGGCCCAACCCGGATGCCATCCGGAATATGGCGGCAGACATTCTCGCAGCCAACGGCTTCCTGGAATGTATGGGGCTATCGCTGAGCAACTCCGCTTACTACACCGGCGACAGCGCACTGCTGGCCTACAGCCCGGAGACCCTGGTATTTGTACACAATACGGCTAACCAGGGGCTGGACTGTATGCGACCCAGCCTGTTATTCAGCGGTCTGGAGACGATCCGGCACAACCAGAACCGGCAGAATCCCGACCTGCGCCTGTTCGAATTTGGAAAAACCTACCGCCGCAACCCCGAAGCACCGGCATCGTCGCCGGATGATCGCTCCTCAACCAGGGTTACCTCGGAAGAAATGCGGTTGGGCCTTTATCTGACCGGGGCACACAGCCCGGAAAGCTGGCAGCCGGCAACCAAAAAGGAAGTAGACTTCTACACCCTGAAAGCCTGGGTCAACAACCTGCTCGGCCGGCTCGGTGTCAGCGGCTATCAGGAAAGCGTACTCCGGGAAAGCCCGTTCCAGGCAGCACTGCGGTACCACCGTGGCCCGCAGGAACTGGTCACCTTCGGAAAAGTGCTGCCTTCCATCAGCCGGAAATTGGAGATCAAAGAAGCCGTGTTTTTCGCCGATTTCCATTTCGATAACCTGTTGAAGGCCCTTGCTTCTAACCGGATACAGTTCCAGGAGATCAGTAAGTACCCGGTAGTGCGCCGTGATCTGGCGATGGTGCTGGACAGCACCGTTACCTTTGCGGAAGTACGCCAACTGGCCAACAAAACCGTTAAAAAGACCCTTCGGGACGTCAACCTGTTCGACGTCTTTGAAGACCCGGAAAAGATCGGCGCTGACAAGAAGTCCTACGCCGTCAGTTTCTTATTTGAAGACCCGGAAAAAACCCTACAGGATAAGGAAATTGATGCCTTGATGCAGCAACTGCAACAGGCATTTGAACATAAATTAAAAGCCAGCATTCGTAAATAATGCGGCAAAAGCCCGCGATGCTGTTGTTCAAAAGAGAACAGCGCAGGCGCGGGTCCTAAATATTGTTTACGGGATGAAATGACAGGAGAGGAAAGAGCGGATCAACTCGGTCCGGGAACAGAACGCTGCGTACAGTCTGTTGAATTGGAACAGTTTATGTTACTGTTTACAATTCCATATAAAAATACCCCCGGAATACTACGCGTTCCAGTAACCTACGACCGATTATACCATGGCAAACGAAGTGCAATCAAACCATACGACCCAGGTCACAGTCCTGATAGCCGGGCGACCCTATCTGTTGAACATCAACGCTGCCGACGAGGCACTGATCAACCGCCTGGCCAATGAGATCAACGACAAAATATCGGCTTACCAGGCTCGGTATCCGTCGCGTGACCTGCAGGACTACCTGGCACTTGCTTTGCTGACTTATGGTGCTGATTCCCTGCGGGCAGCCAAACAAGCATCACAACAGCCTGCCTGCTGATCCGCTCGCGCCCCCTGCTTATCCCGAATTGTTTTTTCCCGGCGCTTTCCAGTACAATACAACCGGAAAAGTGCGTTTTAGTGTGCTGTTTATGCGGGCAACACCCGCTGCTGTATATACATATATGTTAAACCATTAAATGAAATGTCCGATATGGAAATGATATTAGGAGTCATTATAGGACTGGTGGTAGGAGGCGGACTGGCTTTTATTGTTGCCAGCCAGATGAAGAAAAAATCGAATCAAAAAGCGGTTGAAGAAGGTAACCGCCTGGCCGACCTCGCCATAAAAGAAGCGCGTATCACGGCGCAACGCATTACCGATGAAGCATCAGCCAAGGCAGATAAACTTGTAAACAAGGCCGAATCTGAAAACGAACGGATCAAACAACAAAAGATCCAGGAAGCGAAAGAACGTTACGCGCAAATGCGCAGCCAGTTTGATACCGAAAAAGCACAGCATCAGGTCAAACTGAAGGAAATGGAAATGGAGGTCGTTAGTAAACAAAAAGACCTCAAGACCGAACAGGACCTGTTCCAGGCAAAAGTGGATGAACTCAACAACCGCAAGTCCGATCTGGAGAACAAAGAGGCGGAAGTGGACACGCTCCGGACTAACCTGGAAAAACAGCTGAAGATCGTTCAGAAGAAGAAAGAAGAATTGGATGCCGCCAATGAAGAGCGGATCAAGGCGTTGGAAAAGATCGCGCAACTGAACCAGCAGGATGCCAAAGACCAGTTGCTTGAAGCGGTCCGCGCCAAGAGTGAAAGTGAGGTCATGGCCATCGTAAAAGACGCCGTTACCCAGGCCAAACTCAACGCAGGCAAGGAAGCGAAAAAGATCATCATCCAGTCGATCCAGCGGATGGCCGCCGAGTTCACCATTGAGAACACCGTTTCGGTGTTCAACCTGGAAAACGATGATATGAAAGGCCAGATTATCGGGCGTGAAGGCCGTAACATCCGGGCACTCGAGGCCGCTACCGGCGTAGAGATCATTGTAGACGACACGCCGGAAGCGATCGTGATCTCCTCGTTCGATCCGATCCGCCGGGAAGTAGCGCGCCTGTCGCTCCAGCGGCTCGTTGCCGACGGCCGCATCCACCCGGCCCGTATCGAAGAGGTTGTGGCTAAAGTGCGCAAACAACTGGAAGAACAGATCATCGAGATCGGTGAACGCACCGTGATCGAGCTCAATATCCACGGTCTCAACCCCGCCATCGTGCGCATGGTCGGCCGGATGCGCTTCCGTTCGTCTTACGGACAAAACCTGCTCAAACACTCGATCGAAACCGCTGACCTCTGCGCAATCATGGCTGCCGAACTGGGCCTCAACCCGAAACAGATCAAGATGGCCAAACGCGCGGGCCTGCTGCACGATATCGGTAAAGTTGCCGAAGAAGAAACTGAACTGTCCCACGCCCTGGTAGGCATGAAACTCTGCGAAGAGTACAACGAACACCCTGTGATCGTCAACGCAGTAGGCGCCCACCACGACGAGATTGAGATGAACAACATCATCTCCCCGATCGTGCAGGCCTGTGACGCGATCTCCGGTGCCCGTCCGGGCGCCCGCCGAGAGATCCTGGAGAACTACCTCAAGCGCATCGGCGAACTCGAAGACCTTGCTATGAGCTACGAAGGTGTCGCCAAGGCATTTGCCATGCAGGCAGGCCGTGAATTGCGTGTGATCGTGGAAGCCGACAAGGTCAGCGACCAATATGCCGACGACCTCTCCTTCATGATCTCGCAGAAGATTCAGGATGAGATGCAATACCCCGGGCAGATCCGTGTGACGGTCATCCGGGAAAAACGCGCAGTTGCATACGCACGGTAACGGGCATACCGCACCAAACTATTCGGGGCAAATCAACCACTGTGGCTGATTTGCCCCGTTTTTTATCTGCAGACAGCCCGTCATTTAGATTCCGGCTGCAGCATTCCGATCCGTATCCGTTCGTGGTACTCGCTTTCCCCGACAAAATACCAGTGCCCGTCGCGCTGCAGCAGTGTCTGCGGTAACAGGGATACATTGGACCGGGAAGAAATATCCAGCGTATGTTCCTCCGGAATACCCCTCGACCGGCAGTCGGTCAGCATGATCTTGGCTTGCGGCCAGCTTCCGGTATTCCAGAGCAGCCACCAGCCACTTTGCCCGGTTGGGCAGGCAGCCATGGCAGCAAAGTTCTGCGCATCGCCAGGTATTAGTCGCTGATATTTTTCCACGTCCCGGGTATTCGTGATCCGGTAGGTAGAGTCCAGCCGCAATAGTACAGCCGTTTCGATCCTGCCCGGGGGTATATCAAAATTCTGTTGTTCGGCCAGCATCCACGGGTGCCCATCCGGCGTCCAGTCCAGCCAGCGCAACGCCAGACCTGGTACGGGCTTCCGGTCGGCAGCAGCATTTTTACGCAGGTACACTTCGCGCAGCGACCGTGGCAGACCAGCCAGTTTCAACACCGCACCTTGCCTGGTGTCCGGGTCGATGCAGTAAATAAAATATCCGTCGACCTGTTCGTTGTTATCATCACCGTAAAAACCCGCGCAATATAGTTTCCCGTCGGGCCCTTCCCGCGTTTCAAAAGAGGGCGTATACCTTTTCCCCAGTTCAGGGTAAAAGGTAGCCATCCCATCTTCTCCCCCGTCAACCAGGAACAGTGCATTGGAGTAGGGTGGCGCTTCTGCAGCCCATTCGGTGTTCCGGAGGAAAACCTGCCCGTCAGGCCGGTATACTGATGGTACTGACTCGAACGGCCGGCCGGTCACCTTGCTTGCAGGATCGAACGCCTGGCAATGGAACAGCACCGCCCCTTTTCCGGTGCAACACACCTGATGGAGGTTCATCCGGCTGTTTATGCCGGGCAATTCAGTATTCCGCTGCCATTGTACTTGAAAGTCCTGGTCCAGCATAGCCATGGCCATCCGGTGCTCTTTTCCACTGCTCATGCGATAAATACAGGTATAGCGGTTATCGAACGAGCGGCTGAACCAAACATTCGGAAAAGCCGGCGCCTCCGTGGTCAGTTCTGTAAAGAGCACTTGTGGCGCTGCCGACCATTTGCGGTTGTACAGGTTGAGCCGGCGTGCAAAAAGCGTCTGCGAACCGGCGCTGTTACGCGCTTCGTAAACGACCAGCAACACGCTATCGCTGGCGATGGCGAACCGGAAATCGAGCCCGCCGTTTTCAAAACCGGGCAGCGGGGCATCGTGCAGGCGTTCGCCTCCCGGTGTCAGTTGGGTCAGCAGTGGCACCGCCGGCGAGCGTTTTCCGGTGGCGTCGGTCCGGCTGTCCTGCCAGCGCAACAGGTAAAACCCTTGTTTCCCGGCATCCAGCAGCTGTAGCGTCCGTTGATCTTTCTCTGTTTTTACCAGGGGGAACCATTTCAGTTGCACTGGCTGCCCGAAAACGGGCGACAGGGTAATGAAAAGGGCCAGCAGGCCGGTCAGGCCGTTTAAAAAAATGCGATAAGCCATTAGAGAGCGGTATGACATAAGGGTATCTGTTTTTGCCAATATAAAAAAGCAGGATATACCCACAGCGGTAAATGACTAAACCCCCATTCTGTGGCCACCAGTACAGCAGGGAAATGAGTGAATACACCCGACAGCGCTAGTTGGAAGCTACATCTGCCGCCCATTCCGATGCGATGGCCACCTCGCCGGTCAGCAACCGGTGTGTCGGACATTTATCGGCTATGGTAACGATCCGCTGTCGCTGCGCTTCGTCCAGCGCACCCTCGGCATGGATCCGGCAGCGGATATCTGTATTTGCTGCCGGGCGGGCTGCATAATCCACATGCATTTCCAGCTCGACGGAGATCAGGTCTACAGACCATCCCTTCCGGTCGACATACATCCGGACGGTGATCAGCTTGCAGGCTGCCAGGGCGCTGAGCACCAGCTGGTCCGGTGCGGGCCCGGCATCCTGACCGCCATTGGCCAGCGATTCGTCGGAAAGCAACGTATGGGATTTGGTATGCAGGGTAGTGCGGTAATGATCAGGGCCAATAGAGCCGGTAACAATGGTTGGCATATAAGTAAAATGAGAAAGCCGATGCATACTACTGCACAGTAGCTGCACTGCATATTATTGAAAAAGTCTTGGCGGATCAGGTCAATGGTTTATCGGGAGCCGGCGCGCTCGCATGGTAGTCGCGCTGTATACGACCGGCATAATCGTCGAGCAATTCGATCACCCGCGCCCGTTTGGGCGACCGGACGATAAGTCCGATATGGTAGCTCATATCGTCCATCCGCCAGTCAATCTCCGGGTCGTTGAACTGGCTGGTGTCCGGCCATTCCTGCCGGGTCAGGGAGACGACAATTCCCGAGTAATCTTTCCGGACTTTGGGCAGTTTATAGGTCTGGCCACTGGCTACGGCATACTCGATCCGGGCCCATTCTTTCCAGAGATTGATCCCGCAACCGCATTCCACCATTTCCGCAATATGGGCACCGCCTACCCGGGAAGAGGTTTCCAGGAAGTAGAATTTGCCATCTTCATGGCATTTGATAAACTCGGTATGGCTGGCGCTGTACTGCATACCGAATGCTTTCATGACGTCGGCATTGAGTTCGAGGAGGCGTTTTTCATCGGGGTTGCCCTCCTCCATGATGGCACTCCGGAAAATCCCCCCGGCGTGGGCAACATCAAAGGGCGGAGCCAGGTACTGGGACGCCCGGGCAAAGATCACCTTACCGCTATTGGAAAGTGCGTCGACGTGAAAGACATCGCCCGGCTTGAACTGTTCAACCAGGTACTGGTGTCGCTCACCACCCAGGGTTTCCAGGTGTGCCCAGAGTTCATCGGCGTTCTGTACTTTTTTCATCCCGGTAGCGGATGCCTGACCACGGGGTTTGACGATCCAGGGCGCCGGGAAGTTTTCTGTAAACTGCCGGATCTCATCATCGTTGAAGAGGGATGAAAACCCCGGCACATTAATACCGCTTTCCTGCGCTTTCAGACGCATGGCCAGTTTATCCCGAAAATGCCGGTATGTTGTTTGCCCCATACCGGGAATCCGGAAATGCTCGCGCAGGTGTGCGGCTTTTTCCACATCGAAGTCATCGAGCGCAACGATCCGGTCGATCTTTTTGGAACGCATCAGCCAGGCCAGACCGGAGATCACATCATTCATATCCCAATAGTTTTCGGGACCTTGCTCGATATAAAAGATATCGTCCAGGGCTTCGCGTGCCCAGGGTTTGTTTTCCAGTTTTTTGGACGTCACGAGGTAGACCGTAGCGCCGGTGGACTTCATCCCGCGCAAAAAGTCATTGCCTTTAAAATAGCTGGAGATACAGAGGAAGGTGACGGGCTTGCTCATAACAGTGTATTATGTTGTTAGCGGATCGATGTTGCCCCGGGGGAGCAAATGAGGTTCAAACTTATTCAAAAAGTTGGCAAACTCCGCATGCCGCCAGCCTGAAATAAAAATTGCCGGAATATTCGGGTGAATCTTCCGGCAATTAAAAGAGGAAAAAAGGAAAGAAAAAAAAAAAAAAAATGAAAAAAA
>SBHD01000172.1 GCA_006226345.1 Bacteroidota bacterium | reverse complement strand
TCCGGCCGCACCGCTGGCGTTCCGGATCCTGCATACGATCTTTAAAAACCGGACCCGCCTCGTGACCGATGCCCGGCTGCGTACGTTACGCAACCGGATGGAGGAAGCCGGTAAAGTGCCGGCAACCTGGGGGAGTGCCCCCCTGCCGGTTTGGCGCCGGCTGGCTACCCTGTTGCTGGACAACGGTTTCAGCCTGGAACGGCTGGGTGCTTGTTTTGAGTGTTGGAAACCGGAATACAGCCCGGAAGAAACTGTCGAGCGCCTGATTGAAAGTCTTGACATGCTCAACCTGACCCTGGTGGTTTCACCGGATATGGCGGAACGCCATTCCGATGCAGATCCGGGTTGGGCGGCGCGGTTCCCGGATTTGTACAGTACTGTGTACCAGGATACGGGCATCCTGCTTCCTCAGGCTAATGTGGAGACCGATCCCGGCTTGGGTGAAACGGCTTTTCGCCTGCGGCTCAATGACCTATGGGTGCCGGTGCTGTCTGGCCTGGAGTCCGGGCAAATGCTGTATGCCATTGCCGGCGAGCCCCGGCTTTACCTGCCCACCCGGGCCGCTACTTATGCGGTGAAAGACGCTGGTGACGGCCCGATGGCTGCCGAAGTAGTAGATGGCCCCTGGGATTATATTTTCGACTGGATCAACTACTGGGTGCGGCAGCATGCCGGCTGGTATATAAACGCCGGTATCCTGGATACCCAGCTGGACAATCTGGAGGAAGACAACCGTTCGTTGATCATCATGATCCGGGAGCGATGGCCCACATACCGGCTTTGCCCGGTACTGCGGCTGTTGCTGCGGGAGCGGGTGCCAGTGCGCAACCTCCCTGAGATCCTGGATGTGTTGCTGCGCATGGAGGGGCCGCTGGTAGTAGACGATACACGTTACCTGCCCTATTTCCCGCCAGTCAGCCGGGTAGTGGTGGTGCCGCCCGGGGCTGCTGCCAATACCGGTTTCCGGGCCGATCAGCTGGCCGGGCAGGTACGGGCAAACCTGAAGTTCCCGGTTTCGTATCCGTTCATGAAAGGCGGGGTATTGCCCTGTTACAACTTCGAACCGGCGGCATTGCGCGATTTTCGGGACGGCTTTTTCAGCAACAGCACACCGGAATCGGATGTGGTTTTCCGGCAATTGCTGCGGAACATTTACGAACAGACACTGGCAGATTTCCCAAAACCGGTATTTTTGGCGCCCACCGGGATCCGGCCGGCTGTATCGGAAGCGTTGCGGCCCTATTTCCCGGACCTGACAGTACTCGGGCATGAGGAATTACCACCATTCTTTGTGCCAAGCGTGATCGCAACCATTGAAACTCCTACAGCGGAAAACTGAACCAATGCGGACCCTGGCTGAAGAAATACGACTGCTTCTTAAAGACAACAATGTTGACCACGCATTGAAATTGATGAGGCGTAACGGCAGCCGGGAACAGCGTAAGGAAGCACAGTACCTGCAGGGATTTCTGGAAAACATCCGGACTTGGGCGGTAACAGACGCCATGGGGCGGGATGAATTCGAAATGCATTTCAACAGTATCGGGATGCAGTTGCTGCATATGCTGGAGGAGAAAAAACAATAACCTTACACCTAAGCGGCTGTTTAGATTCAACATTCCGGTTTTGACGCTTCAATCCGATTAAAATACCGATAAACAATTCCGGAAGTCAAATTCAAACAGCCGATAACCTGACGTCTGAAAAGGATTGGTACATGAGCCGAAAGAACAAACTCCGGAAGTTTGCCGAAATACTGGATTTCCCCAATGTGTACGAGTGTTACAATGTCCAGCAACCCGCACTGGTCGGCGCCGGTATGCAGGAGGTCGAGCTTCGCGGCCACTGGCACGACCAACACTTCGGGAACGCACACCCGATCACGCTGGAACTGGCCTGTGGCGGAGGGGAATACACGGTGGCCCTGGCCCGGCAGTTTCCCGACCGTAATTTTATCGGGGTGGACATCAAAGGCAACCGCATCTGGAAGGGGGCAAAAACGGCCCTGGAGGAAAACCGCACCAATGCCGCGTTTTTACGCACCCGGATCGAGGTGATCGGGGCCTTTTTCGCCCCTGGGGAGATTGACGAGATCTGGATCACCTTTCCCGATCCGTTTCCCAGGGCCAGTAAGGAGAACAGGCGGCTGACCTCGGCTTATTTTCTGGAAAAATACCGGGAAATCCTGCGCCCCGGCGGACTGATGCACCTCAAGCACGACGATCCGGGTTTTTATCAGTTCACCCTCGACACTATTGCTGCCGATCCCCGTTGCCAGCTCCTGTACGCCAACGACGATATCTATGCCAGCCCCCTGGCTTATCCCGAACTGGGTATTCGCACCCGCTACGAAAGCATGCACCTGGAAGCAGGGAAGACAATCAAGTATGTGCGGTTTACGATCAGTTGAATAAAAGCGTTCCGGATATGATGAGTTGAGATTCCGCCTCCGGTTTAGCATTTATTGGGGGATGGAATCCCGGTTGTGTATCAGGCTGTATTACAATTCAAGCCTGAACAATTCAGCCGCTGCTTTAGCCACTTCCCGTTCCAGTTCCAACAGCCTGTCCCTGCTCTCGTACAGCAGGGATTGTTCTACAAAATATTCCAGGGTGGTGATCTGTCCGGCCTCCAGGGCTCTGTTCAGCAGTTCCATATTATTGAGGGTTTCCAGGCTGGTCCGGTATTCGTCCAGGCTTCGACGAAGCCCCTGGTATTTTTCGTAGTACGCTTTTACGGCGTAGTACTGCCTGGTACGCTGTGCCTCTAATTCCCCGGTGTAGAATGTTGTTTGCAGTTGCTGCTGCGCCACACGGTTTTTATGCTCCCATAACGGGATATTGAGGCCCACGTGCAAGCCATGAAACTGTTGTCCCAGAATACCCTGATA
>SBHD01000386.1 GCA_006226345.1 Bacteroidota bacterium | reverse complement strand
AATAATACGCAGGCACCACTGGAGTATATAAACGTTGACCCGATCCAGCCGGAAAAGGTTAAGACCTTTGAATTGGGTTACCGGACGACACTTTTCAAGCAGCTGTACGTGGATGCCGGCTACTATTTCAACATTTACAATGACTTTATCGGGTATAATATCGGCCTTACCCTGCCCTTTGACCTGATTGAGATCTTCCCGGGCAACTTTGTCCGGTTTCCGCGATTCCAGGATCTGGCGGTTTGGCGCGTGGCATCCAACTCCAGCCAGACCGTTACCTCTCATGGGGTGGCCATTGGTCTGAATTATTATTTTGGCAATTACTTTATGCTGAACGGCAATTACAGTTGGAACAAACTGATCACCCGGGAGACCGACCCGATCGTGCCGGCCTTCAATACGCCCGAGCATAAATACAATGTGGGGCTATCCGGGCGGGATATCCCTTTGCGAGGCCGGTTGACCTGGGGTTTTAATATAGCCTATAAGTGGATACAAGGATTCCGTTTTGAGGGCTCACCGCAGTTTACAGGCGATATTCCGACTTATGATCTGCTGGATGCACAGGTGAACCTGTCGGTACCCCGCTGGAATACCACGATCAAGTTGGGGGCCGCCAATATCCTGAACAACAAACAATTTCAAACCTATGGTGGTCCGCGTATCGGCCGAATGGCCTACGCGTCCATTTTGTATGATTTTCGTAAAAAGTAATTCAACGTTAACCTGCTAAACAAACTTTACCCATGCGTTTTGTAAAACTCTACCTATTTGCGGCCCTTATGGTCATGGCCTGCACGGTATCGGCACAGCGGTACCAGACACAGGTGTTCGATGATGTAAACAGGACCCCGTTAATGCCTTATGGATTTAACTATACCGTACTGCCTTACATTGGTGGTCCGGGAACACATTCCGCCTTGCAGCCTTTGGCCATGCAGGTATATACCCCGGCCGGTGACACGGAAACCAACCGGCCTCTGATCATTTACATGCATACCGGCAACCTGTTCCCGTTTCCGCTCAACGGTGCCTGTAGCGGTACAATCGGGGATTCCTCCAATGTGGAGTTCGCCACCCGTCTGGCAAAAATGGGATACGTAGTTGCGGTCGCTACTTACCGGCAGGGTTGGGACCCGTTCAACTCACAGGAACTGGTACGCCGCTTCACCCTGATCAATGCAGCCTATCGCGGGGTGCAGGATATCCGCACCTGTATCCGCTTCTTCCGCAAAAATGCCGCAGAATCGGGCAATACCTTTGGAATTGACCCCAACAAGGTGATCGTTTGGGGGCAGGGCACCGGAAGCTATCTGGGCCTCGCTGCTGCCTACCTGGATAATTTCGCTGATATCTTTATGACGCCGGACCCGAATAAATTCAAACTGCCCAATCCGCTGGATCCGATGAACCCGATCCCGATGGTCATCGAAGCCTACAATGGTAACCTGGACGGAACTACCGGCCCGACCATGGTAGATGCGACGTATAATGCCATTACAGGATTTCCGATCGGGGATACCTTGTGTATACCCAACCATGTGGGCTATCCGTCGGACTTTCAGTTGATCGTCAATATGGGTGGTGCACTGGGCGACAGCACCTGGCTGGATGCCGGCGAGATCCCGGTTGTTTCCTTCCATAACCCGACCGATGACCTGGCACCCTGTGAGACGGATATCTTTAATGTGGCTATCCCGGATCCGCAGCCCGTACTTGAAGTGTCGGGCTCCTGCACTATCCAGGATCGGGCACAGCGTCTGGGGAATAATGCCATATTTGCTACTATACCGGCCGGCTTTGACCCTTACGGTGATGTTGCCAGCAACTGGAATGGCGGAAATATCGGCTTTTTCCCATTGCTCGATCCGACGCCGGATAATTCGATCTCTCCATGGGAATGGACAGCCAGCCCGCCGCCGCAGGCCGACTGCAATACTGATCCGGTCACTGCCAAGACCTACATCGATACGATCATAGGCTTCTTTGCTCCCCGTGCCTGTGTAGCCCTTAATCTCGGCTGCCAGTTCGTAAAGACAAAAGAAGTAGATCCGATCGCCGTTGGATTGCAGGTTTCACCGGTACCGGCTGTAGATGAAATGAACTTCACAGCAAACGAACCCATTCGTCATATTTATGTATATGACCTGAATGGTCGTTTGGTTAAAGCACATACGTCTGTTGATGCTACTAACTTCACTATGCCGCGGCATGCGCTGCAAAATGGTTTGTACATAGCAGAGATCCGCTTTGACGGAGGGTTTGTCAAGCGGAAAATTGTCTTCCAGCAATAAGTGCACACTTATTAGTCCATAAAAAAAGACCGGTGGATACTTCCACCGGTCTTTTTTTTATTGCAATTGGCAGGTTCTAACGCAGGATGACCAACCGGCCGATATACCGTTTGTCTGCCTGTTGAAGTTCCAGTACGTAAACACCCGGGTTCCGGTCGTTGCATGCCATATTGATCTGGTTCACGCCGCTTCCAACCGGAAGTTGCTCTACCAGCCGTCCGGCAATATCCCAGATCCGGAGGGTGCTGTTTTGTTGTAGTGGTACGGGCAATTGCACCGTTACCTGGTCGTGTGCCGGGTTCGGAAACACAGTCAGTGTACCTGTTACAGCATCCCGGGTGCCGACCGTGCAGTCGTACGCGGGGTCAACTGTAACGGAGGTGGTGTAACTGTTGGTGCAGCCGGTGGTCAGATCTGTGAGCACCAGGGTATACTCCCCGTTCATAGTCGCACAATACTCAAAACCGGTGGCGCCTGCGATCGGGCCGGAAAAGAGGTACCATTGGAGGCTGTAGCTGGCGGGTAGCGCCAGGGTGTCTGCCAGTTCCAGGTTGTTGCGGTCATTGATATAGACAGGCGTTTCGGGCAGCGGATAAAACTC
>SBHD01000408.1 GCA_006226345.1 Bacteroidota bacterium | reverse complement strand
ACGCAGCGCGGTGACTACACGAAGGGTTACAATGCGGTGACCCTGGATCGTGCCATGCTGCGCACGAGCGGCGTACTGTACTACACGCTGGAAACGGCTACGAACAGTGCAACGAAGAAGATGATCCAGACGAAGTAAGCGAATTACATGGTTGGAAGGTTGTATGGTTGGATGGCTTTAGGTCACCGGCCATACAACCGGAAAACCGGATGACATAAGCGGTACACGAGCCGTACCGTGAGGGAATAACCGGGAATCGATTTTAACATACTTTAAAATCGGTTTTTGGGATGGCCTCTCTCCAAATGCTGGAGGGGGGCTTTTTTTATTTCTGCTACCGATCTTTTATCCAGGTACCCGTTCAGGATATGGTTTGTAAATTTCCCTACCTTCGCCACCGGAGACGACAGGAGCCGGATTTTCCGATATCTGAGCTGCCTCCGACCTGACTTATGCGCGACATTACTGATCTGATCGGCAGGATTTTCCTTTCTGCCATATTTTTGTTTGAAGCAGTCGATTCCACCCTATATTTTGAAAAGACCAAGCTGACCATGACCCAATATGGCCTTACCTGGAGTCAGGATATGCTGTTATACGGTGCCATATTGTTCCTGCTGATGGGAGGGTTGATGGTCCTGACCGGCTACCGCTCCACGCTCGGAGCTATTCTGCTCTTATGTTATTGGGTGCCCGTCACGTTTATTGTACATGACTTCTGGCTTTACCCTAAAGCAGAACTGCGCCTGCAGAGCATTTTATTCATGAAGAATATCGCAATTACCGGCGGCCTGCTCATGCTGATCGGTAAAGGCAGTGGACGGTTTAGCATAAGGCGCTTGCTGGCAACCACCCGGGTTTGATCTTCAAAGGTGTCCATACGGCTGTCTTGAGGACGCGTGGACCTATCCGATGACGGGGAGCAGGTATGGCCATTGATTCAGCATTTAAGCGTTGGGGGGCTTCAAGCCCATAGACCCAACCTCCTGATTATTTCATAAAATTTAGGGAATACGGTGTGCACCTGACGGTGCACATGTGGGTTCATTTGCACCGCCTCATAGTGCATACATAAAGGTGCAACTCAACTGATCCAAAAAACGATCAGGAGTGGAATATATGGCCTACTGTTTTGTTAAACAGGATTCTGTAACTACTTTTATTCAGATGGAGATTGGGGGAGGAGATGGGAGTGAAGTTTACAACCGGTAGTACGTTGATCCCGGTAAGGGTGTATCTCCGAATAATAATAGTTGGCTATCCCATTTTTGTTGGATTTACAAGGTATGCTTTCTTAAATACGGAGGCTGACAAGAAAGGGTCGTCTACAATGCTGTATAACATCGCTATGCCCATGAAAAAATTAATTTTCATCTTATCGCTCGGTATTACGCTGTTTATTGGATGTGTGTCCAATCTTAAGCCAATTGGAGCAGAAAAGCCTATTGTACTTGAAGGCGCCGCCATATTTGATTGTAATAGTCAGTCGTTTTTACCTAATTCCGTCGTGGTGATTCAGGGTGAAAGAATTTTGCGAGTTGGGAAACGTGGAGATTTTCAATATCCAAAGGGTGCCACTGTTTATAATTTAAGAGGCAAATTCATTATTCCCGGCTTGATTGATATGCATGTCCACGTGAGGCCCAGCAGATTACGTCGGGAGATAATGTCGAAATACCTGGCTTCCGGAATTACCACCATACGGAGCCCCGGATCCAGCGATCCGGCAGGAGGGATAGAGTTGCGCGATCTGATTGCATCAGGAGAAATTATCGGGCCGAAAATGTTTACGGCCGGTCAGTATATCGACGGTGATCCCAGCCGTTTTGACTGGACGGTAAAGGTGCGCTCCGAAGAAGCGATGCGTGCTGAAGTACGCCGTCAGGCAGAACAAGGTGTGGATATGATCAAACTGTATTGGGATGTTAGTCCGGAACTCCTTGGTGTAGCAGTTAATGAGGCCCATTTACATGGGTTGAAGGTAGTCGGACACCTTCGCACCACCAGTTGGACAGAAGCCGCTCAATTGGGTATCGACGGATTGGTGCATTGTGCTGCGGATGGACCTACCTGGGAATTAGTTGAAGATGAACAGGTGCGGGCAAGACTTTTTGGTCAGGATCCGCCACGCCCGGGTCAGGGAAGCCTGAGTCCTGCCGACTACTACTCCCTATGGAGCGAATCGGTCGATTTGAATGGCCCGCGAATGGACTCGTTGGTGGCTGCTTTAGTCAGAAATGATGTAACGGTCGATCCTACACTCGTTATTATGAAGGCCTTATATTATGGCGATGACTTAAATGTGTTAAGAAATATGCATCCTGATCGTTCTCCAGCTGCTGTGCTTGAAACATGGGGAGAAGGATGGCAAAAAAGTAACCCGTTCGTAACTCAAAACCCTTTGGGAGTGGCGCAAAATTTCACTTCGGGAAAGATGATGATGCCGGTTGCCATGAATATTGTTCGTATCCTCCATGAGCGTGGCGTCCGGATCACGGCAGGTTCGGACTTTGGCATGCCCTGGGTCACACCAGGTGATGGTCTTCATTACGAGCTGCAATTAATGACTGAAGCCGGTATTCCTGCTAATGAAGTGCTGGTTATTGCGACGAAAAATGCAGCTGAAGGATTAGGAATACAAGCAAATACCGGAACCATAGCGGCCGGGAAGTTAGCCGATCTTGTAATTCTGAGTGCGAATCCACTTGAAGACATCAGGAATACGAGATCGGTTGAGTTTGTTTTTCGTTCCGGACAACGGTATGATCCGGACTCTCTTCTGGAAGTAATTAATCAGACCCACTAGGTCACCTTTGCTTTACTAATAATCTTTGAAAACCAAGCCGGGAAAAAACGTTTCAGGTATACCGCCAACACCTCCTTCCCGCCAAACCAGATCTCTTCCTTCCCTTTTTGAAC
>SBHD01000310.1 GCA_006226345.1 Bacteroidota bacterium | reverse complement strand
CGGGAACAGAGGGTTATATTATTAATTTTAACGAGAGCTTTTTTACGGCTATTTGCCACAATCCGAATTTTGTACAGGAGTTTCCGCTCTTTAATACCGTGACGGGAAGTCCGGTGAATATCCTGGAGGCCGAATGTTGCGGAGAAGTACACGCATTGATGGAGCGTATGTACAAGGAATATCAGCAGGATAAGGACTTTAAACAGGAGATCCTGCGCGGCATGCTCCTTCAGTTACTGGTCATGTTATCCCGTCAGCTGCCCCGTACGACCCAATCAGAAATTTCCAGGCACCAACTTACCGTTCTGCGTAATTTTGAAGGCCTTATTGAATCACACTTTCGGGAAAAGCGGTTGCCCCGTGATTATGCTGAAATGTTGTTTATCACGCCCAATCACTTAAACGCATTGGTAAACTCTGTCGTTGGGAAACCGGCCGGAGAACTGATCCGCGACCGGGTAGTGTTGGAAGCAAAGCGGCTGCTGGTCAATTCCGACTTCAATATATCCCAGATCGCCGATGCGCTTCATTTTGAGGATAATGCCTACTTCACCCGGTTTTTCAAGAAATATACCGGAGTGTCGCCGGAGGTGTTCCGGCAGGAATATGCCCGTAATGCCACAGTAGAAGTGGATCATTGATCTTCCGGTTCATTTGGCAGGGATTATAATTTTGCTTCCTCAACTTCCAGGCCCGCAAACCGCCCCAACGAAGTGAAGGCCGGGAAGATTCCCAACAGTATGCCGTTCCCAAACAGTAAAAACAGGAGGCTGTCCGCGGTCATCAGCCCTGCTGGTACCATTTCCGCAAGTATGCAGGCTCCCAGTGTTATCCCCTGCAGTAAAACGGTGAGGGCTGATCCGACTGCCAACCGGGTCCATTTCTTACCTGGGGAATACAGCAGCAGCAAAGTGCCCACGCCAGTCATTTGAATGGCCAGCCAGGTTGCACTCCATTCAAAGGATATGGTACTCAGCAGGATCAGCAGCCCGCCCAGCAGCAAGCCCGTGTTCAGGCGAAAGAGCCGCAGGAACAAGCCTGGAATGCCCCAAACGGGCACAAGGAACACCACCGCCGGGCCAATCCAGTTGCAGATCCGTAGCAAGAACAACAGTGCCAGTACCAGTGCAGGTCCCAAAACAAGGGCTTTGCGGTTGGACCACAGGGACGGATCATGCTGCCTGACTCCAAAAAAGTAAAACCCGAATCCCAATACTGCCAGGAGAATATACCCGGTATACACCCAAACTCCTTTGGGTGGTTCCAGGCGTTTGGACAGGGAGTCTAGCTTGCGGTAGTCCTCATCAGTGATCAGTTCTCCTTTTTGTATGATGGTTTCTCCTTTCCGGACCGTTATTCCTGTACTGACCACACTTGCGATCTTTTTGCGGATCGCAGCTTCTGTCAGGGAGTCATTGTAAAATACATTTGGTTCAATGAGTTGCTCAAGTACGGGTAACAGGATCTCGGGTTGACGTACAGGGCTATAGGGTAGTGTGTCAATCAGGAATTCCCAGGCGGATTCCGGTGTTGCGACCGCTGCAGCCTGTATCAACCGTTCACTATTATTCCGCACCAGGTAAAGTCGCGCACCGGGATCCTCCGCCTGTAGTTGGGCCAGCCGTTGCCCGGCAATACCCCGTTCGTAAAGCACCGCAAGTATCTGCTGGCCAAACTGTTCGTATTTTCCGGGTGCATGGATCAGGTCTTCGTACTGTACATCATGCCTGCTTACACGAAGTCTTTCCTGGATAAATGCATGCAGTTGTACTTTTTGCCGGCGCGCCACTTCAGGATCGAGTATATAGTATGGTGCATGGCTAGCACGAATGGAGTCTATTTGGGGCTTTACCTGTTTTTCCGGGTATAAAACCTCAAAGTCGAACGGTGCATATAGTGTTTGGTAATTCCAGGGGTAACCGTACTCAAAGTGGTATGGAAACGGGTCCGGATGGGGCATCACCAATGCGGTGAGTACCGCTGCTACCAAGGCGAATGGCAGAGGAGACAGCCACGTTGGCCAGATGAAGCGGGTCCGGTGTAAACAACCGGAGGGAACCTGTTTTGGGTTCGAGCCATTCATGCAAAAAGATTATCCCTTCTGTTGATTCCGGGGGGTCCAGATATGCTCCGGAATGCCGGCCTGATGGCCCAGAAAGCGGGCTAATATAAAAAAGTAATCGGATAGCCTGTTCAGATACTGCAGGATAACCGGTTCAACCGGGTCCTGTTGCTGCAGTGCTACCACCAAACGCTCTGCACGCCGGCATACCGTGCGACAAACATGGGAAAGAGAAACAGGCGGGTGCCCGCCAGGTAAAATAAAGTTGCTAAGCACCGGCAGGGTAGCATCCATTTGGTCCATCCCTGCTTCCAGGGCCTGGACATCTGCGGGAAATATATCCGGGGAAATGTCGCTGGTCTGCTCCGGGTCAGTAGCAAGATAGGCCCCGATGGAAAACAAGCGGTGCTGTACCTCGTGGAGAAACTTCCGGACCGCATGATCCTCCACCGCATCATACAATAACCCGATGAATGCATTCAGTTCGTCCACAGTCCCGTAGGCGTCTACCCGCAAATGGCTCTTGGGCACCCTCCGGCCACCAAACAGGGCGGTCTCTCCGGCATCTCCAGTTTTTGTGTATATCCTGAATGGCATGACTTCGTTTTCGATAAAAAAATGACGCAGGAGCAGGCTCCGGTATCTGCCGGATTGTATTGCCTGCGCCTGCGTCTATGGACAATTTAACTATTTCGTTGTTCCGGGCATGTCGGAAAAATATGCACAGATCAGCGGCTCCATCTTTTAGTTGCCCCGTGAGCCATCCCGTTTGGGGGCGGTGACGCCGGTGCCGGATTGTTCCTGACCCTGCTGGGCTCCCTGCAGACTGCCGGCCCCTTTGGCCATGTCCGGTGTTGCATCGGTAGATACCTGAGCCGATGCTTTAACCACCTGCCGGTTGTTTAATGCTTCCCATGTATACGGCGCCCAGGATTTTATGGGCTTTTTCAGTTCAGCGTATTGGGTAGACTTTTGTGCCTCGGTAAAACGCTTGAGCAATGCTTTTTTCAGTGTTGCCTTCCTGGATTCAATGGCTTTTGCCATGGCCCAGTCGCCCGAGCGGGTAATTAGCTCCAGGCAGGTTACTGCATGTTCGGTCGCTTCGGCGCCGTCTACCAGGCGGCTGAATTCCAGCAACTCCGAGATTGCCTTGCTATCTTTCTCAGAGGCTTTTTTTACAGTGCTTTTATAGTCCATTTTCACCTGATCCGCCGTGGCAACGACCGTTTTGGAAATTGTAACTTTTTTTTGTGCACTGACAAGGTTGGCTGTAAGCAGGATTACGCCAAAGAAAACAATCAACTTTTTCATGGGAAAATACATTTTGGTGAAGTGTTTAAAACTGGCTTATCCAAACATATTTCGCCGGGGTAATCCGGGTTAAATACCAGTTGTGGAATCTACTTCAATGAATAAACAAGGCAAAGATGCGGGATTCGCTGCAAACTTTTCCAGTATTTGCTGCACAATCCGCTTTTTTTCTTGATCCCAAAATATCTAATTTTGCGGCCTTAAAACCCGGCTTGTAAACGGGGATCTTTCATTTAAAATAAGCACCTGCATGGGACGCGCGTTCGAATTTCGCAAGGAACGGAAATTTAAGCGTTGGGCCGGAATGGCCAAAACCTTCACCCGCATTGGCCGGGAAATCGCCCTGGCGGTCAAATCTGGCGGGGCAAATCCGGATTACAATCCTCGTTTACGGATGGCAATTCAGAATGCCAAGGCAGCAAATATGCCTAAATCCAACGTGGAAAACGCCATTAAAAAAGCTGCCGGGAAGGACGCCGAAAACTTCCAGGAGGTGATCTATGAGGGGTATGGCCCACATGGAGTTGCCATTCTGGTGGAAACGGCCACAGACAATCCGACCCGTACTGTTGCCAACGTCCGGATGTACTTCGACCGGGGTGGTGGTGCACTGGGTGTATCCGGAAGTGTCAGTTATATGTTCAACCGGAAAGGGGTATTCAAGGCCAAAGCCGAAGACCATGACTGGGAAGAACTAGAGTTGGAACTGATCGATGCAGGCCTGGAAGAGTTGTCTTTTGATGAGGATGAAGTTATCCTGTATACCGATTTTTCCGACTTTGGATCCATGCAAAAAGCGCTTGATGAGCGCGGGATCGATACCACCAGCGCGCAGTTGGAATGGATACCGACGATGACCAAAAAATTACAGGATGATGAAGTGGAACAGTTGATCAAACTGATTGACAGGTTGGAGGAAGACGATGATGTGCTGAATGTGTTCCACACAATGGATATGGCGGAGTAATGCCGGCTGGAATGAAACGGCTTCTTCTTATTGTCTTGGATGCGGCGTTTCTCCGGAAGGAATGTGATCGGGGATATCCACGGTTACATCAGGATTCCATTCCCAAAGCCCTTCTTCATATTCCTTGCGCATTAGCTTGAGGTTGCGTTCGTGGTATTCCAGCTGTAAACGCGGGAAGGGATACCGGCTCCACAGTGATTCTGCGTCAAAAGGCACATTTGTAGCAATACTTTCCCGCAATGCGTAAATGTAGGCGAGGCTTTCAGTCCGGCGCCTGAGCCATTCGGTGATATTGAGGGCCGGGTCGCCATGCCCCGGGATGAGCCGGGTGAACCAGTTGCGGTCGTGAATATGAGGGAGTTTTTCCAGGGTCTGCTCATAGTCCACACTGCTGTGGTCGATAAAGGGAAACTCGATATTGGACAGGTAATCTCCGGCAATGCATAATCCCAATTGCCAGACCACCAGCATCATACTGTCAGCTGTATGCCCTGGGGTGAGGTAAAAAGCCATTTTTGTGCTGTTGTGCCGGTACTGTACGCCATCGCGATAGACCTTGAAATCGCCTTCCGGATATTCCAGCGGATAGGATCGTTTGATGTAATACTTTTGATCAAAATCCAGCATTTCCTCCACTGCAGCCTCTTTGTTCGGGTTTTTTTCCATGGCTTCACTCATAAATACCTTGTCTGGCTTGAATGCGCGATAGCCAATAATATGATCGTAATCGGAATGGGTGAAGATCAGGAATAAGGCTCGGTCTTCCCGGATGGAGTCAACATATTCCCGGATTTTCAGCACTTCATCAGGCAACCAGGCCGGGTCTACCACTAAAACAGCATCATCCGTCTTTATGACCGTGGAATTGGTCTGGAACAAAGCGCTCTGAAAAATCGTTACATTCGGATCGCGAAACAGGATCTTGCTCATGCGGCTCTTTGATTGGTATACACGGGGCAAACATACAACTGGTGGGAAAGTTCTACCTTTGCGCTGCTCGAATATACACAAAATTATACAAACCACAGCCCCAGCCAAAATACCACTAAAAAAATGGGAAATATCGTCGCCATAGTAGGTCGGCCCAATGTCGGCAAGTCCACCTTGTACAATCGTCTGGTGGGGTCGAGGGATGCCATCACAGATGACTTCTCCGGGGTGACTCGTGACCGTAAGTATGGCTTTTGTGAATGGAATGGCAAACGGTTTACCGTTGTCGATACCGGAGGATTCGTACACGGCTCCGATGATGTTTTTGAATCGGCGATCCGGGATCAGGCACGTATCGCTATTGAAGAGGCGGCTGTGATCCTGTTCATGGTGGATGCCCAAACCGGTATTACCGACCTGGATGAACAACTGGCCCGGTTGCTGCGGCGCTCGGATAAGCCGGTATTCCTGGTAGTCAACAAAGTGGATAACCACAATAAACTGATGGAGGCAAATGAGTTTTGGGGGCTCGGATTTGAAGAAACCCACTTTATTGCCTCGATCAGTGGAAGCGGTACGGGCGACTTGCTGGATGTCGTCGTGGAACACATCCATGAGGAACCGGAGCTGGAAACCGAACTGCCCAAGATTGCCATTATCGGTCGCCCGAATGTCGGTAAATCGTCCCTGACCAATGCTCTTCTAGGGGAAGACCGCAATATCGTTACGGATATTGCCGGCACCACCCGCGACCCGATCGATGCACATTACAAGAAATTCGGCAAGGAGTTTATCCTGATCGATACGGCCGGTATCCGAAAAAAGGCCAAGGTGGAGGAGGATTTGGAGTTTTACTCAGTCATGCGCGCTATTCGCGCGGTGGAAGAAGCGGATGTCTGCCTGTTGGTGCTGGATGCCCAGGAGGGGATTGAATCTCAGGATCTCAGTATTCTCCGTTTGGTACAAAAACGCCACAAAGGGCTGGTCATACTGGTGAACAAATGGGACCTTGTGGATAAGGAGACCAACACTGCCCGGGATTACGAAGCCGCAATTAAAAAACGGATCGCTCCTTTCAGTGATGTGCCGGTGCTGTTTATTTCGGCTTTGGAAAAACAACGCATTCACCAGGCAGTGGAGACTGCGCTTGAGGTGTATGCCAACCGAACCCGTAAGATCAAGACATCCCAGCTCAATGACGTGATGCATGAGATCATTGAGCGGACACCTCCGCCTTCCGTGAAAGGCCGGTACCCGAAATTCAAGTATGTTACCCAGATCCCCACGCATTATCCTTCCTTTGCCTTTTTTGTGAACAATCCTAACTGGGTGAGGGATTCCTACAAGCAATATCTGGAGAATCAACTGCGGCAGCGGTTTAATTTCACCGGAGTGCCAATTGAGGTTTATATGCGTGCGAAGTAGCCTGCGGGTATTTTTAGCAGATTTGATGATTTTCTTATCACCCGGGGAGCGGATCAGGCACTTGATACGTTTTAGGCCTGTATGGCCTGAAACGTAATACCATACCGGTAGCCTAAACAAACAATGAACATGAATAAACTACTTGGATTATTGGTTTTGGTCGTCTTTTTCGGTGCTTGCAAAGATGAGGACGAACCCATCCCGGCATATTTGCAGATCGAGCCGTTTGCGGTAAATGCTTTGGGAGGGGCCGACTGGCAAAAGATCACGGATGCCTGGGTATATGTTGATGACCAGTTCCTGGGTGGTTATACGTTGCCTGCTACCGTGCCCGTGCTGGCAAATGGCAATGCAACCGTGCGGGTGTACGCAGGCGTTAAGGAAAACGGCCTGCAGCAGACACCGGCTTTGTATCCGTTTCTGGACTATTACGAAACGTCCGTGACCCTGAGTCCGGCAACTACCACGGTCATTTCACCGGAGACCCAGTACGTGGCGAATGCTGTTTTTCCCTGGCTGATTGAACGCACAACCTTCAATACAACCTCTCTTGTGCTGGAGAACCGGGATAATGATACGGTAACGACCTTCGTCCTGACCACTGCCGGCGCCTTTGAGGGGCGGTCGGTAAAAATGGCGGTCGATACGGCACATTCCATCATAGAGATCGCTACCGAACTGGTGGAAGATCTGCCCTCCACTGGTGACCGGCAGGTGTGGCTGGAATTGCACTATAAGAATGATATGCCATTTGAACTGTGGCTGCTTGGTTCACAAGGAAGTACGTCCAATGAGCTGTCCAGGCCTGTATACCAGTTTCTGCCATCGGTCTCCTGGAACAAGATCTATTTTAACCTGACGGACTTCCTGGTCAATCTTCAACAGGATGACTACAGGTTGTTTTTCCGGGTATCGCTGCCCCGGAATATCAATGGTGACTTCCAGCAGGAGCAGGGTGAAGTGTTTCTGGACAATATCCGCCTTGTTCATTTTTAAATAATACCAGCAACAGGCCACTGCTGTCGCTGCTTTTATTCACCTTTGGCAATTCCTGGTTTCAGGTAGATCGCCGTCAAACAACACCAACCAGCTTTGTCCCGCGCACGACGTCAACGTGATACGTTTATTTACGGTGTAGCCGATTTTTTCATGGCTATGCTGGCCTGGGTTTTGTTTTTTTTATACCGTAAGCAGGCAGAAGAGACCGGTTTATCCTTTGATGTACTTCATGATCCCAATCTGTATTATGGCGCGTTGATCATACCGGTTGGCTGGGTGTTGTTGTATGCTATTTTTGATCATTACTCCGACATATACCGACTTTCCCGGCTGGCAACCTTATCCCGAACGTTCTTTCTTTCCTTTCTGGGAATCCTTTTTTTGTTTTTTACGCTTATTCTGGATGATGTGGTACGGGATTACCATACCTACTATCAGTCGTTTATAACATTGTTCTCCCTGCATTTTTTCCTTACGGCCTTTACCAGAATGGTGTTGCTTACGCGCGCCAGCCGGAGGCTAAAGGCCGGAAAAGAATCCTTTAATACCCTGGTCATTGGCGGTAACCAGAATGGGCTTGAACTGTATAAAGACATAAGCGGCCGTACAAAAAGCCTGGGTAACCGGTTTGTTGGATATATTGATACCAACGGTGGAAGCCAGCTGCTCGGTCAGTATATTCCAAAGTTGGGGACGCTCCATGACCTGCCAGAGGTAATTCAGCAACATCAGGTGGAAGAGGTAGTTGTGGCAATTGAAACATCCGAACACAGCCTGATCCGGGATATTCTCAATACGCTGTTTGATTTCGGCGAGCAGGTGCTGGTCAAAATCATACCAGATATGTACGATATTCTGCTGGGTTCGGTAAAAATGAACCATGTCTATGGCGCTGTCCTTATTGAGATCCGTCAGGAGTTGATGCCTAAATGGCAACGGGTCCTGAAGCGGGTTCTGGATGTAGTGGTCAGTTTGACGGTTCTACTGTTGTTGTCGCCACTGTTATTGTATATCGCCATACGGGTCAAGTTATCATCGCCGGGTCCTGTGCTCTTCAGGCAGGAGCGGATCGGCATTCACGGCCGTCCTTTCCTGATCAATAAGTTCCGATCTATGTATACGGATGCCGAGAAGGCCGGTCCGCAGTTGTCACAGGAAAACGACCCCCGCTGTACACCGTGGGGAGCCGTCATGCGTAAATGGCGGTTGGATGAGATTCCAAATTTCTGGAATGTTCTCCGGGGAGATATGTCATTGGTGGGTCCCAGGCCGGAACGCAAGCATTTTATTGATCAGATCGTTCAGCACAATCCGCATTACCGGCATATGCTGAAGGTGCGTCCCGGGATTACATCCTGGGGCCAGGTCAAATACGGTTATGCATCTACCGTTGACGAAATGTTGCAGCGGTTGAAGTTCGATCTGCTGTATATCGAAAACATGTCGCTGTCACTGGACTTCAAGATCATGTTCTATACGGCGCTGGTACTTTTACAGGGGCGCGGCAAGTAGTCCCGGCATCCTCCAATTAACGGATCAGGGTGGTGTTTCCCCGGTAAATATTGCTCGCTCCGTCTGTGAATTCCACTTCCAGCACCCAGACATAAACTCCCGGATTCACCGGGCTGCCTCTGAAGGTGCCATCCCAGCCGGCATCCGGATCATTAACCGGGAAATCTCCTCCTTCAAAGACCAGCTCTCCCCAGCGGTCAAATACCTGGAATGTACGCACCCTTGCCGACGATTGACCGTGTACCAGTAAAAGGTCGTTTGCGCCATCTCCGTTTGGTGAAAATGCCGTTGGTACAAACACTTTCCGGACCTTTTCGACGATGACTTCCACACGCGCATTCGCGGTGCACCCCAAAGCATCCATGACTACAAGATCGAACCAGTGTCCGTACTGCAATCCGTCGACATAGGGATCCGGGCAGTCCAAGCAACTCAACCAGGTACTATCCGCAGGATTCCAGGAGTATGTGACTGGCAACGCGGCATTGCTTACGGTAGCCAATAGTTGGGTAGACGCTCCCAATTGAATAGTAATGGATGGGCCCAGATCGACCAGGACAGGGTCGCGCTCCAGGATATCCACCGGGTCTAACACAGCAACACAGCCATTTTTATCGCGTATTTGTGGGGAATATGTGCCGGCAGTCAACCCGATCTGAACGGAGGAGCCATTCCAGTTTCCTGAATTCAGGGCATATTGATATGGGGGTGTGCCACCGCTTCCCAAGATCCGTATGGTGCCGGAAAAACCACCTGCACATCCAATGTCCGTTTTGTCAGTTGTGCCTCCTAAGGGACTGGCCGGTTGTTTGATCTCCACACTCTCAGCCCGGGTGCAGCCGTTTTGGTCGGTTGCGGTAACGGAATATATCCCAGCTGCCAGGTTTTCGACTTTGGGGCCTGACGATCCGGAAGACCAACTGAAATCATACCCGGGCTTTCCTCCCGAAGCAAACGCTTCGGCTGTTCCATTGCTTTCGCCAAAGCACAGGACATGCTCCGGCCTGAAACTGACCGTGATCCTTTCCGGTTGGGACAGGGTAATACTGACTTGTCCGGAACAGCCTTTCGCATCGGTTGCTGTTACCTGATATGTCCCGGCCGGCAGGTTCTGTGCCAGTGAATCGGTGAACGTAGTAACCCCGCTTCCCCAGGTATATGTGTACGGCGCTACGCCGCCAATACCGGCAGCTATGATCCAGCCGTCCATCCCACCGAAACAACCGGGCGGGGCGGAATCAGCAATACTGGCTTTTACAGGTGGTACATCCCCGATCGTAGCAGTCTGGGTTGCGCTGCACCCTGAATGATCCGTGACGGTAACGGTATAGGTTTGACCTGCCTGCAGGCCTGTCGCTTGTATTCCGGTTTGTACAGGAACAGTGCTCCACTTGTAAGTAAATAAGCTGAGATCGGCAGCGTTGGCTCCATAAAAAACCACCGTAACACTGGCAGTGCCGTCAGTACTGCCAAAACAGTCTACTGTGCCCCCTTCCGCCCACGCAAATAGTTGGGCCCGCTGGGGTATGAAAATGGAATCCGTAGCCGTACAGTTATGGTCGTCTGTGACCGTTACATAGTACAGATTGGCCTTCAATCCTGTAATGGTGGCGCTCTGTTGTCCGGGGATGCTCCAATTATATACGTACGGGGCCATACCACCCTGAACAGCAACCGTAGCGGTGCCGTTGGAAGCATTGAAACAAATAGTGTCCCCAATGTCGGGCAGATCTGCTACCAATGGCGCGCCCGGTTGTTCAACCAAGTAGGACATTGTTTGACTGCAACCGGAATTATCCGTGATCGTTGCTGTATAGCTTCCGGCATCAAGATTGGTCAGGGCAATTCCGGTACTGGCAAAACCCGCAGGTCCACTCCAGTTTACCTGGTAAGGCATCTGGCCTCCGGATATTTCAAGTACGATAGCGCCATTGGTTTCACCGAAACATGCAATGGATGAAACAGTGCCTGTAATATTGATCTGGGTGGCCGGCATAATGGTGGCACTTGCAGCGGTGCTGCAACCATTGGCATCTGTGATAGTCAGCATATAGGTCCCTGCGGCAACTCCGGTCAGGTCTTTGGATGTTTCGCCACTGCTCCATTGGTACATATAGGGTGGGGTGCCACCCGCGGGAGAGGAGTAAACCGCACCATCAGTCCCGCCAAAACAACCGACCGGCTGTGTGTTTAGAAGCAGGTCCAGTGCACCAGGCTCTGTCACAGTCGCGCTGGAAGTAGCCGTACAAGCATTGGAGTCCGTAACTGTAACCGTGTAGGTACCTGCCGTTAAATTAACGGCAAGGTTGGTAGACTGTCCACCACTGTCATTCCATAAAAACGTATACCCGCCTGTCCCGCCAATGGGCGTGACGGTTGCGGAACCAGTTGCTGCTCCGTTGCAATCTGCATTTACAGCATCAACTGTAAGCACCATGGCAGAAGGTGCGGAAACGGTATCGCTGATAGTACGTGTACACCCGTTTTGGTCCGTGATGGTTACGGTATAGATGCCCGCTGTTAAACCTGATGCCTGCTTTGTCTTTTGACCAGCCGGATCACTCCAGAGATAACTGAGCATTCCGGTGCCGCCTTGCGCCTGTACACTGAGGCTGCCATTTGCGGATAGCGCGCAACTGGCTGGCATGCTGGAAATAGTGGCGGTAATAGCGGTGGGCTGACCGATCAGAGCAAATGATGTTTTGGCACAGCCAGCGCCATCCACAACCGTAACAATATAACTTCCGGCAGCCAGGTTGGACGCTGCCGGTCCGGATTGTCCGTTGTTCCAGGTATACATATATGGGGGAACTCCTCCGGTAGTCATGACTGAAGCAGAGCCGGTGGAGTCACCGAAACACTTTGCCGGACTGGCAGTAACAAATACCAGGAGGTCCGGCGGTTGGGTAAGTGTGACACTGGAGGTGGAGGTGCAGTTGTGTTGATCTGTTACAGTGACCGTATAGGTACCTGCCGTCAGGTTGACGGCTTTGGAGGATGTCTGCCCGGCAGGATCACTCCACTTGTACATGTATGGAGCCGTTCCTCCAACAGGCACCGCCGTTGCGGAACCGTTATCGCCTGAAAAGCAATTCAGATTGACACTGTTGATGCCTACATTGAGCACTGGAGGTTCATTTATTGTGACGGACACGGTTGCTGTACAGCCGAGAGCATCTGTCACAGTAGCCATATACATCCCTGCCTGCAGCCCGGAAAATGATCCGGACGCATTCATTTGACCGTTCAGGTTAAATGAATAGGGAGGATGGAGTCCATCCGTCGTTATTTGTACAGTTCCATCAGCACTGCCATTACACCGGGCATTGGTGCTATTGGCCATTACAACGGGCGGATCGCAGTTGGTACAGGTTGCGGTACCGATAAGGGCCGGGCAATTCCCCCCGGAATTGCCGGTTGCCTGCACTTCAACTGTGATAGTGGAGCCCTGGGTCAGGTTTGTTACGGTGTGACTGTTGGTGCTACCCGGAGCGATCCAGCCATCCCCGTTAATACTGATCTCGTACCCGGAGGCGCCTGCTACATCTGACCAATTTACGGTAATCGAATTGCTAGTATAGTTTCCACAGTCTACCTGCGGTGCTTCCAGGGTCGGATTCACGGTTACCTTGACGGAGTCTTCCAACATGCAACCGTATGAATCAATAGCCATCAACTTGTACAGGGTAGATGTGTCCGGGGAAGTTGTTGGGGTGGGGCAATCTGTACAGGATAAGCCATCGGCTGGACTCCACTGATAACTGATCTCGTATAGCGGCTCGAATGTAATGGTCCAGTCGTGTAGGGTGCCTACAAATCCCTGCTGGTCATCCTTGATCTGCAGTTTCCAGGTACCATTGGTTGGATACGCACCTCCACCCCAGAGGTCTGACCAGGGGCCTTCAGGCTCCCAATCGCCTGAATAAGGTGCATCAAGTGCAACTGTCTGGTTGATGGGCTTGGTGGCAGACGGTGTGAAGCAGGTATTTGTCAGATTCATGCCGGGGCCGCCGCAATCCGTCATAAGTTCCAGGAACTGCCCACCGGGTGAAACCAGGTAAATATCAAAGTCCGCGACCCAAATGTGGGAGGCGTTCAGGCAGACAGACCGGATCATGCCTGGTTGGAGTGTGCTGGGTAGCACCCCGAAGACATTTATGGGAGCACTGATCGTGGTATTTAAAGGGTCAATAAGATAGTCTTGGGTATTCGAAAAGCTGGGTGGTGGTGGTAAGTTGATTGGCAAAGTACCATTCAGGGTTACTGACGGAGCGCCGATGCAAAGGCTGGTGTCCAACAACTGATTAGGCGGAAGTATGGTGTTCTCCCGCAGGTAGATCAGGATCGTGTCTCTGTTGCAGGGGTCCCGGCGAACATCTACCGCCAGGAATTCACCGTTTTCGGCAAGGCCGTCTTCCAGTGCTACGATCGGAATAACCAATTCCTGCTCGCCGGCAGGGATGATCAGATCATCGGGGATCGTTTCATAGTCTACGCCATTGATGGCCGGACCAAGGATGGTGTAATCAATGCTATAATCCTCTGTAGCAGGCGCTGGCAGCCTGAACGTGAGGGAGCCGGGAGAACAGCCTTCGGTGATCGTCCCGTCCAGACTTGGTGTTGAAAGTTGGGTGCGCAGTGCACCGGTACCAAAGCTTTTGGCCTCCAGGAAGACGCCGGAGTCATAATTGGGGTCTCCGACATCCGAAATGATCAGTTTTATTGTGTATTCCTGGCAGGGTACCACAATCGCTTCCGCTGTAAATACACGGGTAAAACCGTCGTAGGTAGGCTGGGTGGTTGAATTGTTGTTGTTATTGTAAAACTGGGCAAATTTGGCCGGACAGGGTGGCCCGGCCTGGGGGTTGTCCGGGTGAATATTATTGATGGAAACCGGTAGGTTGGTGCCAGGTATCAATGCGATGTTGGTAGGGGTGGGGTAGTTGGGGCCCTGAATAAAAAAGCCGAAAATATCATTATAGGCAGTGCAGGCAAATTCAGGATACTCTTCAGACGCAAAGCAATAGCGAAAACGTAGGGTATCTGATGTCGGAACAAAAGTGATCACATAGCTACAAATATCGTACAGGCCGCTGTTCACAAGCGGGTTGAGGTCAGGGTCGGTACCCGGAAAAGGCGACAAACTGTTATTGGCAAAAACATTTCCAGTTTCATGGCTGCCCCATTCATTCAGGGCGCCATTACCGGTCTCACTTCTTCCGGTGGTCATGAGGATCCCCCGTTCCAGCCCGATGACCGACTGCCCGTCTGTAAAATAACCGACGGCGAGCGGTTGTCCCTGGTAGGAAATATTGGTCACCTCTACGCCATTTCCCAGAAAGACATTGGAGATCAGGTTTTGAGGTGTGAACGGTGCCGTGTTGGCATTGGTAACCTGTAGTGACTGTGAATGTACGGATAGGGGGCAGGCCAGCAGAAGGCCACATACCAATACGAACGTGATTTTGTACATGTTTTGCGCTATTCTTCCTAGTGTCGAGGGACTTTAAACTATAACTGTACAGCCGGCACTGCTCCTTATTGTGCCCGGGGGATCAGCGACCTGCAGCTCAAGAGCAAACAAAAACCGGTTTCGCTGCACCGGTTTTAATGGGCAACGAAAGGTAGTGCAAATTCGGCAGCAGTCCGTTTCCAGCGCCCCGACAAAAATCAGTGTTTCCCGGTAATTCTGGCATAAAACCAGGTTAAAAGCAACTAACAGGCAAAATACCGGATCACACCTGCCTGTATTTTCTCGTGCTACATCTCTTAAAATTCAACCTTCATCTAAATTTCAATGCAAACCCTGCCTATATATCGTCCTTTGTAAACGGGAGTTTTACAACCCGAAAACAGCAGTATTTTTTATCTGCCTGC
>SBHD01000272.1 GCA_006226345.1 Bacteroidota bacterium | reverse complement strand
GTGAATTCGCCTGCTCCAATAGTCAGGCTGATATTTTCCAGCACCAGTTGGTCGTCCTGTTGCCGAATGTCTGCATTACTAAGCCGAACAACCGGAGGTACCCGGTTCACTTGTTTTTGCTTTTCCATAAACTGGTAAAGGTTCACTTGGATTTAGGCACAGTGGCTTGTGCGCTTTCTAGCCTTAAATGTAAAAGAAAGGCATAATATTAGAAAATTCCGCTTTGCAGGCCCAGGACATCTTCCATACGGAATACGCCTTTTTTATCTGTAAGCCAGGCCGCAGCAAGTACTGCACCACGGGCAAAACCTTCCCTTGAGTGCGCCTTGTGTTCCAGGGTTATTTCATCAATTATTCCTTTCCATTTGACGGTGTGGATACCGGGGACCTCCTTTTCCCGGATGGCAGTGACCGGAATGTCCTTGTCACCTGCCGGGGTGGGGGCAAGTACCCAGTTGCTCTTCCTGTCGATCTGGGCCAGTATATCCTGGACCAGTGATAGTGCAGTACCGCTTGGGGCGTCCAGTTTATGAATGTGATGTGCTTCTGAAACTTCCGGTTGGTATTCCGGACGGGCCTTCATCAGCCGGGCCAGATACCGGTTCAGCGCAAAGAACAGGTTAACCCCCACACTGAAATTCGAGGCCCAGAGCAGCGTACCATTGTTATCCCTGCACCAGGTTTCTGCATCTGCGAGCCCTTCCAGCCAGCCGGTCGTTCCACTTACAACCGGTACTCCTGCCCGGAGGCAGGTCATTACATTATCATAGGCAGCCTCCGGCCGCGTAAATTCGATCACCACGTCGGCTTGTTGCAGTAACTCGGGTCGCATGCGGCCGGTATCCGATCGGGTTAGTTTCCAGGCAATCTCAATGCCCTCACGTATAGCAATTGTCTCGACGGCCTTACCCATTTTGCCGTAGCCCAATATTCCGATTTGCATATTTCAGATTCAGTTACTTGAATGCGCTAATAAACACTGCAGCTATCGCAATTTTACAATCTTTTTTACCAGCGGCAACTTTTGTTCCGGACATTCCAGGTAGAGGTAATAGACGCCCGGGGGCCAGGTTGCACCTATACAGATGCCGTCATCCGTGTTTTGCAGGAAATATTCACCTACAGTGCCGCCCCGGGCATTCAATACCTTCAACCGGTACTGCTCCTGACCGGAAGGTAGTGCCAGCGATATTTCTTCGTTAAACGGATTGGGCCATGCCAGCAAATCATCGGCATTGCGATGTGTTTGCTCCGGCCTGAATTTGCTGTATTTGGAAAAGATCGTAAGAATTAGATTTTGACTGGATTCGATCTTGTATTTGTACTTGGCCGTTTGTCCCAGTCCGGCTGCGTAGGCCACAACATCATAAATCCCGGAGGGTATGTCAGTCAGCAGGAAAGAGCCGGAAGCATCTGTTTGCGTTTCCCATGATCCGCTCCAACTGGAGAAGGTAACAAAGGCATCCGAAACCGGGGTGTTGGCGGCACCATCGATTACCTGCCCGGTAACCTGAAGCCCCCCGGTCGGGTATAGTGTGGTATTGAGTTTTCGCACCGAACCGCGCTGAAAATAAACCGTGAACTCCTGTTCCTGAAATCCGGTTTTGCTGATCCGGACCACAAAATAACCCTCTGCTTCCTGACCGGCCCGATAACTACCATCGGAAGAGGTTTGCGTTTGGTCGCTGCCTACGATATCGATGATCACGCCATTGAGTGGATTGCCGGTAAGGCCGTTGGTGATGGTGCCTTCCAGGTAGCAGGCACGCACATACTGGGGGGTCAGGACCCAGAGCTCACCGTCAGATGTCCCCGGTAATTCTATGGTTGAGGCAATGATCGTCCCGGATGGGAAATATGGATATACGCCCCAGCAACCGTCGTATCCGCTGCCGGCCCCGCCTGGATAGGTGTCGTAATTGCCCACCTGAACCAGGTTGTCAGGACGTGTAATATCAACAATAGTAAATCCGTCCTTGTACCAGGCAGTGATGGCGTAATTACCCAGTATATGTGTGTTGTGCACGACAGAGTTGGTTCCGGGATTACTCTGAATCTGGTCCAGGAAGGTGATATTGTCCGGGTCGGATATATCATAACTGGCGAGATAGGAGTTGCTGGTTTCATCTGTGGCATACAGCGTGCGCCGGTCGTCGGAAAGCCAGGTGTTGTGGGTAAACTTTTTCGGTGTGTTTTGTGTGGCCAGCACCACAGGGTTGTTTTTGTCTCGCATATCGACCATCGCAAAAAAGCCCTGGTAAATATGCGCCGAATACATGGTGTCATTGTCCACGTACCCGTCGTGGATATAGCCCAGTTGGCTGAACTTTCCGGCATAGACCGGATTGTACGGATCGGCATTCAGGTCCAGGACTTTGGCCCCGCCACTGAACAAATTTCCACCATAGGCGTAGAGATAACCGGTGGCGACATCGATATGCAGGGCATGGATTTTTCCGAGTTGGCCCTGGATCGGACCGTCACCAGTATAAAAATGGTAGTTAAGGTTGGCAGATGGAAGATTGCTCATGTCAACGATCTGAACGCCCTGTCCGCCTTCTGAAACAATATAGGCATATTGGCGGTAGGTTTTAATCTCCTTCCACAAGTTGTTTGGTCCCGGAATTTGTACAATTTGCTGAGGGGCGTCGGGGTCTGTGACATCTACTATAACTAGTCCTTTGGATGCTCCTACAAGTGCATACTCCCTGCCTTGAGCAGTATAGCCCCAAACATTTGCTACGGTTTGGCCCGGAAATGTGACTTTGGACCGGAAGAGGACATTCGTATTTTGGGCAAAAATGAACAGGCTGGTGCTGAAGCCAATCAGCAGAAGTACGATTTTTTTCATAGGAGCTCTTGTTTAGTGCCCCGAAGATACCACAAAAAAAGGCGCTTCCGGATGAAAATCCGGCTAATGCCGGACATGAACCGGTTACCTGAATTTGAATATTCAAAGGATGTTTTTCGGGAATTTTTTGCCGGAATTTAGAAAAATGCATCCTCAGCGTGGCGGAGTTGTTTCAGGTTGCCATGCTGGAGCAGGACAGCGATCAGGTCAAACCGGATCTCGCCGTCATAACCGCTTTGTACCATAAAAGCCCCGGCGGTGCGGCTGATCATATCTTGTTTTTTCCGTCCGACGGCTTCCTCCGGGCCGCCAAACCCGTCCAGTGAACGGGTCTTAACCTCAACAAACACCAGGCAGCCTTCAGGGCTTCGGACAATCAGGTCGATCTCACCTTTGCCAGCGCGAAAATTTTGACGCAGAATAGTGTATTCCTTTTTTTTCAGGTATTCCAGTGCAAATTGCTCGCCGAGTTTTCCGGTGTCGAGGTGGTGCATAGTAAGGGTTATGTGGATGCGATCAATAAGCTGCCATGTCCGGGTAAAGGAGGTATTTGCGCCGGATGGCCTTGAAGGACTCCAGGTCTGTCAGCCAGGTCGCGCGGATTTCCGGTTCCGTGCAGCCATCTTCAATTTGTTGCCAGAGCGAGAAGGTGCCCGACAGTTTGTTGAAATAACGGGTAGCAAGAAAAAATTGTGCTTTATCCGGCAGGGAGTAGTAAAGATCCAGTAACGGACGCAGGTCGATCCGCGCCTGATGGAAGAGGCTGTCCACTGATGTCTGCCGAAAATCGTATCCCCGGCAGAGTTGCCCTTCCTGCGGGGGGTATTTCGATCCTGAATTGGGTGTCGGAATGAAACTTATGGCGGAACTATCGGGGTAATCCGGATGCCCAATCACCTGAAACGGCCAGTCCGTACCGCGTCCGACACTCACAGAAGTGCCTTCAAAAAAACACAGGGATGGATATAGCAATACGGCCAGCTGGTTGGGCAGGTTGGGGCTGGGGGCTACAGGGAGTTGGTAGGGCGTCTGGTGTGTATAGTTCCGGCAGGTAATAACGGTCAGTTCAGGCGGATGTGGACCAGTCCAGTATTCGCCGGTAAAGAGCCGGGCGAGTTCACCAACTGTACAGCCATGCACAACAGGCAGCGGTGCAATACCAACAAAGGAGCGCAGGCGCATATCCAAAACAGGGCCGTCGACATAGTGTCCGTTTGGATTGGGCCGGTCCAGTACGATCACCGGAATGCGGTAGTTCCCGCAGGCATCCAGGATATTATACAAGGTGGAAATGTACGTGTAGAAGCGGGTCCCTACATCCTGAATATCAAAAACGAGCACGTCTATCCCTGCCAGGTCTTCCGGATCCGGATACCGTTTTTTGCCGTAAAGTGAAATGATCGGGGCTCCGGTTTGGCGGTCTGCACCGTCCTTCAGGTATTCGCCGTCCGGTGCATCGCCACGGAAACCGTGTTCCGGGGCAAATATGCGTGCGATACATACTCCACGTGCAGCCAGCGTGTCAACCAGATGCTGATCGTATACAAGGGATGAGTGATTAACAACGAGACCGACCTGTTTTCCCGATAGCATCGGAAGGTAGCGATCCAACTGTACTGCGCCGACAAGTACCGTTGTATCCGATTCGGATGCGGTCTGAGCCGGGCAACAGGCGGGAGGAACCAGCAGGGACAGGACAAGTAGCCAGTACAAGCGCATTGGAGTTATTTTTCCGAAAGGTAATAAAAGAATTCAAAATTGCCAAACGAAATGTTTTATTTTAGCGCTCTTGTTTGGCCTTCCGTAAAACAAATAATCTTCGTTTTGTCCAAGTCAAAAATGCAGAAGTACGCGATTATTGATGTAGAAACCACCGGGGGAACGGCGCGCTATGAACGTATTACTGAAATAGCCATCGTAATTCACGACGGTACCGGTGTGGTGGATACATACTCGACTTTGATTAATCCGGAGCGCAGCATACCCTGGAATATTACCCAATTGACTGGTATTACGGATGAGATGGTTGCTTCAGCACCCCGTTTTTTTGAAGTTGCAAGACAAATTGTCGAATTGACGGAGGGGGCTATTTTTGTTGCACACAATGTATCGTTTGACTACAGTTTTATCCGGGAAGAATTTGCACGGCTGGGCTACACGTACTCGCGCAAACAGCTTTGTACAGTTCGGCTTGCCCGTAAGGTGTTCCCAGGCCTGGGTAGCTACAGCCTGAGCAACCTTAAGCGGCATTTTAATATTTATGCTGACCGGAGTCACCGGGCGCTGGACGATACTCTGGCTACCGTCCGGATTTTCGAATTGATCCTGGAAGCCCAGCAAGGTGCGGATCAGGTAAAAATGCTAGTCAACCATGGTGTCCGGGAAACCAAGCTTCCTCAAAATATTTCACTGGAACGTCTGCATGCCGCACCGGAATCCTGCGGAGTATATTACCTGCACGATGAAAACGGGCAAACCATTTATGTGGGAAAAAGCATAAACATAAAAAAACGGTTATTCGAACACTTTGCCGATCAGACCCCCAAGGGTGAAAAGATGCGGGCCGGTGTTGCAGACTTCAGTTTTGAGATCACGGGCAGCGAGCTGGTAGCCCTGCTCCTTGAAAGTGCAGAGATCAAACGACTGCAGCCCCGTATCAACCGGGCCTTGCGGTTACGCCGGTTTGCGGGCGCGATCTTTACCTATACCGACCAAAACGGTTATCAGTGTCTGGCCGCCGGCAAACGCACCAAACGCAATGCACAAAAACTGGACCTAGTGGCGGATTTTCCCAAGCTGGAAAGCGCAAGAGCATACCTGGACAGCCTGGTCCGGCAGTACGAATTGTGCGGAAGGCTCTGCAACCTGGATCATGGGGAAACGGCCTGTTTTCATTATACCATTAAAAAATGCTTTGGTGCCTGTGTAGGCGTAGAACCGCCGGAGTCCTATAATGCCCGTGTTGATGAAGCGATGCTTGTGCTTAGCCGGGGGCTTTCCGGTAGTTTTGTGTTGCTGGAGGATGGTCGTCTTGATGGTGAAAAAGCCGTTGTTGCAGTACAGGACGGCCAGTATCTCGGGTTTGGATTTGTCGACAGCGACGGTTCGATGGGAGGGGTTGAATTGTTGGAGTCGGTGTCTCTGCCGTTTGCCGATCCGGATGCAGCGCGGATCATTCGCGGCTATATGGACAGCCGAAAACGCATTACGAAGATCCGGTTATAGAGGTAAACTATTTATTCCCTTTTAATTTGGTTATCCGCCACAAAAGAAAGGCTTTTTGTTTGTCTGCAGCTGGCTGATCAGCGGAAAAGGTGGTGACCTGGAATTGGTGTTCACCCAAATGCTGAATTTCAGGTTTTTCAAGAGGGGCTGCCCAGGGGCATTCCTGCAGGAACTTCTCGATGCGCTGAGCCGCCGCCTGCGGGCTGCCGTTTTCCAGTGTGACGGTGAAGGTGCTTTTCAATAATTTACCTTCAGAACGGGCCCTGACAATCACAGCTTCCTGAAGTTTGTGGTAGGGCGTCAGGATAGTTTCCCCGGCAAGTGTACTACTACGCAGACTCCGGGCTCCAAGCTGTTCCACAATACTTTCATTACCATCCACCCGGATGATGTCTCCCGGCCCAACCTGGTTTTCCAGACGAAAAAGCACCCCGGGGATAAAGTCCTTCCAAAACGGCCAACCTAACAACAGGATCATACCTGCGATCACGAGGGTGATCAACATGCTGTCAAGCAGGAACTGATAGAGCAGAAAAACTGTGAACAGCGCCCAGGCCAGTAATTCCAGCCGGAAAAGCCAAAGACCGGTCAACTGGCTGATCTTCCTGCTTTTAATCAAGGGCACGACAAAGTTCCGTATCAGCCAGAATCCGCTGAAAACCAACACCGCCAGGAGTAAGAAAAACACCACCCGGCCAATCGATACAGGTTCGGTATACATTATATCAACTCTCGTTCTTTAAGCCATTTTTCCAGATAAGGGCGTATTTCCGGCCGTAAACTATAAATATGCCCCTGGGGTTGGTTACCCGTTGATTCAATGATCGTGGCTTTCTTCAATTCATTTATTTTCAGATCGACCCAGTCTTTTCCCTCTAATGCGTAAATCTTTAATAACCGGTTGCGCGATAATGCTTTGTGCAAAAATAGTGTAGATAACAAGTTAGCCAGGCCGCTGTCTGAAATATCAGGAAACTCCTGTTCTTCCGGATATTGGAGAGACAGGAACCCGTCCGTAGAGATCCGGACAGATGCCAGCCAGATCCGCATAGCAAGTCCGATATTGCCCTCGGAAAGCCTGAACAGCCGGGTAAATAATTTATCCGGAAGGTTTGCGCCGGACCGGTTGAACAGGTCTCCCTGGAAAAAGATCGGAATGCCGCCATTCTGGTGACGTGCCCAGATCACCTTTTTCATCTGTTCGCGGGTCATCGGCGGTAACAGGATCGTGCTAACGATGGCTTCCCGAAGTGGTGTGGTCCGTTGGATCAACTGAAGTACATGCAGGTTCCCGTTTAAAAGAAAAAAGTGCCGGCTCCCAAATTGGCGGATCAGCTCTGTCAGTTTAACCAGGATCTGGTCACCATCTGCGGACTTATACCACCAAAGTTCAAGGTCATTAAGGATAAAAACAGAACCAGCCGGGAGGGTGGCCAGAATGTGCCGGGACGAAGTCTTACGTCCGCAGGCTGACTGAATTGCCTGTGTCAGGTCGTTAACTGAACTGGCTCCACCTGGAGGCGGGATCAGGTAATAGGGCTTCTCACGGATTAATTGATTGGCGATGAAATCGGTAAAAAAGTTCTTGCCGGACAAGGATTCGCCGGCTACTAATATGCCGCCGGAAAGGCCATTCCGGATATACTGTACAGCCTTCAGGGCTTCGGCTACTTCGTTTTTGCGGTTATCGAGTTTCGAGCCCGGGCTGAGGTGCTTTCCGGAAAACAGATGCCGGTAGAACAAGGGTACGCGTTGTTCTACATCCGGACGCATACTGGTGGCCTCCACAAATTCCCGGAGTCGGGTGTGGTCACCCCGGATATGTGCATATTGCTTGTTAAAACTGGCAAGAGCGATGTCTTCACGCCGCTGGGTGATAAACTGCATTCCCTGCATGCGCCAGCGGTTGAGCTCTTCGCGCATCACCTGAAGCCACCATACAAGTAGATTCCGTTTGGTTTTTTTCCGGGCATACTGGGTAAGCTCCCGCGCCTGATTAATAATGTTCCGGATATCCAGCATGGCCATTGTAGCATCCATCCGTTCCCGGACTTCCGCTTCGAAATGCCTGGCCAGGCGGTCCAATTCCAGAGTCGTTTCTGCCAGTTCCCGTTCAGCATTTTCAAGTTGTTCCGGCAATGCCTGGTTGTTTTGTCCTTCCCGGGCATTATTGATTTCATATATCAGGACGGTGGCGGCGTTGATCACCCTGCTTCGGACCTGACTAACCTCCAGACCAAACCGGTTGGTGTTTTCCTGGAACGGCTCCAGTAGTTTGGTTTCGATCAGATGGTCAGCTATCCGGTTTACATTTAACAGTACCTCTTTAGCCCTTCCTTGCTCCAGGGCAGGAAAGGCCTTTACGGATTCTGCATCCATTAATTCTGTCTCTTCCGGTAAACTATCGGTTAATACACCAATGGTGTTGATCATCTGGCTGTTGACCAGTTCCGAATTAATGGAGTTTTCTTCTTCAATGCTCAGTTCTGTGGCAGGCACTTCCGGTGGTTTGCCGGCATTAATTGCTTTTTTAATTTTGGGAAATGTTTCCTGGAGCGCCTGAACATGCTGTCGCAGGTCGATAAAATAGTTTGTCTGTATCTGCACCAAAGCGTCTTCCGAAGCTTTTTTTATACCCCAGGCAACACGTTCCAGGCGCAGCCCTACATGAAACTGCCGGTGGAACAGAACCTGATGGTGGGCCCAAACTCCGGCATAGTTATCGATCTCCTTCCGGATCGCCTGCATTTCCTTGAGCGAATGGCCGTGCTTTTTCCTGGAAGTCTCCCCTTTGGGAGTAAGGACCATTTCCGCAGCGCGGTTGCAAATGATCCGGTCCGTATTGCGGAGATGATCCATCGGCCTTTTCACGATACCTTGGGCTTCCTGCAACAGGTTGTTGTAATCACCGTCCAGGGCCTTGTGGATATCCTTCAGGGCCGCCAAAAAAGTTGGTTTGTCGGAACCCTTATCGAACAAATTACTGAGGTTGTGTTCGATAACCTCTTTGCAGGTTTCCAGGATCGTGAAATGTACCGTGCTGTGTTCCCGAAGCGCGATCAGAATACCACTTTGGCCATATTCTGTATTGAACCGTTCCAGCGTCTGCCTCCATTTGACTTTTTTGAATTTTGTGGATGCGGGTCCGGCCGGTATTTTAAGACTGACCGGTTCATTGGCCAGAATTGTTGTACGCGTCCGGATAAAGGAGCTAAGCCCGGAGGCAAGATTGCCGTATAGTTGTTCCAGGTCTTCCCGGATAAATCTGTCGGACAAATGCCCAATCTGGTGTAGTTCGGTGGTTATAGCATACAGCGGGTCTTCCTGGTCGGATGCCTGCTCCAGCCGGCGCAGCATCTGGTCGATCTGGTCCCTAACCGAAGCAAAAAAATGGAGATAATGCTGTTGGATCGGGTCGAGGGCCATTTCAGCAAACAAAGCAGCAGCCTGTTGTAACTGGTCATCCAGTTTCTGCACAGCAATCGCTACGGTTTCGTCTGCCGGAATGCTCAACGGGATCAGGTCGGATTCCAGTCTTGCAGGAAGATCATCCTGTTCCAGAACATCAATCAGACCAAGTGGAACTTTCGGGAACTTTGAAGATGCTTTGACCAATAACGTGGTACCGATCACGGAGACCAGATCGTTGGTTTGTTGCACAAAAGTTGCTTCCTGCCCTTCCTGGATGTCCGGTATACCGATGAATACGAGATCAGCATCCGCGGATAGCGTTTTCATGATCTCATAAAAAGGTTTCTTTTCTGCCTGATTGTTGATCACTTTAATGGCTGCCTGGATGCGAAGTTCCTCCAACAGCCGCCTTACCCGGTTCTCAATGATCATCCGGTCTACCGAGTAATCGTTCACCACCAATATCCGGACGGTGGCATGCCTCCAGTCTGCCGATACGCAGATGAACTTGGCCAACTGAAGCATTAACTCGGGGTTATTGCTTGTGTCGTGGAACCAGATATCCAGTTGCTCCCTCTTCCGAAACCCCCATCTTTTGTCGTAATCCAGGTACAACACATTGTAATCCAGATCGATGAGCTTCTGCGTCATTTGTGCGAACCAGATCGGATCAGATGTGTTTTTGGCCCAACCCATGAGCACTGTATTGGGATCAAGTCCGGAGAAGCCAAAAGTGGTGGCTATGGTTTCGATGCCCTTAAAGACATTCTGGACTTCAATCCGGCGGCCGAAAATATCAAACCGCTTCAGCAGTTCATCCTGGATCGTTTGTTCGTGCTTGGGAAACAGTACACCGGCCTCTTTATTCTCTATCAGGTCAAAATTGGTGGTCAGGCCAGTCCGGCCGGCAAGGGCTTTGGAGAATTCCAGCAGGTGGGGTCTTGCCTCCGAACTTCCGCTAAACAGCAGGATGTTGGGCTTCCAGTTGCGCCGGTGGTCTTCTGTGACGACCATCCGTTTAAGCCCGGACTTTACAACGGACGACCAAACGCTTTGCCAGACATCGCCGGTGCCCAGGGCGATCTCCCTTTTGGTAAGCCATATGTAAACTCCGGAAATAATGGCAAATGCGGCGAACATGGCCAGCATATCCAGTTTAAACATAACGGCAAAAGTGGCAGCAAAACCGATCAGCCCTATCCACTTGTTTACCTTAAAGGAGGGGTTGAAATCAGTGCTGGCCCAGCGTTCCAGGAAAAATGAAATATTGATGAAGCCATAGGCGGCCAGGTAAAACATGGATACGATCCGGGCAATGAGGTCGAGTTCGCCGATCAAAATCCCGGATTCAGCCAGGATAACAGTCAGGATGAGGGCATTCCGGGGCTCCTTGTCAATGCCGACGCCTTTTCCAAACAGGCGCGGTGTAATCTGATCGACAGACATGGCCTGCAGAATACGAGGTGCTCCGAGGATGCCGCCGAGAGCAGAAGATAATGTCGCTCCCCAAATGCCGGCAATGACGGCCGGAGCAGAGAAGGCGATTTTCTGCATGATATTATTGTCAGACTTTAGGATGTCCGGACTGACCCGCATGCCCACGTATAACACCAGCGTCAGGTATACGATAAAGCCAACTGCGATTGCACCAATGGTCCCAACCGGAATGGATTTCTTTGGATCCCGGAGGTCTCCGGACATAGCGATCCCGGCGGTAAATCCGGTCACGGCCGGAAAAAAGATCGCAAAAACCGTTTCCATGGAAGCGCTGGACGCATCTCCAAATACTGGTATTGTTTCCGGAGCCATATCGGATTGTCCTGCGAAGATGGCAACCAGGGAAACCGCGATGGCTGTCAGGATCAGGAACTGGGTTTTGATCGCGACGGACGTACTGATAAAGGCAATAATGGTTAGCGCAAGCAGCGCAAGGCTGCCGGTTATCCGCAGTCCGTTTATGGTAGCCGGCACTCCCAAATAAGCATTTATACTTTCACTGAAACCAACCAGATAAAGTGATATGCTCAGGGCCGTTCCGACAAACAGGGTCAATCCGATCGCACCACCGATGGGTAGCCCCAGGCTGCGGGACAGGACATAATACACCCCTCCGGCGCCGATTTTTTTGTCAGTGGCAATGGAGGATATGCTTAAGCCCGTACTTACCGATATAATGTGCGCGATCAGTACGATCAGAACAGCGCCTCCAAGACCGGCGTTACCGACTACCCAACCTAGCCTGAGGTACATAATTACCCCTAGGATCGTCAGGATAGACGGGGTAAATACCCCTTCAAATGTTCCAAACTTTTTCTGCCCTCCAGCCACGCTTTACGGATTTTGAACTCTGGTCCAGTATTGTGTACGAAAGAACGGGCCCAAATACCCGCGTACAACCAGGGTGTTGGGGTCATTTGGCATGAGCCAGTATTTTAACCGGTACCATTTGCCCTGCCGGGGATAAAGTACCCGTCCGGTTTGCCAATATCCGTCAAGAAGTTGCATATCTTCAATGATCACCATTCCCAGAATGGGTTTGTTCTTGCGGTATCCATCGCATTCATCACATAAATGGTTCAGGCTTTCCCGCAACACCTTTATTATTTTTCCATATTGCCGGCCTTTGTGTTCATAGATCTGAATGTGACTTTTGGCTTCTCCGGTTTCATCATCCGTGGTAAGCCATGTACCTAATGGGCTGGGTTTGGAATAAGGTGGTTGCGCTACTGAGGTCAGGCTGATCCTGACGAGCAACGCAGTGCACAGAACAAGTTTAAGCATAAGTTTCGGGTGTTTTAACCGGAAGTTTCAAATGTAGAACAGATTTTGGAATAACTATACCTGTTTCTATACATCGGCTTTTCGGTCAATAATATTTCAAATTCTGTTCCGCAATTGAATTGTTTGTTCTGGAAACGGTATAAAGGAGCTGGTTAAATAGTCAGCGCAATGGCTGCTATTGCCAGATGTGCCAGTATTGCGAGCAGGACTCCTTTGGAACGTTGCCCTCTGGTTAATGGTGGTTGCAATTTACAGAACAACAGGTATCCTAAAGGTAGGTAAAGCACGAGTCCGGTAATGGTTCCAGGGCTGTAACTTCGGGAAAGAAAGCTGGAAAAAAGATGTACCCAACCATTCAGGAATAATACTGTCGCCAGGGTTGTAACCATGATGGTATTTTTGCGGGTACGGGTATAAAAGATGGCGGCAAGGATAAAGATACTGATCCCGATACTGTTGATCAGGATGAAATCTGCTTCCGACAGGTCGGCTCCTAAAACCCTGGAAAACCAAACCGGAAACCCTTCTCCGGCAAGGTATTCCTCCAGGAGGTGCGCCAGGTAAAACAGCGGGAGCAACCAGACCAGCGTGGACATTCTGATATGCTTCATGGACCTAACAGTTGATTTCGGGGAGCGATATTAAACCGGGGTTGACTGTTTAGAAGCGCTTCAGTAAAGATATCCACTTTCCCGCGGAGTTGAGCAGTTGATGCAAACTTGGTCCGGTTCGGGCAAAGCGGTCAACTGAAACTTGCCTCCTTTCCCAGGCCACTTATTTTTGCTGCAAACATAGTATTCCGGACTGCCTGTTTTCCAAAACCCGGAGTGGTAGTCTGGTTAGACAAATACATTATGATCATGAAAAGAACACTTGTGTTGGCGCTGGCCTTTCCCGTTCTGCTACTTGTATTGGCGGAGTTTTCAGGGTCTGAATCTGCCTCTGCCTCTGCCTTCCATCACCCGGCAGAATTGGCATTTCTAAAAAAACACTGGCCTCAGTTGATCCGGCAGGAAGGGCATTTCCCCCTCACGGATCCAACCGGGGCACTCCCAATCGATTCTAACATTCTATTTCCAACTTCCCGGACCTGCAGCGGTTGCCATGGCCTGGATTCAACAGGCCTGGCATTGGTCACCTCAAGTGGGCAGGATGTAAATATCTACGACGATTGGCGCAGTACTATGATGGCCAATTCGGCCAGGGATCCCTTTTGGCGGGCGAAAGTGACTCATGAGATACTGGTCAATCCTTCCCATAGTCTGGAACTCCAGGACAAGTGTACATCCTGCCATGCTCCGGCGGGCCATTACCAGGCTAAGCTGAAAAGGAAACAAACCCATTATACCCTGTATGAAATGTATGCCGATACGTTGGGGCTGGACGGTGTCACCTGTCAGGCATGTCATGCCCAGGCCCCTAATCAGCTGGGGAGCCTTCATTCCGGTGAACTTTACTTTGATACCAACTATATCCGGGTGGCATATGGACCTTATGATGTGCCATTTGTGCCCCCTATGCGTGATTTCGTTGGGATTACGCCCTTGTATGGAGCGCACATGGGCGATGCCGGATTATGTGCAGGATGCCATACCCTTATTACCAATACGGTAGACCTTTCCGGTGCCTTTACTGGTGGTACTTTTATTGAACAGGCCACCTACCACGAATGGCTGAACAGCCGGTACGATGACGATCATGGGAATATCACCTGCCAGGGCTGTCATATACCGCAGTTGTTGGATGAGATCATTATTTCGGCTAATTATCAGTTCCTGACGCCGCAGTTTCCTTTTGGTGTACATGAACTTGCAGGTGCCAATGTGACCATGCTGGAACTGATGAAGGCAAACCTGGATAAGCTGGGAATTCCGGCTACTGAAGCACAGTTTGACAGTACAATAGCTGCCACGCTACGCATGCTGCAGCAAAAAACACTTGACCTGGAACTTGTCCCGCGAATCCTGGATGGGGATACGGCATACTTTGACCTGAAACTAGTTAATAAAGCCGGACACAAGTTTCCTTCCGGATATCCTGCCCGAAGAGCGTGGGTGGAGTTTGAGGTGAAAAATGCATCCGGGGAAACGGTCTTTCATTCCGGCAGGTATGATCCGGAGTTCCGGATACAGGATGAAGATGCCAATTTCGAACCACATTACGATGTGATCAACCATCCGGAACAGGTCCAGATCTATGAAATGGTGCCGGGTGATGTGGCCGGGAATTTTACTAATGTATTGGAACGTGGTGCTTTCCCGCTTAAGGACAACCGGCTGGTACCGCAAGGCTTTCTGCGCAGTGATCCAGTTTATGACACCACGCAGATCATTGGGCGGGCAGGCACTGATGCTGACTTTAATCTGGATGGGTCAGGTACAGAAGGCTCCGGGTCAGATGTACTGCATTTTCACATCCCGATCAATGGCTACACCGGCACATTTTCAGTATCGGCTAAGATCTGGTATCAGAGCCTGCCGCCAAAGTGGATGGATCCTATGTTTGCGGTATCCACTCCGGAGATCGATAGCTTCCGGGTCATGTTTGATGCAGCCGACCGGTCGCCCGTTCTGATTGGCACTGTGAGCCTGGAGGATCTGCCTGTTTCGCCTGTTTCCACCAAGGCGGCCGTTCGGCCGGCCATTGCCATCGTGCCGACATTTACATCGGATGGCCGGGTTCGGGTGGTGGTTCCGTCCGGAACCAGATTGGCCGGAGTCCGGGCCTGGAATGCAGCCGGGCAACTGGTTTGGGAGGGTAACGATTCAGAGGTCCGGTTACCGGTGCGGCGGGGTGTTTATTTTGTTGAAGCCCTTACAAGTCATGGCCGGGCTGTGGTTAAGGTAGTAGTGCATTAATGCAAGACCTGAAACAAAAAGCGCCCCGTGAGCAAATTTGCTC
>SBHD01000035.1 GCA_006226345.1 Bacteroidota bacterium | reverse complement strand
GGCTTTATTTTCCGAACATATGAATCAGTTTTTCAAGTTCATTTTCGCTTCGTGCCTGGGCACTTTCCTGGCCCTGGTTCTCTTGCTTTTTGTAGGGCTTGGCATGCTCTCTAATTTTGCCGGCAAGGCAATGGAAAAAGAAAAAGTTGCTATTCGTCCAAACTCTGTGTTGGAGCTCAAATTTGAAATGCCGATCCCGGAAAAAACCAATAATCTCCCCCTTGATCCGTTTTCCCTGGATAGCAAAGATGTGCTGGGCCTGACGGATATGGTCAAAGCAATCAAAGAGGCCAAAGAGGACCCGGATATTAAAGGGATCTATATCAACGCCATGTACCTGGCTGCCGGTAAAGCTACTTCTTCCGTACTGCGGAATGCGCTGCTGGATTTTAAATCTTCCGGTAAGTTCGTGGTTTCCTATTCCAGTGTTTATACTCAGAACGCCTATTATATCGCATCTGCCGCAGATGAGGTACTGCTAAACCCGATGGGAGCGGTTGATTTCCGTGGTCTTTCCAGTATGATCCTGTTCTACAAAGGAATGTTGGACAAACTGGATGTGCAGATGCGTATTTTTTATGCCGGCAAATTTAAAAGTGCGACCGAACCCTTCCGGCTGGATCAGATGAGCGATGAAAACCGGTTGCAGATCCGGGAATACCTGGGGGCCTTGTACGGTGAAATGATTGCAGATATCAGTGCCAGCCGGAAAATTCCGGAGCCGGAACTTCGGAATATTGCGGATAAATTTGAAGGGCGTAGTGCCAAAGGAGCAGTCAACAGCGGGCTGATCGACAAGATCGTTTACGAGGACGAAGCGCTGGAGGGACTGAAAACCAGGATCGGACTGAACGAAGATGAAAAACTTAACCGTATCAGTATCGAAGACTATTTTCAGTCGCGGGTGAAAAAGTTTGACCTGTCGTCAAAAGATAAGATCGCTGTAGTATATGCCGAGGGTACCATTGTAGACGGTGAAAAGGGGGATCCGGGCGATGTGGCAGATGGCAAGTATGTGAAGATCCTGCGCCGCATCCGGAAGGACGACCGCGTGAAGGCGATCGTGCTCCGGATCAATTCTCCCGGGGGCAGTGTGCTGGCCAGCGAGAACATCCTGCGCGAAGTCAGATTATGTCAGGACGCCGGTAAGCCGGTCGTAGTCAGCATGGGCGATGTAGCGGCTTCGGGCGGGTATTATATTGCCTGCCAGGCCGACAGTATTTTTGCTGAGCCCAATACTATCACTGGTTCCATTGGCGTATTTGGCATTGTGCCGATCCTGCAGAAAACCATGAAAAACAAACTGGGTATTACGGTAGATACCGTTCGTACCGGTCGTTTTTCTGCATTCGGAACGCCATTCTACGATTTCTCCCCTGAAGAAGCCAAGTTGATCCAGGACCGGGTGGAATGGATCTATGAGGGCTTCCTGGAAACCGTCGCAAAAGGGCGGGACATGACACCAGAAGCGGTGAATGAGATCGCACAAGGCCGTGTATGGGCGGGTGAAAAGGCTAAAGCCATTGGTCTGGTGGACGACCTGGGCGGGCTGGATCGCGCGTTGCAAGCCGCATCAGGGCTGGCTGGTGTGGAAAAATACCGGATCGACGAATATCCGCGTACCAAGAGTGGGCTGGAACAGTTGCTGGAAAAATTTGATAAAAGCAAAAGTTCGGATGACGAGATCAAGGCCTGGTTAATCCGTTCTGAATTAGGTGATATGTACCCGGTGTACAAGACCTTGCAGGATTTCCGAAAGAACAAAGGTGTGCAGGCGCGTCTGCCGTACGAGCTGGTGATCAACTAACCGGTTCTGATCTATTGATAATCAACACAACGGGCGCCCGGTCAATTTTACTGACCGGGCGCCCGTTGTGTTGTACCAGCCTTTAACTGGCTTGTGTCTTTCGTTTGAAGGACCAGGTTATCCAGATCTTTGCCGCTTCGGTACCATCGGGCAGCCGGCCAGTGGACTCCATGCGAATGGTTTGCGCGGAGCTGGTTTCCAATGCCTGCCGGATGGTATCGGTTACCTGGCTGCCTGCTGTGCAGGTGAATGTAAGGGGAGCCGCAGCCTTTTTCTTAAATTCCGCTTCCACTCTAATAACTAGCATGGACACAGGGGGGCAGTCCTGAATGGCTGCCAGGCCCAGTAAGCCGGTTGATAGCTCACCGGCGGCGCACTGCGCGGCAAAATAGATCGACCGGAACGGATTCTGTGAACGCCAGCTATAGGGGAGCAGCACCGAAGCCTGTTCGGAGTCACAGGACAGGACCCGGATACCCATAAACCAGGCTGAAGGCAACTTCCACAGCAGGTAAAGCCACATTTTGAAAGGGGAATTGATCCGATGCAGAAAAGCCGCTTTATTCATTTTCTTCGTTCCGGGAACTTTATCAGGTAAAAGTATTGTTTAAAAAACTATTAATTTTCCCGTTAGCCGGAAATTATTCTGTTTTTGATTTTAATTTTGAGTCAATATTTGGGCAATACTGTATTTGCCCTGCATTGCTCACCGAAACATGATTACGCCATGCAATGGAGAAGACTAAATGGTCAACGCATTGAAAAAAGTCTGCTGGAAGCGGTGGAAGAAACCATCGAGCGGGAAACTGCTGCCGGCTATCGTTTGAAAGTCTGTATTGGTACGGACTCTCAGGTGATTGGCAGCGATGTACACTTTGCCACGGTGATCGTATTCCTTCGGGAAAAACGCGGCGGGTTCATGTTTATCGCCAACCACAAAACATCCAGAAAGATGACGCTTCGCGAGCGTATGATCCTTGAGGTAGGCCGTTCTGTAGAGGTGGCTTACTCCCTTTGTGAATTGCTCGACTTGTACGATGTTGCGTTGGAAGTACACGCTGACATCAATACAGACCCGTCTTTCGAAAGTAATACCGCGCTCAAGGAAGCGATGGGTTATATCCTGAGCATGGGGTTTGTGTTCAAGGCAAAGCCTGATGCTTTCGCTTCCTCTTCCTGCGCGGATAAGTTTGTTTGACGGATATTCAACTGGTTATTCTGATCAATTTTTTTATTAGAGAAAAGGGACAGGTCAACACCTGGCCCTTTTCTTTAATGTGGGCAGAACGGTATTGGGGCATGCATATTCCGGCACTGACTGGATGAACGGATGTTATTTGCCGAAAGTTGCCAAATGTTTATCGAATCCGATCGTTTATACCACAGAATCTGTGCAATTTCGCGCCGTCAAATCCCACCGTTCTTTTAACCAATCCATTCATTTACAAAATCAGATTATGAAAGGACTTATTCCAGTTATCTGTTTTATGCTTAGCGGCCTGAGCGTGTCGTTCGGCCAGAACATTAAGTTTGTTGAATATGATATGCCAAATGGCCTGAAAGTACTTTTGCACGAAGATCATTCTACGCCAATTGTAGCGGTTTCTGTAATGTACCATGTCGGGTCGAAAAATGAAAAGCCGGACCGGACTGGATTCGCCCACTTTTTCGAGCACCTGCTTTTTGAGGGGTCGGAAAATATTGCCCGCGGAGAATTTGATGATTACATCAGCGAGGCTGGCGGCTTCAACAACGCCAATACCTGGTACGATCGCACCTATTACTACGAAGTACTACCCAGTAACCAGCTGGCACTCGGCCTCTGGCTGGAGAGCGAGCGTATGCTCCATGCCAAAGTTGAAAATGAGGGGATCGAAACCCAGCGGCAGGTGGTCAAAGAAGAACGCCGCCTCCGCATTGATAACCAGCCCTATGGCCGCCTCCTCGAAGAGTCGCTTGGCCGGTTGTATACCAAACACCCCTACCAGCATTCCGTTATCGGCTCCATGGAGCACCTGGATGCTGCCGAAGAGCAGGACTACAAACAGTTTTACAAAGACTTCTATCGTCCGGATAACGCTATATTGTCCATTGCCGGTGATATCGATATCGAACAGACCAAAAAGTTAATTGATGTCTACTTCAAGGATATTCCTAAAGGCAAGGGAGAAGTATACCGTCCTAAGATCGTGGAGCCCGACCGGACCACGCAGGTACGGGATACGGTTTATGACAATGTACAGTTGCCGGCAGTGGTATTTACTTACAAGGTTCCGGCCCAGGGTACGGCGGACTTCTATGCTGTTAAAATGTTGTCCATGCTGTTAAGCCAGGGACAAAGCAGCCGTATGCAAAAACAGATCGTAGACGAGCAACAAAAGGCTGTTGCGGCAGGTTCGTTCACATTCGATCTGGAAGACCCGGGTCCCAGCATCATGTATTCCATTGCCAATATGGGTGTCGAGCCGGCAGACCTGGAAGCGGCCATGGATGCTGTTGTTGAAGACGTAAAAACAAATCTCATTTCTGAGGCCGAGTATCAAAAACTTCAAAACCAGGTCGAGGCAGACTTTGTCACAGCAAATAACACTGTGGCAGGTATTGCCGAAAGCCTGGCGAACTATGAGATGTACTATGGGGATGCCAACCTGATCAACACCGAACTGGAGCGCTACCGGAAAGTGACGCGTGAGGATATCCAGCGTGTGGCAAAGAAATATTTCGCCCCAAACAGCCGTGTGGTGTTGTACTGGTTGCCGAAAACCCAGCAACCCTGATCTCGCTATCCGACTCCAATTAACTTATCCAAACCAACCGTGTAATAACAAGTATTACAATGAAAAAGTATTTTAGCATATTGATTGCCGGCCTTTTGGCAGCAACACAATTAATTACCCCAGCCTCTGCCCAGACTACTAAAAGTGGTGCGCCTGTCATACCCGTACCCAGCGGCGAAGTTCGCAAGGGTGCGCCAAAGGCAGGAACACCGCCCAAGATTCAAATCGGCAAGGCGGAAACAACCAAACTGGACAATGGTCTGACCGTAATTGTCGTGGAGAACCATAAACTGCCGCAGGTGTCTTTCCGTCTCTTTGTAGACTACGATCCGGTACTGGAAAAAGATGCGATCGGTTATGTAGACGCGATGGGTGAATTGCTCAGTAAGGGCACTACTTCCCGTACCAAGGCCCAACTGGATGAAGAGGTTGATTTTATCGGCGCCCAGTTATACTCAGATGATAATGGGGTCTCGGGCTCCAGCCTTTCCAAGCATGCAGACAAACTGCTCGAGTTGATGACCGATGTGCTGTTTAACCCGTCCTTCCCGGAAGAAGAACTGACAAAATTCAAAAAACAGGCTGAAAGCGCCCTGGCGTCGTCGAAGGACGAGGCGGATGCTATTGCCGGGAATGTTTCCTCCATTCTCCGCTACGGGAAAGGCCATCCCTATGGCGAGATCATGACGGAAGAGACGTTGGCTAAGATCAACCTGGATCAGATCAAAAAGCATTACCAGACCTACTTCAAGCCCAACATCTCCTACCTGGTGGTTGTCGGTGATATCAGCAAGAAAGACGCCATGGCCAAGGCCCAGAAGTATTTTGGGAAATGGGCTTCCGGCGAAGTACCCGGCAACAAGTATGCAGTGCCTCAGGGACCTGAAAAAACGCAGGTCGATTTTGTACACAAGTCCGGTGCCGTGCAGTCTGTGATTAACATTACCTATCCGGTTGAACTGCCCCCCAACAGCCCGGATGTGATCCCGTCCCGGTTGATGAATACCATTTTGGGCGCCTATTTCAATAGCCGGGTCAATGCCAACCTGCGTGAGGGGCATGGATACACATATGGTGCCCGTACCTCCCTGTCTGCAGATGAACTGATCGGCAGTTTCAACGCAAATGCAAGTGTACGGAACGAGGTTACCGATAGTTCGATCATTGAATTCATGAAAGAACTGAACCGTATGCGCACCGAGCAGGTGCCGGAAGATGAACTGCAACTGGTAAAAAACGTACTGACAGGCCAGTTTTCCCAAAGCCTGGAACGCCCTGGAACGATCGCCAACTTTGCTTTGAACACGGCGCGTTATAAGTTGCCGGAAGACTACTATGAAAAGTATCTGACTACACTTCAGAATACCACCGCCCAGGATATAATGGCAATGGCCAAGAAATATGTACACCCGGATCAGGCCTATATCCTCGTAGTGGGAAACAAAGAGGATGTACTGGATGATCTGAAGCAGTTTGTCCCGGATGGCAAGATCAATATGTATGACACTTATGGTAATCCGGTCAAGGAAACGAATGTCGCTATTCCGGAGGGTGTAACTGCTGAAACGATCCTGTCTGATTATGTGAACGCCATCGGTGGCACCAAAAAAATCGCTGGATTGAAGGATGTTCAGATGAAGGCAAACCTGGTTACGCCGGGGCCGACCTTCGAAATGGCGATTTCGCAAAAAGGCGGTAATAAAGTTGCTATTGCCATGTCCATGCAGGGCAATGTTATGTCCAACCGGGTGTACGATGGCGAAAAAGCTATGGAGTCAGGCATGGGTGGACAGCGTGCACTGGAGGGAGAAGAATTGCTGGATATGAAAGAGCAGGCGGCTTTCTTTAAGGAAGCGAATTACCTGGGCGGTGATTATGCTGTTACCCTGAAAGGTGTGGAGCCCATTAACGGGAAAAACGCCTATGTCCTGAGTGTTGAACGTTCGGATGGCAAAAAGACAACTGAATACTACGATATGACCTCCAGCCTGAAGGTCCGGGAGGAAAGCACCAGTGTCGGACCGGACGGACAACCGGCTACCGTAACGACGGAAATTGGCGATTATAAACCCGTAGGAGGTGTGCTTTTCCCGCACAGTCTGACGATAAACGGCCTTTTCCCGGTGCCAATGAAAGGGACTATTACAGAGATCAAGGTAAATGCCGGATTGGCAGACAGCATGTTTGACATAAAATAAAATCGGCAACCCGGCAGGGTTCTGCTTTTTACCAACAGGAAAAGTTACTTTTGTGCATCCCGGTACTATGATGTGCCGGGGTGCTTTTTTATAAAACCGAAAAAATATGTTACAATTTATTCTACTCCAGGCAGATGGTGGCGGTAGCCCGCTGATGGGACTGTTGTTCCCTTTGTTGATCATTGTTGTATTCTACTTTTTTCTGATCCGGCCACAGGTGAAGCGGCAAAAGGATCAACAAAAATTTATTGATGGGCTGCGTGAAGGAATGGAGGTAGTAACGAGTGCCGGCATCGTAGGGAAGGTGACCAAAATTGACGGGAATGTGGTTCGGTTGCTGATCGATGAAAAGACGTATATGCGTGTATTAAAACAAACCATAACTGGCGAGTTCAAAAACAATTGAGTTTTATGCCCTAATACCAAACCGTCATGCGTATTGTCCTTATTGTCGTACTGCTGCAGTTCCCTGTGCTGCTGGCTGCCCAGAGTCCATGGGCACGTAGCGAGGCGGGTTTTTATACCCAGTTGAGTTATCAGACAATCCCGACATATACTTCCCTGTTTGGAGCGAATGGTGCATCCATAGACATGATCCGGGAAGTCTCGGAACAGGCCGTCCAGTTCTACGGCGAATATGGTATTTCCAGCCGGACTACGGCTATCATATCGGCGCCCGTTGTATTCAATTCCCGGGGTGCCCGAAACCCGGATTCTCCTTATTTCTTTGCACAGGAAGATACTGGTTCCATTTCCGGACTGGGAAACATCAGTCTGGCCTTGCGACATCAGGTATTAACCGGCTCCCTGGCCCTTAGTGCTGGGTTGCAGGTTGATGTACCCAGCAAGCAAATGGATTATTCAGCCGGATTGCGCACCGGGTTCGACAGTTGGACGATGCAACCCACCGTTAGCGCTGGAATGGGCTTTGAGCGGTTGTACTGGCAGGCATTTGGAGGCATTGGGTTCCGGACTAATGATTACAGCCATTTCGCCCGGATTGGTGCAGAAGGAGGCATAAAATTGGCCTCTGTTTGGGTGATAGGTTTCTCTCATCTGGTATTGCCTTTTGAAAATGGCGCACGTTCCCTTCCGCCCCTGGATGTACTGACCGGCTTGTATGTAAATGATCAAGGTTGGGCTTCTATCGGGATCAAAGGTATTTGGGAGATCAACCGGATTGTTGGCATTGTGGTATCAGGCGCAGGTGCCGTTTGGGCAAAGCATGTGCCGGAAAGTCCCGGCCTGAGTGCCGGTGTTTACTTTAAGTGGGATTGATGGATTTACCGGTAACCCTTCCGGCCTGCGTTGGCCGAAAAGTACGGGGCGCTCGTCGGTAAAATATCCGGCCACCAGCGTTTAGCCTGCAATTTTGGGAAAAGTTGCCACCGGGTCCGGACAATTAGCCTGACCGGTTAAACACACTTTAGAAACATCTATAAAGCAAATTTAAACTGAAACATGCGTCGAGATCACGAAATCGATTATCATATTTATGGGGAGGAAATGCAATGTGTGGAGATCGAACTGGATCCACAGGAAACTGTCATAGCCGAATCCGGCAGTTTTATGTTCATGGATGAAGGCATTGAAATGGCTACTGTTTTTGGAGACGGGAGCGATCGTGCACAGGGATTCCTGGGGAAAATGATGTCTGCCGGAAAACGATTGCTAACCGGAGAAAGCCTGTTCATGACCACATTTACCAATATGGTGCCGGGCAAGCAACGTGCTACATTTGCGGCGCCGTACGCCGGCAAGATTGTACCGTTGGATCTTATGGAACTGGGAGGAAAGGTGATCTGTCAGAAAGATGCTTTCCTCTGCGCAGCAAAAGGCGTGCAGGTTGGTATTGAATTTCAACGCCGTTTGGGTACAGGCTTGTTCGGCGGCGAAGGCTTTATTATGCAAAAGCTGGAAGGAGACGGCATGGCCTTTGTGCATGCCGGCGGATATATCCTGGAACGAGAACTGGAAGTGGGCGAAACCCTGCGGGTTGACACCGGCTGTATTGTAGCGTTTACCCACCGGGTTGACTATGATATACAATTTGTGAAAGGGATCCGGAATATGGTTTTCGGTGGCGAAGGTTTGTTTTTTGCCGTGCTGCGCGGGCCAGGGAAAGTTTGGCTGCAATCGCTGCCGGTCAGCCGCCTGGCGGCGCGCATTCTGCAGTATGGCACAACGAAAGGCAAAGGTGAAGGCAGTGTGCTTGGCGGCCTGGGTAATATCCTGGATGGTGATGGATTCTGATGAAGGCATTACCTGTGTTCACAAGAGCGCCCGGAGCATGAGTTTTGCTCCGGGCGCTCTTTTTTTTACCTTGTCCGAGAACCTGTCGGGCAGGGTATTGTTCTGTGTCAGTAGCAGAGTAATATATCCTTGATCCGCTTTACCGAACCTTACAATATACATGGTTGAAGAAGTTGCACTATTCTGGTTCCGCCGGGACCTGCGGCTGGATGACAATGCAGGCTTGTACCACGCCCTGAAAAGCGGACTACCTGTATTGCCGGTTTTTATTTTTGATACAAATATCCTGGATGATCTGACGGACCGCAAAGATGCGCGGGTGGAGTTTATTCATCAGGCAGTACAAACATTAAAAGCGCGGCTGGAGTCATTCGGAAGTACACTGGATGTCCGGATTGGGGACCCTGCTCAGGTGTGGACTACCTTGTTGCAGGACTATAATGTCAAGGCTGTATATACGAACCGCGATTATGAACCCTATACCCTGCAACGGGATCAGGCGGTCCGTACCTTACTGGAAAAGGCATTAATTCCCCTGCGCGACTTCAAAGATCATGTTATTTTCGAACGGGATGAGATACTCAAAGACGATGGAAAGCCATACACGGTATTTACACCATACAGCAGGAAGTGGAAGGCCATGCTGGATTCCCGCTGGCTGGAAGTACCGGATGAAACCGGGAGGCTGGAGCGGGTGCCGTTTTTCCTGGCATCTTATCCGAACAGCCGGTTTTTCGATACTTTCCTGAAAACCCGGCCGTTACCGTTGCCAGTACTTGCTGAAATTGGCTTTGAGCCAGCCGGAATTCCCTTTCCTCCTGCAACGGTTTCGCAAGGCAGGATCCGGGATTATGATAAGACGCGGGATTTTCCGGGCATGGAAGGTACTTCCCGCCTTGGGGTACATTTTCGGTTTGGGACGATCAGTATCCGGGAGAAGGCACAGCGGGCCAGGGCATTAAGTGAAACATATCTGAATGAACTGATCTGGAGGGATTTTTACAGCCAGATTCTGGCTCATTTCCCGCACGTGGTTGACCAGCCGTTCAAGCCTCAGTATGCCCGTATTCCCTGGAGACAGGTGCCCGAAGAGTTCGAATTGTGGTGTCAGGGAAAGACGGGGTACCCGATCGTGGATGCGGGCATGCGGGAATTGAATGCCACCGGATACATGCATAACCGGGTGCGTATGATAACAGCCAGCTTTCTCACCAAGCACTTATTGATAGACTGGCGCCTTGGAGAAGCCTATTTTGCTCAAAAACTGTTGGACTTTGATCTGGCCAGTAATAATGGCGGATGGCAATGGGCTGCGGGGTGCGGTACGGATGCGGCGCCTTATTTCAGGATCTTCAATCCTGCTGAGCAAACAAAAAAATTTGACCCGGAATTCAAATACATCCGGAAATGGGTGCCGGAGTGGAACAGCCCGGCATATCCCCGACCGGTGGTGGACCATAAATTTGCCCGGGAACGTTGTCTGGAAACCTATAAGCGCGCACTCTCGGAGTGATACTAAGCCAGCCAGCCGCTGGGGTATTTGCTTAAAGGCGCAAAATGAAAGGCCTCCAGTTGTTTCAACATTCGCTGGCGGAGGTAGGCCAATCGTTGGTTCGCCAACACAGGATGTCCTTTAACCAATAGGGGCTGATACATGTTTTGAAACCGGCGGAATTTCAGCGTGCGGTGCCTTTTTGTATGCACGTCTACAATTTCTGCACTGGTTTTGCTCACGCTGGCGCGCTCTTCCATTTCCGGCGTGAGCCAAATATCCCCAAGTGCATGGTTTCCCTTATATACCCGCCTGATTTGAGTCAGCGGCAGGGTGTTTTGCCCGGGGTAGGGTATATGGATGAGCCCTTCACCCGGTTCAGGCATCCTGCTGGGGGTTTTGATTGTTTCTAATATTTCATCTGCGAAGGCGCCACCAATGTATGCAGCCCGAATTTTCCAGCCATCGAAATTAAATGGAATGACGGGAGCTAAGGGGGTATCTTCCTCTCGCCAATACTGGTTCTCCCAGCGGTGGTAGGCCATTCGGGTCGCCCATTGTGTGGACCGCCACATCAACCAGGTCAGCGCGGTTTCCATGAGCAACACCTGTTCGTAAGGACCCCGAATGACGGCCAGCGGCTCTCCGGGCAACAGTAGCATGCCTTCCGGGGCGGCCCAAACATTTACCCGCAGCCTTAGCCGTTGCAGATGATTCAAAAAACTTTCACTGAAGACCGGGCGCCGGTTGTCATCGGTGATTTGCCCCATGTGCAGGATAAGGTCGGGAGTGAATCGAAAACGCCGGACGTGTTCGGCCAGAAGGCCTGCACCACATGAGATAGCAAATGGCCCGTCGGGGTTGTACACCAGGTGGAATAACCTTGGAGCATCGTAGTTGCCGTCTTCCCAGGCACGCTGGGCATTTAAAGCGGGATTCAGGTCGGAAAGCCAGTCAAAGGGGACAGGTGTTGGCATGGAAGGCACGGAGCTTTTATTGCAGTCACCGGGTTTGATTCTTAATACCGGGGCTGACGGCCGAAAATTGTATATCCTACCGCAAAGAAAAACATATTGCCTTGCATTGCGGGATTCCGGGGTTCGAAATTCAGCCATCGGTGCCCGATTCGTACCCGTACGCCGTGATATGTGGTGGCGACTTTTTTGGATTTGAGGTTAAATTTTACATCCGCCTGTAAGGCAGTAGTGAGATGCCATCCGTTAAATTTGAAATGGTCGTAATAAACCGGGTTGGGCTCTTCCTCATTCTCCGATGGGCGAACGCTGCCGAATCCGCCTCCGAATGAAGGGAAAATACGGAGCCGGGGTTTGTTGTAGATATCGTACCCGGTTTCCAACTCTATCGCGAAAAAAGTAGAGGGGTCTTCCTCCGGCCAGATAAAACCTTTTTCGTCCATATCGCGATCCAGTTTTTGGCCGCCGACAGCAAGCCTGAGGCCCGCATTCCACCGCTTGACCCAATAGCCGAGAGCGATTTCACCACCATAAGCAGGGCGTAAGGTGCGTTCCATGCCCTCCGTCCAGTTGCCATTCAGAAAGAGCAAATCCATACAAAAGGCCCAATTCCCGGGTGGTTTGATATTGTACAAATGCCGGTGGATATACCAGGTAAAGCGAGACGATGGATATTCTTTCAGAAATGCGTTGAGTTGTTTGTCGAAGGCTGATGCTTCCGGCTCCTCTGTGCTCAGCCGGAGGAGATAATTGATCAGCAGACTGGTGAAGGCCCGTTCTTCTGCAGAAAGCCAGGCCTTGCGCACCTGGTCAAACAGATAAGCACGCTCTTCATATAACCGAACATCCAGATGCTGGAACAGACTGTCTGGGGGCGGGGCCAGTTTCAACAACTCCACTTCCTCCAGCCCGGAGTCAAATATCTGGACCTCTGCAAACAACGCCGAATAGTTTTCCAGCCAGAGGTAAAGCAGCCAGCGTTCATCCCACTGAAGCGTCAGGAACAACTCATTTTCAAGCCGCTGCAAAGAATCCATCCAAAACTGTACTTCCGGCCTGTTCGTTTCTTCAAACGATCGGATCATTTCTTTTCGCCCTTCCTGGATAAATGGCAGCAGTCCGGCATCTGCCAGACTGTCTGGTTGAGCAGAAAGTGAAATACTGCAAGTTGCCAGTATTAATATTGCAAAGATTTGCCTGAACATGCTTGTGGTTTATATATTAGGAATTGGGCAGATAGACCGTCCCCTGAAAGACCTCCTTTGCAGGTCCGCAGAGCCAGATGTCCCGAAAAGTACCATTTGGCTGTACGGTGAAATTCACACACAAGTCTCCGCCCCGGGCCTTGACCAGAATGCTGGTTTTTCCTGGCGGAAATCCTTTGTGCCGCGAATAGGCCAGGGCCGCAGCCGTAACCCCGGTGCCACAGGCCAGGGTTTCATTTTCCACCCCTCGCTCGTAGGTGCGTATGACGAGGTGGTCCGGATATGCCTGTACCAGGTTGACATTGATACCTGCGGCTTTAAAGCGGTCTGAATACCGAATGGCTCTGCCTTCCTGTACGATATCAAGTTGATCCAGTAGAGGCACAAAACGGACATAATGCGGTGACCCCGTATCCAGAATGAAAGAGGATGGCTGGAAATCCTGTCCGGGAGGAGGCGCTGCTTCCGGCATTGCAGGCGGAAGCAGCGCCTCCAGCGCATCGACATTGCTCATTTTCAATTCGACCCAATCAGTTCGTGCAGGATCTGTGGGTTCCGGGATAATGGCTTCATGCGGACCGTCAATTGCCAGAAACCGGCAATTGTGGGTTGTGAGTCCTAACTTATGGGCAAACGCAACAATACATCTTCCCCCATTGCCACACATACTACTTTCCCGTCCGTCTGCGTTGAAATAGATCATTTCAAAATCGTAATCGGGATGCAGTTGCAACAAAATAAGCCCGTCAGCGCCAATGCCGAAATGGCGGTCGCACAAAAAGGCGACAAGGTCAGTGTCGGACCGGCTGATCCATTGCTGTTGGCGCTGGTCCAGAAGTATGAAATCATTGCCGGCTCCCTGGTATTTCCAGAATTCCATCTTTTGATTTTTTGCGAAAATGCGAAAGACTTTGACAATTAAATGTTAAGAAGCGTTAAGAGGCATGGTTTTTACGCTTATCATGACTTTATTGTCTAACAATTGAGTCTCAAATTTGTCTTAATTCAACCGGTTGGTGCTGCTGCAGGAGCACCGGGGCAGGTCCGGACCATTAGTTATCGGAAAATTACGCATCATGGCTATGAATCGATATGTTCAGCTTTTCATTGTATCACTTTCCAGTGCCTTGTTATCGGTCTTTATTTACCGCCAGTTTGAGAAGCCCGTACAGGTCCAATGGGAGCAGTCGGACAAATCGGGTGACGCCCGGTATGCTGGACTTGTGGACAAGTTGTTCAATGCCCGTTCGAACGGAGGGTTTTACTCGTCAGCACCGACGGATTTTACTTCGGCAGCAGAAGTCGCTACACCTGCCGTAGTGAATATCCGGGCATTGCTGGAATCGGGTGGAGGAATCTGGGGGGGCACAACCCTGACCGGTTCCTCGGGGTCCGGTGTGATCATGTCGCCGGATGGTTATATTGTTACCAACCACCATGTTGTGGAACACAGCCGGGACATTAAGGTGACGCTATCTGACAAACGCGAGTATAAGGCAGAGCTTGTTGGGTCCGATCCTTCGACCGATATAGCCCTGCTGAAGATAGAAGAGTATGATCTGCCCTTCATGCTTTTCGGCAACAGTGATTCCGTTAATGTCGGCGAGTGGGTGTTGGCGGTGGGGAATCCCTTTAACCTGGAAAGCACGGTGACAGCAGGGATCGTCAGTGCCAAGGGCCGGAATATCAATATTCTTGGCGGAGTGACCAGTATTGAATCGTTTATCCAAACAGATGCGGCCGTAAACCCGGGCAATAGTGGTGGAGCGTTGGTCAATACAGTTGGGGAGTTGGTGGGGATCAATACAGCAATTATTACAGAATCCGGTAGTTATGAAGGTTACTCCTTCGCAGTACCGTCCAACCTGGTACAGAAGGTGATCCGCGATCTCCGGGAATATGGCGATGTGCAACGTGCCTTTTTGGGTGTTACTATTGAAGACCTGAATATTGAAATGGCCCGGGATATCGGCTTGCCCAATGCTGAAGGTGTCCGTGTGACACGGGTGAATAAGAACAGTGCTGCAGCTGACGCCGGACTGGAGGAAGGCGATGTAATTCTGGGATTGAATAATACGCTGGTCCGGCGTTCACCGGAATTGCAGGAATATATTGGCCGCTTCAGGCCTGGTGATAAGATTCAGGTGGAATTCTGGCGAAATGGCCGCCGTAATCAGGCAAGTGTATTGTTGAAGGATAAAAATAACGCAGTAGGAACAGCCCTTCAGATCAATGGTTATGAGTTAGAAAAAGATTTGGGTATTGCGCTGCGCGAGCTGTCAAGAGATGAGCGCCGGCGGATGCGGATCCATGGTGCTATGGTCCTCAGTGTACGCAAGGGGAGTGTTGTACATGACACGAATATGCAACCCGGTTTTATCATAACCGGTGTTAACGGTAAACGGGTGGCCAATATGGCAGAAGCAATAGAAGGGATTCGGAATGCTTACAACCACGTAATAATCGACGGATATTATGAGGGGGAGCCGGATCTGTATTCATACCGTTTTAAGAAACGCCAGTCATAATAACAATGCAGGCCCGGGAGACTTCCCGGGCCTGCATTGTTATTATGAC